>JAHCLE010000001.1 GCA_026125445.1 Burkholderiales bacterium
CGCGACCGTGACCGAGGTGCTCTCCGAGTCGAGCCAGCGCGTGAGCCCGCGCTGTCCCTGGTTCGGCACCTGCGGCGGTTGCGCCATGCAGCACGTGGATGCCGCGGCGCAGGTGGCCGCCAAGCAGCGCGTGCTGGAGGACAACCTCGCGAGGATCGGCAAGGTCGTCCCGGAGTCGGTCCTTCCGCCCATCCATGGCCCGACCTGGGGCTATCGCCACCGCGCGCGCCTGTCGGTGCACTTCGTGGCCAAGAAGGGCGGGGTGCTGGTGGGCTTCCACGAGAGGAAGTCGAGCTACGTGGCCGACGTGCGCTCGTGCGAGGTGCTGCCGCCGGCCATCTCGCGCCTCATCGTGCCGCTGCGCGAACTCTTCACGACAATGGCGCTGCGCGAGCGGCTGCCGCAGGTGGAGCTCGCCGTGGGCGAGTCGGTCACCGTACTCGTGCTGCGGAACCTCGAGCCGCTGGGCGAGGAGGACCGCACGAAGCTGCGCGCCTTCGCGGATCGCCACGGCATCCAGTGGTGGCTGCAGCCCAAGGGGCCGGACACGGCGCACCCCTTCCACCCGGAATCGGCGCCGGCGCTCGACTACCGCCTGCCGGAATTCGGGCTCTCGATCGGCTTCGGGCCCACGGAGTTCACGCAGGTGAACGCGGCCGTGAACCGCGTGCTGGTCAAGCGCGCCGTGGACCTCCTCGATCCGCGCCCGGGTGAACGCGTCGGCGACCTTTTCTGCGGGTTGGGCAACTTCACGCTGGCGCTCGCCTCGCGCGGGGCCACGGTGGTGGGCATGGAAGGCCTCGCCTCCCTCGTCGCCCGCGGCGAGGCCAACGCGCGCGCCAACGGGCTCGAGGGCCGCGCGAGCTTCATCGCCTACGACCTCTACACCGACGCGCCCGGGGCGCTCGCGCGCCTGGGGCGCGTCGACAAGCTGCTGATCGATCCCCCGCGTGACGGCGCCGTGGAGATCTGCAAGGCGCTGCCGGAATCCGGCGCGCCCACGCGCATCGTCTACGTCTCCTGCAGTCCCTCGACGCTGGCCCGCGACGCGGGCGTGCTGGTGAACGTGAAGGGCTACCGGCTGCTCGCCGCGGGCGTGGTCAACATGTTCCCGCACACGGGGCACGTTGAATCCATTGCGGTTTTCGCGCGCATATAGGCAAGGACTTATTAGAAGAATCTCGATCATTGATTGGACGCTCCGGAAGGCGGATTCCTAGAATTCGCCCACATGCGGGCCGTGTCCGCCGACGCGCGCCCCTTCCAACCAGGAGGCAGTCCATGAACGACGTGTTTGCGAAGAACCGGGCGACGACGGCGGAGGAAGCGGCGAAGATCGTCCCGCGGGCGGAGTTCCGGGTCTTCGGCCAGGGCGTGATCGACACGGTGCGCGCGCACATGTACAACGGCCGCACGGTCCTGCAGGCGGCCCGCCGCATGCCCGCCGAGACGTACTTCCTCTCGGTCAACACGAACGAGGCCAACGTGAAGGTCCGCGACGGCCTGCTCGACATCAAGACCAAGGTGGGAGAGACGCCGGAAGGCTACGAGATCTTCCAGCCGCGGGGGAAGTTCCAGTTTCCCGTGAGCCGCGCCGACCTCGCCACGATCCTCGGGCACCTCAAGGCGGACATGAAGCTCGACAAGGACTCGTACGCCATCGGCGAGTTCATCGAGATGGCGCGCGCGCACCCGGCGCTGCGCGTGGTCACCGTCGAGAAGATGCGCTACGGCTTCACGATCGACGGAATCATCTGCGAGTACGCCCAGGTGTGGCTCAACGGCGCCCTCATCGAGACGGCCTGCGCCGAAAGCGAGAACTACGCGGGCATGAAGCAGGTGATCGAGGAGCTCGGCCTGTCGGAACTGCCGAACACGAACTACCTGCGCGCCGCCAAGCGCGTGGTGGGGCTGGCCTGAGCCGGCGGCCGGCCGGCCGTGGGAGCGCGTGGTCGTGAACACGAGGGAGGCGGGCTGGCGGCTGCCTGAGACGGTCGCGCGCTGGCTCGTCGCGCCCCGGCGCGGCGACGTCTGGGGCGGCCTCGCGGCGATGCTCGTCGCGCTGCCGGCCGCCATCGGCTTCGGCGTGGCCGTATTCGCCGCGCTCGGACCGGGCTTCGCCGCCCACGGAGCCCTCGCGGGCATCGTCGGCACCGTCGTCATCGGGATACTCGCCTCGAGCCTCGGCGGCACCGACCGCCTCATCAGCGCGCCGTGCGCCCCGGCGGCCGCGGTGCTGTCCGCCTTCGCCCTGGAGATGGCCGGTCGCGGGGACGACCCGCACGTGATCGTCCTCATGCTCGTGATGGTGGGCGTGCTGGCCGGCCTCATCCAGGTCCTCTTGGGCATGGCCGGCGTCGGCGGGCTGATCAAGTACATCCCGTATCCCGTGGTGAGCGGCTACCTCACGGGGGTCGGGCTCATCATCATCGCGAGCCAGTTGCCGAAGCTGCTGGGCGTGCCCGACGGCACCGGGCTGTGGGCGAGCCTGGGCAGTCCCTCGCGGTGGGACCCTCGAGCGATCGCCATCGGCACGGTGACGGCCGGCGTCATGGTCGCCTCCGCCCAGGCGAACCTGCGGGTGCCCGGCACGCTGCTCGGCATCGCCGCGGGCGCGCTCGTGTACTTCGCCCTGGCGATCGTCGACCCCGGCCTGCGCGTCCTCGCGGACAACGACCTCGTTCTCGGTCCCCTCGGCGCCTCGGGGGCGGGCTTCCTCGAGTCGTTCGTCGAGCGCTGGGGCGCCATCGGCCGCATGGGAGGCGCGCACGTCGCGGGGCTCGCGGGCAGCGCGGTCACCCTGGCCGCGCTGCTGTCGATCGACACGCTCAAGACCTGCGTCGTGCTCGACAAGCTCACGCGCGCGCGGCACGACTCGGACCGCGAGCTGATCGCGCAGGGCATCGCCAACGTCGCCTCGTCGGCCTGCGGCGGAATCTCGGGCGCGGGCACGATGGGCGCCACGCTCGTGGGCCTGAACAGCGGCGCGCAGTCCCGGGCCACCGGGATGATGCAGGGCGTCTTCGCGCTCGCCGCCGCGGTGGTCCTGGGCGCCTTCGTGGCCTGGATCCCGGTGGCGACGCTGGCCGGCATCCTGGTGGCGATCGGGTTCCGCATGATCGACCGGGAGCCGCTGCGCTTCCTGGGCTCGCGCGCCACCACCCTCGACTTCCTCGTGGTCGCCGCGGTGGTGGTCGTCGCGGTCTCCGTGGGCCTCATCGCGGCCTCCGCGGTGGGCGTGGGCCTCGCCATGGTCCTCTTCGTGCGCGAGCAGAGCGGCGGCAGCGTCGTGCGCCACAAGCTCGAGCTGGGCGAGGCGCCCTCGACCTGGCACCGCCCGGAGGCGGAGCTGGAGGCGCTGTCGCGGAAGTCGTCCCAGGCGGTGATCTTCGAGCTCCAGGGCACGCTCTTCTTCGGCAATACCTACCAGCTCTACGTGGACCTGGAGCACGAGATCCGCACGCGGCGCTTCGTGATCCTCGACCTGAAGCGCGTGCGCTCGATCGACGTGACCGCCGCGCAGGTGTTCGCCCAGGTGCGCGACGCGATCGAGGAGCGGGGCGCCCGCCTGGTCATCTGCGGGGCGAGCGGCGGACGGCAGGACGCCGCGCGCATGCGCAGCCTCCTGGCGCAGATGGGCCTGCTCGCGCCGGACAGCAAGTCGGTTCGTGTCTACCCGGACCTGGACGGGGCCATCGCGTACGTGGAGGACCGCCTGCTGCGGGAGAGCGAGTTCACCCCGTCCGACGAGGCCCCGATGGAGCTGCGCGAGATCGAGCTCTTCGCCGGCTACCGCGAGGAGACGCTCGCCGACCTCGAGGCGGCGATGAAGGTCCGTCACTACGTGGCGGGCGAGACCATCTACGCGCGCGGCTCTCCGGGCGACGAGCTGTACTGGGTGCGCAAGGGCGCCGTGCGCCTCGTGGCCTCCCTGGGCGACAAGGGGCATCGTGCCGTGGCCGGATTCGGGCGCGGCGACTACTTCGGCGGGCTCGCGTTCCTCGACAACGAGCCGCGGCCGAACGAGGCCGTCGCGGTGGCGCCGACCGAGGTCTACGTCCTCACGCGAGGCGACTTCGAGCAGATCGCGCTCAAGCACCGCACGCTCGCGTTCAACCTCGCCTCGGCGATGGCGCGCACGCTCGCGCGCCGGCTGCGCAGGACGCAGCTGCAGCTGGCGACGCTCCAGGAATCCTGAGGGGAGGCCGGTCAGCGAACGCCCGCGACGGCGCGGGCGGCGCCCTGCAGGTCCCGGTTCACGAAGCCGATGAAGGCCTCGGTCGCCTTGGAGAAGGGCTTGCCGTGGTGCCAGCACAGGAAGATCTGGCGCTCGAGCTTGAGTCCCCGCACCTTCACGGCGCGAAGCCTGCCGTCCTCGAGCTCGTGGGACACGGCGAGGCGCGAGACGAAGGAGATGCCGAGCCCCGCCTCCACGGCGCGCTTCACCGCCCCGATGTTGCCCAGCTCCATGACGGACTCGGGGGCGATGCCGGCGGCGGAGAGCTGCTCCATCAGGCTCTCGGCGCTGGCCGAGTCGCGGCGCGGGAGCGCGAAGGGCATCTGCCTGAGGCTCTCGGGCCGCACGCTCCTCATCTGCGCGAACACGTGGTTCGAGGGCACGATGAGCAGGAGCTCGTCGCGCAGGACGGGCTTCACGGCGATGCGCTCGTCGCGGATGGGCGAGCCCTCGCCCACGATGGCCACGTCGAGCGCGCCCTCGACGAGCATCTCGATGACGCGGCGGGCCGGCTCGACGCGCACGTCGATCTCGACGCCGGGATGCAGCCCGCGGAAGCGGGCGAGGAGCTCGGGCAGCAGGTAGCTGCCGACGACCTGGCTCGCGCCGATCGCCACCCGGCCCGCGCGCAGCTCGCGAAGGTCGATGAGCTCGGTCTGCAGCCGCGCCACGCGCCCGAGGATCTCCTCGGCCGCCGCGAGGGCCACCCGGCCCGACTCCGAGAGCGAGATCTTCTTGCCCACGCGGTCGAAGAGCTTGACCTTGAGGGCGTCCTCGAGCGCGACCACCTGCGCGCTGACGGCAGGCTGCGTGAGGTGCAGCTTCTCCGCGGCGCGCGAGAAGCTGTTGAGCGTGGCCACCGCGCAGAAGGTGCGCAGCTGGGCGAGCGTCATCACGGAGAATCCGCGGCCGGGCGTTCATTCATAGGGAAAACATTATATGACCGATCTCGAGGTTTGATTGGATTCGGAAAAGGGGGAATTCCTAGAATGAGTCCACGAAATTCCGACCCCAGAAAAGCCCCTTCAAGGAGATCACGATGTCCACGCCCCTCGAATTCCGCGCCAAGCTGCTCGCGACGCTGGTCTGCGCCGCCCTCGGCGGGACCCTGCTGCCCGCGACCGCCTCGGCCGCCGAAGCCGACCTGATCCAGAAGATCGAAGCGCTGCAGAAGGAGATCGACGCCCTCAAGGCGCAGGTGCAGAAGGTTCAGGCCGAGCAGAAGAAGGCCCCGGCCGCGGCGCCGGCCGCCGGCGCGCCGGTCCAGCAGGCCGAAGTGGAAGGCTGGCGCAAGTACTTCTCCGCCGTGCCCACCGGGGAGGCCCCCGCCACCAGCGCCCGCACGGGCATCACGATCTACGGGCGCGCCGACCTCGGCTACGAAAGCAACGACGACGGCGTGGTGCGCCGCAAGGTCCTGAACAGCTACTCCTCGCGGATCGGCTTCAAGGGCACGCGGGTCCTGTCGGACGACCTGACCGGCATCATCCAGGTCGAGACCGGGATCGCTCCGGACGACAACGCCAACAGCGGCACGTGGGGCAGCCGCGAGACCTACGCGGGCCTGCGCAGCAAGTCGATGGGCACGATCAAGGCGGGCAAGCACGACTCCCCGTTCAAGGATCTCGAGGGCGAGAGCGCGCCGATGTGGGGCAACGGCGAGATCATGGAGGTGATCATCCACGGCAAGGGAACGTCGCGCGCCGCGGGCTCCAGCTGGGCGAACTTCCACACCCGATACACCAACGTGGTGCAGTACGAGACCCCGAAGTTCTCCGGCCTCCAGGGCAAGATCGCCTACAGCACCGACGAGGTGAACGGCGCCGCGGGCACGGTCAAGAAGCCCTCCTATGCCGCCTCGGCCGACTGGCAGGGCGGCGGCTGGTACGCCGGCCTCGCCTACCAGAACACGGAGAACTTCAACGGCATGGGCAACGACCTCACGGGCGTGAAGGCCGCCGGGAGCTGGGAGACCAAGAGCTACTCGCTGGGCGCCCAGTGGAGCCGCATCGACAACTCCACCGGCAAGAAGACCAACAACTGGCTGGCCTCCGGCGTCTACAAGTTCAGCCCGTGGGCGCTCAAGGCGAGCTATGGCGCCTCGAGCGAGACCGCGAGCGGCGCCAACGACGGGCTCGCCATGATGGCGCTCGAACTCGACTACAACATCGACAAGCACACCGCGATCTACGGGTACTACACGAAGATCAAGAACGACCCGAACGCGCGCGGCCGCTTCGAGGCGGGCGAGAACACCTACACGCCGGTCGCGGGGCAGGATCCCTCGATCTTCGCGATCGCCATCCGCTACAACTTCTGAGGCCCCCTGGCCGCCGGCCCGCTCCGGTCGAATACCGACCGGAGCGGGCGGGCCGGCGAGGGCCCCGCACGACTGGAGAAAGGCACATGGACATGAAACGGCTCGCCAGGATCGTCGCCAGCCTCGTGGCAGCGGCGTTCCTCGCCTCGCCCGCGCTCCCCGCGGCGGCGAAGGAGTCGCCCCGGGCGCTCTACGCCACCACCGCCGAGAGGTACCCGTCGCCGAAGCTGGCCGACGTGGAGGGGCGCGAGTACAAGATCCTCTTCGACCCGGCGAAGACCAGCGCCGAGATGCCCGCAGCGTTCGCGGACCTGTGGGGCAAGATCAAGGCTGCGGCCGCGAAGCAGGGCTTCAAGGTCACGGAAAAGGAGAAGAACCCCCTCGCGATCGAGTTCTCCACCAAGGAGTACTTCGACACGAAGGAGCAGGCCCTCTGGAACAAGGGCTACCTCATCCGCATCACCACGCGCTACAAGGACGGCAAGCCGGGCGAGACGGTGGCCGTCACCGTGAAGAGCGTGTTCGAGGACGCCGAGAAGACGCTCGCCGTCCCGCTCGCCGTCGTGGGCGTCGACAAGTCGAAGACCGAGGCCGAGGAGAACGTGGGCTTCGGGCCGGACGGGATGCTGCGCGGCTACGTGGAGAAGGGCTCCTCCTTCAGCGTCCCGCTCGCGGCGCTGGGCAAGTTCACGCTCGGCGACTTCGCGAAGTACCTGCCGGAACTCTCGAAGCTGGGGCTGCCGGCGGAAACGGCGCTCGTCTCCACGAAGGCGTACTCCTGGCGCGTGCGCCCCGGCGCCGTCGTGCTGCCGGGAACCGCTCCCTGCGGCATCTCCATGGAGGCCTGGGCCCGCACGCAGGACGGCAAGCCGTTCCTGTACGACTTCTCCTTCGGCTACAGCGACATCGACTTCTACGGCTCCCCGGACCTGCACGCCGCCGGCGAGCAGTTCATGGAGAAGGTGCTGAAGGGCGAGCTCGCCTCCCTCACGGCCGCCGACAGCGGCAAGTGGGGCGGCTCCAAGGTCCGGCAGATGATGGGCCGGGCGATCCCGGTCACCGCCGCCGCGCCTGCCGCGGCCGCGCCGAAGGCGGCTCCTGCCGCCCCCAAGGCCGATGCGAAGAAAGCGCCCGTGGCGTTCATCACGTCGCCCACGCCCCCCGTCCACCCCATGGACGCGAAGTTCGGCGTCGCCTCGCCCCCCGCCTACATCAAGCACTACGAGGCGGACAAGGCCGGCAAGGTGCTCCTCAGCCCGTACCTGCAGGTGGCCTCGAAGGATTTTCCGGCGGTGCTCAGCGTCAAGGAAGCGCCCTACAACTGGGTCATCGACGCCGACGGCAACGTGGCGATCATGCCGGAGGCCGCCCACCCCTACGGGCGCACCTACCCGAACGGCTTCTTCCGGCCGGAGGACCAGTCGCAGCGCAAGCCCGGCACGCGCGAGAACTATGGCCACGTCTCCGCCCTCGGCGGCGCCCCCGGCCGCATCAGCGGCGAGATCCTCTACGACAAGGACACCAACACCTGGGTCCTCAACAACAAGTCGGGCCGTTACACCAAGCACAACATCGACCGCACGCCCGAGCAGCTCGTGAACGCCGCGACGATGATCCGCGAGGTCGTGGATCCGGGCAAGACCGCCTGGGGCAGCGTGTTCTTCCTCCTCGAGTACTGCTCCGAGGAGATGCGCACGGCGCTGATGGGCACGGGCAAGGTGCAGTACGACGATCCGGCCAAGAAGTCGCGGCCCCACCTCGTGGTGATGGAAGGCGGGACGACCACCTTCAAGCCCGAGGAAATGCCGAAGGTCGCGGCGCCGGCGCCCGCCAAGGCCGCCGCGCCCGCCGCCGGCGAGGCCGCTCCCGCCGCCAAGCCCGCCAAGGCCAAGAAGGCCAAGGCCGCGCAGAACGACGACCCGTCCTGAGCTCCGGAAGAATCGAGGAAACGCACATGAACGCCAAACGAGTCGCACTCCAGGCCTGCATCGCCCTCGCCCTGGGCTGGGCCCTGGCCCCGGCGCCCGCGGTCGCGCAGGACCTCACCACGCCGCACGTCTCCGTCATCCGCGGCGAGAAGAACTACTGGTCCGGCATCGACCCCATCAACCGCGACGGCACCTACAACGTCGTCGTCGAGATCCCCGCCGGCACGACGGCCAAGTACGAGACGAACAAGGACACCGGGATGCTCGAGCTCGAGCAGAAGAACGGTGCGCCGCGCTTCGTCCAGTACCTGGGCTACCCGGCCAACTACGGCGCGATCCCGCGCTCGGTGATGCTCAAGAGCAAGGGCGGCGACGGCGACAGCGTCGACGTGATCCTGCTCGGGCCGGCGGTGCCGCGCGGCGCCGTCGTTCGCGGGCGCGTCATCGGCCTGCTGAGCCTCGTGGACACCGGCGAGACGGACGACAAGGCCGTCGTCGTCATGGAGAACACGCCCTTCGCCAAGGTGAAGAGCATCCCGGACCTGGAGGCGAAGTTCCCCGGCGTCACGACCATCCTGCAGACCTGGTTCACCTCCTACAAGGGCTACGGCAAGGACGGCAAGCTGATGCTCTCCTCCAACGGGTTCAAGGACCGCGTGGCGGCGATCAAGCTGATCGGCGACGCGATCCTGGACTTCGAGATGTCGTCGGTGACCGAGGCGGACAAGCGCCCGCTCGACCCGAAGGGCAACCCGTACCTCTACCGTCACCCCGCCGCCAAGAACATCGGCGAATAGGACCCCCGGCCCTCCCAAACGGGGGGAGCGGCTTCCGTGCGCGCGCCCGCGGGTGGCTCCCGGGCGCGCGCACGGAAAGTCCGCGCGCCGCGCTCTGGCGGGCAGGAAACCCGAGACGAAAGGAAAGAGAACCCATGGGCAAGGAAATCGAGCGCAAGTACGTCGTGGACACGTCCGCCTGGAAGGCGAAGGACGCCGGCACGCACTTCAAGCAGGGCTACCTCAACAGCCAGAAGGAGCGCGTGGTGCGCGTGCGCATCGAGGGCGATCGCGCCAAGCTCACCATCAAGGGCCCGAGCGTGGGCGTGACCCGCTCGGAGTTCGAGTACGCGATCCCCGTCGACGACGCCGCGCTGCTCCTCGACAACCTCTGCGAGCAGCCCCTCATCGACAAGCACCGCCACAAGGAGGTGCACGGCGGAAAGACCTGGGAGATCGACGTCTTCCACGGCGACAACGAGGGCCTGGTCGTCGCGGAGATCGAGCTCGCGAGCGAGGACGAGAAGTTCGAGGCGCCGGCATGGGCGGTTCGCGAGGTATCCTCGGATCCGCGATACTTCAACTCCAACCTGCTGAAGAACCCCTACCGGAACTGGCCGAAGGGCTGAACCGACCCGCATGTCCGCCGACGGAGCCGCCCAAACCCACGCCCAGAGCCAGAAGCTCCTCGAGCTCCTGGGCATGGAGCGCATGTCGCTCTCGTCGAAGCCGCGCGAGGCCCAGGACTCGACCGAGAAGTGGATGCGCTACCTCGGGTTTCCCGGGGGCATCCTGCTCTTCCTGCTGATCCTGTACCTGCCGCCGGGCGCGGGGCTGAGCGCCTCCGCCCAGGCGGGCGCGGCCTGCTTCGCGCTGGCGCTGGTGTGGTGGGTGACGGAGCCGTTCCCGACCTACGTCACGTCGCTGGTCCTCATGTTCCTGCTGCTCGTCACGCGGGTGGCGAACGACAAGACGATCATGTACGTGCTGGGCATGGACGTGATCTGGCTCAACCTGCTCGCCTTCATCCTGAGCTCCATGCTGGTGAAGGTGCGCCTCGCCAAGCGCATGGCGCTGTGGCTCATCCTGCGCTTCGGGAAGAACGCCTCGCACGCGCTCCTCGCCTTCCTCATCCTGCACATGGCGCTCGCGCCGCTCATCCCCGCCACGGCGGCGCGCGCGGTGATGACGCTGCCCCTGATGGTGGTCGTCGCCGCGATCTACGGCGCCACCGAGGACAGCAACAACAACTTCGGCCGCAACCTGCTGCTGCTCAACCTGTGCGGCATCTCGATCCTGTCCTCGATGACGATGACGGGATCGGCCGCCAACCTCATCGCCGTCGGCATGATCCAGACCATGGCCGACCAGCGCGTCTACTACGTGGACTGGGTGAAGGTGGGCACGCCCATCGCCGTGACCACCATGTTCGTCATGTGGTGGGTCGGCCAGAAGGTGATCTTCCGCATCCCGAAGGACGAGCGCGTGCCGCAGCTCGAGGGGGGGCTCGGGCTCGTGAAGGACCAGTACGAGGCCCTCGGGCCGCTCACGAAGCCGGAGAAGAAGGCCATCGCGATCTTCTCGCTGGTGCTGGCCCTCTGGATGACCGACATCTTCCACATGGAGTGGTTCGGCGTGGAGATCAGCGCGCCCTTCGCGGCGCTGCTGGGCGCGGTGATCGTGCTCTTCCCGCGCTACGGCGTCCTGCAATGGTCGGAGGCGGAAATCCCGTGGCACCTGCTCATCTTCAGCGCGGGCGCCTACGCCGGCGGACTCGCCCTGGACGACACGGGCGCGGCGGCCTGGGGCGTGAAGGTGCTGTTCGGCAGCTTCGACCTGAAGAGCGTGCCCTTCGGCGTGGCCTACACGATCGTGATCGCCGTGATGATGTACAGCCACCTGCTCACGACCTCGAAGACGGTGCGCACGCTGATCATGCTGCCCATCATCATCACGCTGGCGAAGTCCCTGGGCTGGAATCCGATCTCGTTCGCGCTGCCGGCGGCGCTGTGCATCGACTGGGTGGTGGGACTGCCCATCAGCGGCAAGCCCAACGTGATCCTCTTCTCCACCAACCAGTACTCGGTAGGCGACAACTTCCGGTACGGCATCACTGCCTGCACCGTGGGCGTCGTCCTGCTCGTGCTCTCGGCGATGACCTGGTTCCACTGGATCGGCCTCACGCCGGCCTTCTGGGCGACGGCGCCATGAGGTCCCTCGCCATCCTCGTCCTCGCGCTCGCCTGCGGCGCGGCACAGGCCCTGGAGATCCGCCGCTACGAGACGCGGATCGACGTCGACCGGGACGGCGCGGCGCTCGCCACGGCGTCGGTCGATCTCGCGGGGGCCGCGGCCGGGCGCTTCCGCCTGCCGGTGGGCTTCGCGAAGCTCGCCGATTTCCGTCCCGGGGAAGCGTCGCCGGGCGTGTCGTTGGCCGCGAAGGGCAACGCCGACGGCGCGTGGGTCGAGGTGGAGCTGCCGGACGGCGTGCCGTCCGAGACGACGCTGGGCTTCTCCTTCCGCGCCAACGGCGTGCTGTTCGTCCCGAAGCCCGAGGCGGGCCAGAAGGCGACCCTGCCGAAGGGCAGCCGCCTGCTGCGGCACCGCTTCGTGAACACGCAGGAGGCGCCCATCGCGCGCTACGCGGCCACGGTGCTCTTCCCGCCGGAAGTGATCGCGCACCGCGTCAACGAGCAGCTGCCCAGGCCGGGGCGCAAGGAGTTCGCCCCGCGCGTGGAGCTCGACCGCTTCGACGGGAGGCAGGGCGCGCGGCTGCAGCTCGCGAACCTGCGCCAGGGCGATCGCACCTCCATGGAGCTGGAGATCGTGGACGAGCGCCGCTCCGCCGTCTGGCTGCTGCTGCTCGTTCCCCTTGCGGCCGGCTACCTCTTCTTCTTCCGCGACCTCGTCCGGCCACCGCGGCCGTCGTGAGGCCGCAGGATGAAAAAGGGGCGGCCGAGGCCGCCCCTTGTCGCGAAGCGAGTGACGCTTATTCGCGATCGCCGCCGAAGATGCCCAGCAGGGCGAGCAGGTTCGCGAAGATGTTGTAGAGGTTCAGGTACACCGCGAGCGTGGCGGAGATGTAGTTGGTCTCGCCGCCGGTGACGATGCGGTTCAGGTCATAGAGCAGGAAGGCGGAGAAGATGCCCACCGCGATGACCGAGATCGCGACCATGAGCGCCGGCATCTGCAGGAAGATGTTCGCGAAGGCGGCCACCAGCAGCATGATCATGCCGATGAAGAGCGCCTTGCCCATCCCGGAGAGGTCGCGCTTGGTCGTGCTGGCGATGGAGGCCATCACGGCGAAGATGACCGCCGTGCCGCCGCCCGCCAGCCCGATGAGGGCCGCGCCGTTCCTGAAGCCCAGCACCACGCCGATCATGCGCGAGAGCATGAGGCCCATGAAGAACGTGAAGGCGAGCAGGATCGCCACCCCCCAGGCGCTGTTCTTCGTCTTCTCGATGGCGAACATGAAGCCGAAGGCGATCGCGAGGAAGGCGATGAAGCCGATGGCGGGGCTCGCCTGGAAGAAGCTGAAGCTCGTCTGCACGCCGATCCAGGCGCCGAGCACCGTGGGCACGAGCGAGAGGGCGAGCAGGGCGTAGGTGTTGCGCAGTACCCGGTTCTGCGCCAACGCGATCGTCTGCGAGGGCGAGGCGGGCGTCATCATCGGGACTTGGGACATAGGTCTTTGCTCCAGTATCAGTCGATAGCCGGTCGAAATTGACCGAGCGTTAGAGTAGGGATTGTACGGGAAGTTTCAAGCCCGCCGGCATTGCGCGGTGCAATGGCGAGCGTGTTGCGACGATTCCCGTCGACCTCGAAAAGCCCCGTTGCTACAATGGGTTACGAAACAGGAGGGTTGGCCGAGCGGTTTAAGGCACCGGTCTTGAAAACCGGCAACAGGGAAACCTGTTCGTGAGTTCGAATCTCACACCCTCCGCCAGGCTGCCCAGGGAGAACGCCATGCGAAAGATCCTTCTCGTCCTCGCGCTCGCGAGCCCGCTCGTGCAAGCCGCCCCGCCCGCGCCCGCGGCGCCGCCGGACAGCAAGGCGTGGCTGGAGGCCGAAGGGCTCGAGGCCGCGGCCACCAAGGAGTTCCAGGAGTTCGAGGCCGTCGTCGCGCGCGTGAAGGGCGCGAAGGACGCGGCGAGCGCCCAGGAGCGCGTGGCCGTCTTCGCCAAGGGCCGCCTCGTGTGGCAGTCGAACGCGAAGGAGCTCTTGGAGCCGGCGGTGAAGTTCACGCTGCACTCGCTCGGTCGCGACCTCGACGGGAGCGGCCAGCCGCAGCTTCACTTCTCGGGCTTCTCGGGAGGGGCGCACTGCTGCACCACGCACTACGTCTACAAGCTCAAGCCCCAGGTGAAGCGCCACGCGGTCTATCCCGCGCGCAACGTGGGCGGCACCGACTTCATGGACCTGCCCGGCCGCAAGACCCCGATCATGATCTCGGCCGACGATTCCAGCGCCAACGTCTTCGCGCCGTACTCCAACTCGTACTTCCCGCTGGTCGTGCTGGAAGTGAGCCCCAAGGGCAAGTTCCAGTTCGCGGCCGACCTCATGCGCACGCGCCTTCCGGGCATGCCGCCGCCGGTCTGCGCCCAGCCGGCCGCCACCGCCAACCCGTGGCTAAAGGAGCGCTGCGGGGAGTTCGCCGGCGCGAAGAGGAAGACGCGCACGAGCGAGATCCAGGCGAAGTTGAAGGAGATCAAGAGCTCGCGCTCGGCCGACAAGATCAAGTGGGACGACTACTACGCCACGGGCGTGCTCTCGGCCGTGGCCGCGGAGATGAACCGGCACGCCTACACGGGCTACGGCGCGGCGGGAATGAACTGGCTGGAGACCGTCTGGCCGGGCAACGACACGGTGAAGGTCGCCTTCCTGGAGAAGCTCCGGGAGACGCGCGCGAAGAGCGCCTTCTCCGAGGAGCTGCGGCTGCTGGCCACCGATACCCGCTAGTCCGGTACCAGGTACGCGTACCTGGTACCGAGCGTCCGATGGTGCAGTGCACCAATTGGGGTAGAATGGCGGTTCGTTTCCCCCGCTAGACGCAGGATTTCCCGTGTCCCTCATCGTCCAGAAGTACGGCGGCACCTCCATGGGCAGCCCCGAGCGCATCCGCGAGGTCGCGCGCCGGGTCGAGCGGTTCGTGAAGGAAGGCCACCAGGTCGTCGTCGTGGTCTCGGCCATGTCCGGCGAGACGAACCGCCTCCTCGCCCTCGCGAAGGAGCTCAATCCCGATCCCGATCCGCGCGAGCTCGACGTCATCGCCTCCACGGGCGAGCAGGTCTCGATCGGGCTGCTGGCGCTCGCGCTGCACAAGCTGGGCGTGAAGGCCAAGAGCTGCACCGGCTTCCAGGTGCGAATCCTCACGGACGACGCCTACTCGAAAGCGCGCATCCTCTCGATCGACGAGGAGAACATGCGCCGCGACCTCGCCACCGGCCACGTGGTCGTGGTGGCGGGCTTCCAGGGCATCGACGCCAAGGGCAACATCACGACGCTCGGCCGCGGCGGCTCGGACACGACGGGGGTCGCGCTCGCCGCGGCGCTCACCGCGGACGAGTGCCAGATCTACACCGATGTGGACGGCGTCTACACGACCGACCCGCGCGTCTGCCCCGACGCCCGGCGCCTGGACACCATCACCTTCGAGGAGATGCTCGAGCTCGCCTCGCTCGGCTCCAAGGTGCTGCAGATCCGCTCGGTGGAGTTCGCGGGCAAGTACAAGGTGAAGCTCCGGGTCCTGTCGTCGTTCACCGACGTGAACTCGACCGACATGGGCACGCTCATCACATTCGAGGAAGACCAGAACATGGAACAGGCCATCATCAGCGGCATCGCCTTCAACCGGGACGAGGCCAAGATCACCGTGGTGGGCGTGCCGGACCGCCCGGGCGTCGCCTTCGCGATCCTGGGGCCCGTGGCCGACGCCAACATCGAGGTGGACATGATCATCCAGAACGCCTCGATCGAGGGGATGACGGATTTCTCGTTCACCGTGCACCGCAACGACTTCAAGCGCACGATGCAGATCCTGGAGTCGAACGTGAAGCCGGCCATCGGCGCGCGCGCGATCGTGGGCGACGACAAGATCGCCAAGGTCTCGCTCGTGGGCATCGGCATGCGCACGCACGCCGGCATCGCCTCCAAGATGTTCCGCTCGCTCTCGGAAGAGCGCATCAACATCCAGATGATCTCGACCTCCGAGATCAAGACCTCCGTGGTCGTGGACGAGAAGTACATGGAGCTCGCCGTGCGCGTGCTGCACAAGGCCTTCGAGCTCGACAAGCCCGCCACCGAGGAGCGCATGAAGGCCTGAGGGCCCGCCCGGAATCGGCGCCCGGTCACTTTCCGCAACAATGCGGAAAGTAACCTGACGCCGATTCGCTTAGAATGCGGCGCGAGCGGACACGATCCGACTCGCGCCGTTTCATTTCCGAAGGACCCCGCCCATGAAGCGAATTCTCGCCGCCCTCGCCATGACCGCCGCCGCCACCGCCGCCCTCGCCCAGGACGAAGACCCCTACCTCTGGCTGGAGGACATCTCCGGCGAGCGGGCGATGGCCTGGGTGAACGACCAGAACGCGAAGAGCCGGCCGGCCGTGGAGAAGGAGCCGGGCTTCCACGTCCTCCTCAACCGTTTCACGGAGATCGCCAACTCGCGCGATCGCATCCCCGCCATTTCCAAGCTGGGCACCTTCGTCTACAACTTCTGGCAGGACGCGGCCAACCCCCGCGGCCTGTGGCGGCGCACCACGCTCGCCGAGTACCGCAAGGCGCAGCCGGCCTGGGAGGAGGTCCTCGACCTCGACAAGCTCTCGGCGGCGGAGAACGAGAAGTGGGCGTGGAAGGGCGCCACGTGCCTCTACCCGAAGTACGAGCGCTGCCTCGTGTCGATCTCGCGCGGCGGCAGCGACGCGGTCGAGGTGCGCGAGTTCGACCTCGCGAAGAAGGCCTTCGTCGAGGGCGGCTTTCGCCTCCCGGAGTCCAAGGGCGGCGTGGCCTGGATCGACGAGGACACGATCTACGCCTCGCGCGACTTCGGCCCCGGCACGATGACGCTCTCGGGCTATCCGCGCGCCGTGAAGCGCCTGAAGCGCGGGCAGTCGCTCGCCGACGCCCCCGTCGTCTTCCAGGTCTCGGAGCAGGACGTCGGCGCCTGGCCTTCGGTCACGCACGAGAAGGACTCCCGCGTCGAGATGATGACGCGCGTGATCTCCACGCGCCGCAGCGAGGGCTTCGTCGTGCAGGGCGACAAGCTCGTGAAGCTGGACCTCCCGGACACGGTGGACGCCTCGGTCTCGGCCGGGGTGCTCTACGTGCGCCTGCGCGAGGACTGGATGCTGGCCGGCCGCCAGTACAAGTCGGGCGAGCTCCTCGCCATGGACCTCGCGAGGTTCCTCGATAGCGGCACCGCCTTCGAGGTGCTCTTCACGCCCGGGCCGCGCGTCTCGCTCGACGCCTTCCTGCCGATGAAGTCGATCGTGCTCCTGGACCTGCTGGACAACGTCTCCAGCCGCCTCGTGGAGATGCGCCGCGGCGCCGACGGCAAGTGGACGAAGCGCGACGTCGATGCCCCGAAGCTCGCCAACCTCAACGCCGTGGCCTGGGACCGGCGCGAGTCGGACGACTACTTCCTCTTCGTCACCGGTTTCACCACGCCCACCACGCTGCACTTCGCGAAGGGCGGCACCGACGAGCGCGAGAAGCTGAAGAGCCTGCCCGACTTCTTCGACGCCTCGGGCCTGGAAGTCACGCAGCACGAGGCCACCTCGAAGGACGGCACGAAGATCCCGTACTACCAGGTGATGAGGAAGAGCGCGAAGCTCGACGGGAAGAACCCCACCATCCTCTATGGTTATGGGGGATTCGAGGTCTCGATGGTGCCGACCTATTCCGGGTTCATCGGCAACGGCTGGCTCGCCAAGGGGGGCGTCTGGGTCCTGGCCAACCTGCGGGGCGGCGGCGAGTTCGGGCCCGCGTGGAACCAGGTGGCGCGCCGCGAGGGGCGGCAGAAGGCCTACGACGACTACATCGCCGTGGCCGAGGACCTCATCGCGCGCAAGGTCACCTCGCCGAGGAAGCTCGGCATCCTGGGCGGAAGCCAGGGCGGGCTGCTGGTGAGCGCCACCATGCTGCAGCGCCCGGAACTCTTCGGTGCGGTGGTCGCGACCGTGCCCCTCATGGACATGAAGCGCTACCACAAGCTGCTGGCCGGCCACTCCTGGGTGGGCGAGTACGGGGATCCCGACAAGCCCGAGGACTGGGCCTTCATCTCGAAGTACTCGCCGTACCAGAACGTGCTGCGCGGCCGGCCGTACCCGAAGATGCTCATCACCACCTCCACGCGCGACGACCGCGTGCACCCCGGCCACGCGCGCAAGATGGCCGCGCGCATGCAGCAGTTCGGCTACGGCACGACCTACTTCGAGTACACGGAGGGCGGCCACGGCGCGGGCACCACGCCGGCGCAGACGGCCTACACCTGGGCCTTCATCTACACCTGGTTCGCGCAGGCGCTCATGTAGCGCTCGCGCCGGCGCCGGCCGGGTCCGTTTCGGACGAAACACGTCCGAGGCGAAATCCGTGACCTGGTTCACAGGGGCCGGACCGGGCGGGGCGGCTATGCTACGCTCCATCCGAAAACGGACAGGACGCAGCGCCTCCTTGGCACCCAACCCGACATCGGCGCCCGGCGGCGCAATGGACCCCCTCGAGGTCCCGCTGCGCATCGTGCACATCGCGCTGGGGACGGGGTTCTTCGCCGCGTTCGCGATCAACCTGGCCTTCGGCGTGGCGAGAACGGCCGCGGCCTGCGGCGCCGCCGCCGCCATGATGGTCGTGGCCCGGCGGATCGCCCGGGCGGGCCGGGTCAACCTCGCGGCCGCCATCACCTTCTACACCCTGTGCGCGATCCTGATGGCGCTCGCCCTGGCGGGGTACGGCACGCGCGACTACGGCCTCATCGCGATATGCGCGGCCGTCTTCGCGGCGAGCGCGTTCCTGCGCCCGGTGGCCTACTGGAGCCTCGCGGGGAGCGTAACGATGGGAGTTGCGCTCCTGGCCATCTCGGAAATGCGCGGCTGGTACCACCCTCTCACGGTCCACCAGACCGGCATCCGGGAGCTCCTCAACCTCCTGGTCCTCGTCGGGGCCGCGGCCATCGGCGGCCGCGGGCTCATGTTCGCCATCCGATCGGCCATCCTGCGCGAGGAGGCGCTGTCGGGCGCCCTGCGCAGCTCGCAGGAGCGCATGGAGAAGTTCTTCCGGGCGAGCCAGAACCCGATGACGGTGAGCCGCCTCGAGGACGGCAGGTACTACGAGATGAACGACGCCTACCTGGCCCTCTTCGGCTACGCGCGCGAGGAGATCACCGGCCGCACCGCCGTCGAGCTGGGCCTGTGGGAGGATCCCGCGGACCGCGTCCGCTTCGCCGAGCAGATCCGGCAGCGGGGCGTGGTGCGCAACTGCGACGCGCGCATGCGCAAGCGCTCCGGCGAGGTCATCGAGGTCCAGGTTTCCGCGGAGCTGGCCGACATCGGGGGCGAATCGTGCCTGCTCGCCTCGATCGTCGACATGAGCGGAAAGCGGGAGGCGGAACGGCGCGCCGAGCAGCTCGCCACAAGGGACGCCGTGACGGGGCTGCCCAACCGGGTGGCGGCGCTCGACCGCGTGCAGCACGCCATCCAGCGGGCCGAGGCTTCCGGAAGGAGCATCGCCCTCGTTCATCTCGACATCGACCGCTTCAAGTCGGTGAACGACGCCATCGGCTACGCGGCGGGTGACACGCTCCTTCGCGAGGCCGCCGCGCGCCTGCGCTCCGCGATGGCGCCGTGGGAAACGATCGCACGCATCGCCGGAGACGAGTTCCTCGTCATCGCCGAGTCGCTGGGGCATGCCGACGAGGCGCCGGCCGTGGCGGCGCGAGTGCTGAAGGCGCTGGCGGACGGGCCCTTCATTGCGGACGGCAGGCGACTGGCCGTCACCGCGACAGCGGGCGTGAGCGTCGGCCCCGAGTACGCGGTCGACGGCGAGAGCCTCCTGCGGCGCGCGGACACGGCGATGCACGCCGCGAAGATCGAGGCGCGCGGCGGCCATCGCGTCTACGACGAGGCGATGAGCGAGCGCATGCGCGACCGGCTCTTCGTCGAGACCAGCCTGCGAGCGGGCATCGCGCGCGACGAGCTTCGCCTCGTCTACCAGCCCAAGTTCGCGCTCGACACCGGCCGGGTCACGGGCCTGGAGGCGCTGGTGCGCTGGCGCCACCCCGAGCTGGGGGACGTGGCGCCGTCGGTATTCATACCCATAGCCGAGGAATCGGAGCTCATCCACGAGCTGGGCGAATGGGTGCTCGTGGAGACCTGCGGGCAGCTCGCGCGCTGGCAGGCCCAGGGCCTCGAATGCGTCCCGGTGGCGGTGAACCTCTCGGCGCCGCAGTTCCGGGCGGACCTGCCGCGCCTCGTCGCCGACACCACGCGCGCCCACGACCTCGCTCCCGAGCTGATCGAGCTCGAAGTCACCGAGAGCCTCCTCATCAAGGATCCCGAGGCCGCGCGCAGGCTCCTGCAGCAGGTGGCCGCGCGCGGCAGCCGGATCATGCTCGACGATTTCGGCGTGGGCTACTCGTCGCTGGGCTACGTGAAGCAGCTCGACCTCGACGGCATCAAGATCGACCGGTCCTTCATCCGCGACCTGGTCGGCAGCCGGCACGATGGCGCCATCGTGCGCGCGATCGTGGGCCTCGCCCACGGCCTGGGCCTGCGCGTGGTGGGCGAGGGCGTGGAGTTCGAGGCGCAGGCGAAGATCCTGAAGGAGCTGGGCTGCGACGAGGGGCAGGGGTTCTTCTTCAGCCGGCCGCTGCCCGGCGACGAGATCGGCGCCCGGTTCCTTTCCGCGGCCACCCGGACGGCCCGGGCCGCGAGCTGAATCCCGGAGCGGGGCGCCGACCACCCCTCGCGATCGGCGCGGCCGTCCCTTGACCGGGGACAAGCGGCCGGGGCGGGGCGGGGGCTAGAGTGGACCCGTCGCCGCGCCATCGCCATGTGCCATGGCTCTCCTCGAGATCCGCAACGTCACCCGCCGCTTCGGCAGCCTCGTGGCCGTCGACCGGGTGAGCCTCGCCATCGAGGCCGGGGAGTTCTTCACGCTCCTGGGGCCCTCGGGCTGCGGCAAGACCACGCTGCTGCGCATGATCGCGGGCTTCGACGAGCCCGACGAGGGCGAGCTCTTCCTCGACGGCAAGCCCCTCGCGGGCATCGCGCCCGAGAAGCGCCCCGTGCACACGGTCTTCCAGAGCTACGCGCTCTTTCCCCACATGACGGTGGCGGGCAACATCGCCTTCCCGCTCGAGATGGCCGGCCGGCCGCGCGAGGAGATCGAGCGCCGCGTGCGCGAGACGCTCTCGCTGGTGCACCTGGAAGAGAAGGGCGAGGCGTACCCGCACGAGCTCTCCGGCGGCCAGAAGCAGCGCGTGGCGCTGGCCCGGGGGCTAGTCAACAAGCCGCGCCTGCTGCTGCTCGACGAGCCGCTGGGCGCTCTCGACGCCAAGCTGCGCGTGGAGATGCAGGTCGAGCTCATCAACCTGCAGCGCGACGTGGGCGTGACCTTCGTCTTCGTGACGCACGCGCAGCAGGAGGCGCTGGCCCTGTCGCACCGTATCGCGGTGATGAGCCAGGGGCGCGTGGAGCAGCTCGACACGCCCGACCGCCTCTACACCGCGCCCGCGAGCCGCTTCGTCGCGGACTTCATCGGCAAGATCAACCTGATCGAGGCGGAGGTGGCGGGCAACGCGCACGGGCACCTGATGCTGCGTTCAGCGATGGGCGACCTCGCCGCGGACCTGCCGCCCGACGCGAGGCCGGGCGCGCGCGGCGCGCTGGCCCTGCGCCCGGAGCTGGTGCGCGTGGCGGAGCGGCTGGAAACGCTGGAGCTGCGCAACCGGTTCGCGGGCCACGTGAAGGACCTGCTCTACGAGGGCGACGTGACGCTCTACACGGTGGAGGTCGAGGGCGGATTCGTCATCGAGGCGCTGCTCGCGAACGCCTCTCCCGGCCGGGCGCGGCTCTTCAAGGTGGGCGATGCCGTGGCCGTGGGCTGGCGGCACGATGCGGGGGTGTTCATCCGTGGATGAGCGGCGCGAGGAGCGGGAGGTCGGCGGCGCGGGAGGCTGGACGCGCTGGATCGTGACGGGCCCGCCTGTCGCGTTCCTGCTCGCCTTCTTCCTCGTCCCGGCGCTCATCGTCGTGGCGGCGAGCTTCCGGGAGCCGGGAGAGTTCGGCGGGCTGGTGCCGCTGGCGGCCGGATTCGCGAACGCGCTCTCGCTCGAGGCCTACCGCTTCCTGCTGGGCGACCTCGTCTACGCCGAGATCTTCGCGATCTCGTTTCTCGTGGCGCTCGCCACCACGGTGATCTGCATCGCGGCCGCCTACCCGCTCGCCTGGCTCATCGCGAGGAGCCCGCGCAGGCGCCGCGACCTCCTCGTGCTGCTGGTTATCCTGCCCTTCGCGAGCAATTTCCTCGTGCGCATCTACGCGTGGATCATGCTGCTGGGGCCCGCGAACCTGCTCTACACGCCCTTCGCGGTGATCGTGGGCATGGTCTACGTGCACCTGCCGTTCATGGTGCTGCCCCTCTACACCAACCTCGAGAAGCACGACCCGGCGTTGCTGGAGGCGGCGCAGGACCTGGGCGCCAACGCCTGGACGCGCTTCTGGCGCGTGACATTCCCGCTCTCGCTTCCCGGCATCTATTCCGGCTCGGCGCTCGTCTTCATCCCGGTGCTCGGCATGTTCGCGGTGCCGGAGCTGCTGGGCGGCACGGGCGACATCCTGATCGGAAACCTCATCAAGGAGCAGTTCCTCGACAACCGCGACTGGCCGCTGGGCTCCGCCCTTTCCATCGGCCTCACGATCGCCGTGCTCGCCTTCGCGGCGCTCGCGGCGGCAGGCGCGCGGCGCGGGCTCAAGGGCACGGAGGCGGTGTCGTGAAGCCCCGCTCGCAGTGGCTCCTCTGGGCCGCGTCGCTGGCGGTCTACGGCTTCCTCTACGTGCCGCTGGCGGTCGTGGTGATCTTCTCCTTCAACGACTCGACGCTCAACGCCGAGTGGGTCGGGTTCACGCTCTCGTGGTACCGGAAGCTCATGACCGATGGCGAGATGCTGCGCGCGGCGGGCAACTCCGTGGCCATCGCGCTCCTGTCGTCTTCCGTGGCCACGGTACTGGGCGCCATGGCCGGCATCGCCATGCACCGCTACCGCTTCCCGTGGCTGCCGCTCCTGGTGCTCACCCCCGTGGCCATGCCCGAGATCCTGCTGGGCGTGTCGCTCCTGCTCTTCTTCCGCCAGGTGCTGGACCTCACGCTGGGCTTCTTCTCCATCCTCGTGGCCCACATCACCTTCTCCATCGGCTTCGTGGCGGTGATCGTGCGCGCGCGGCTCGCGGGGATGGACGAGGGCATCTTCGAGGCGGCGCGCGACCTGGGGGCGACGCCCTGGATGACCTTCCGGCGCGTGACGCTTCCGCTCATCCTGCCGGCGCTGGTGGCGGGATTCCTCATGAGCTTCACCCTCTCCATCGACGACTTCGTGATCACCTTCTTCGTGGCGGGGGTGGGGGTGACGACGCTTCCCCTTCAAATCTATTCGATGATCAAGGTGGCGGTGACGCCGGAGGTGAACGCGGTCTCCACGCTCCTCATGGCGCTCACGCTCACGCTGGTGATCGTGGCCACGCGGGTCGCCCCCGACATCGTGCGGAGGGGCCGGTGAGGCGCCTTCTCGCGGCGGTCGTGGCGGCGGTCGCCCTGCCGGCGACGGCCGAGGACGTCCTCTACCTCTACAACTGGAACAACTACATCAGCGAGGAGACCGTCGCTCGCTTCGAGCGGCACTGCGGCTGCCGGCTCAAGCAGGACTACTACTCGGACAACGAGGAGATGCTCGCGAAGCTCGAGGCGGGGGCGGTCGGCTACGACGTGCTGGTACCCACCGGGAACGCCGTCGAGACGCTCATCCGGCAGGGGGCGCTGCGACCGCTCGACAAGTCCCTGCTGCCCAACCTCGCGAACCTGAAGCCGGAGTACCGCGACCTCTGGTACGACCCGGGCGGGAAGTACTCCGTGCCCTACGCCTACACCGTCACGCTGATCGGCTACAACCGCGAGAGGATGCGCGAGCTTGGGCTGCCCACGGACACCTGGGCACTCGTCTTCGAGCCGCGCTACCTGGAGAGGATCAAGGGCAAGGTCACCGTGCTCAACAGCCATCGCGAGCTCCTGGGCGCGGCGATGCGCTACCTCGGCCATTCCGTGCAGGAGCGCAACCCGGCGCGCTGGGAGGAGGCCAAGGCCGTGATCCTGCGGGCGAAACCCTACTGGGCGGCGTTCTCCAACAGCACCTACATCAAGGACCTCGCCATCGGCAACATCTGGGTGGCGCACGGCTACTCCAACGACATGTTTCGCGCGCGCGAGGACGCGAAGGCGGCGCGGCGGCCCTTCACGATCGGATTCGAGACGCCGAAGGAGGGGGCGGTCATCGCCGTCGACGGCTTCGTGCTGCACAAGTCGGGCCGGCGCCCGGACCTCGCCCACAAGTTCATCGACTTCATGCTCGAGGGACGCAATGCGGCGGACGTCTCGAACCTCATCGGCGCGGGCAACCCCAACGCGGCGGCGATGGCCTTCATCGATCCCGCCATCGCCGGGGAGCGGGCCATCTTCCCGACGGCCGCAGACCTCGCGCGGCTGGAGACCGTCCGCGACTTCGACCCCGCCCTTCGCCGCACCCTTTCCCGCCTGTGGACCGAGATCAAGGTCCGTTGACGGGACGGTTCCGCGGAACCGTCCCGCGGGCCCGCCGTGGTAGAATCCGCGTTCCCGGAGAGATGACCGAGTGGCCGAAGGTGGCGCCCTGCTAAGGCGTTATGCGGGCTTAAACCTGCATCGAGGGTTCGAATCCCTCTCTCTCCGCCAAGCCTACCTAACTCGTTGATATATCAGGGGATCCTAGCCCCGGAGGTCCATCAACGGGTCCAACGACGTGAGCCAGAAGCCCGGAGGCTCACGCGTGAAACTCGCATCCCACCTGAAGTGCTCCCCGTTCGGGGTCTATTACTTCCGCCTTGTCGTGCCGAAGCGGCTTCGCCCGTCGTTGGGCGGCCAAACCGAGGTCAAGCGCTCGCTTCGCACCAAGGACCCCGCGCTTGCCCGAAGGCGCGCCTATATACTTTCGGCACGCCTAGACAACTGGCTACAACAAGCGAGCCGCGTCATGACCGATACCCCCAGCGAACGGCGCAAGATCCTCGAACGTTATCGCGATTCACTGCTGCGCGAGATCGACTCATACATGGGCTATCGATACTCGGACATGGTGTTTACAGAACGCGGCTATGAGATGAAGCGCTCGGCGCACACAACGGCGGAGCTTCAATCCCTCATACACCAACTCGAATCTCTCGAGAAGACGTTAGCCACCCTCGATGGCCCCACAGTCCCTGCGACGGAACCGCCACCCCACCCGGCGCAGGGCACAAGGCTTTCCGTTGCCGTAGATGCTTACCTATCGCTTGAACGAGCCGGAAAGACGGTAGTGAAGACGAAGATGGCGGTCGAGAAGGCACTCGCACGCTTCCGGCAGTGGATTGCCGACCTGGCAAACGCCCCCGGCTCTACCGTCACGTCTGCAACGGGCGCACACATCGCAAGACTCGAAGCGGACCCGTTGCTCGCGACAATAGAGCCGCAGCACATCGTCGCGTATATGCACCACATGCTGCAGAACGAAAGCGCCGGACGAGGCGGAGCCGCAAGAAAGGCGAGTGCCGAGGGAGCGGACGGAAATCGCGGACTATCGAAGGCGACAACGTATAAAGAACTTGGCTTTCTCAACGGCTTCTTCGGAGCCATGCAGAGGCATGCCTATTTCCCGAAGACAATGCCGGTCCCCACAAGGGACGTATCTCCGTATAAGCGAGGAGAGAAGAAGCGCAGCGTTAGACAGACGCGCTACCTCCCCTTTGAAAGACAGGAACTGGCGAAGATATTCGACCCGTTCGCGCTTGGAGCCCTACGAAAGCCCCACGAGTTTTGGGTGCCATTGCTAGGTCTCTACACGGGTGCCAGGCTCGACGAGTTGTGCCAGTTGCGTCTTCAGGACATTCAACGCGATGGCGGACGCCTCGTAATCGCGATAACGCACACTGACGACACCAAGACCAAGACGACGGGCTCCGAGCGGCTCGTGCCGCTTCACGATGAGTTGTTGAGCCTCGGCTTCGATACCTACGTGGCGGACGTCCGACAGGCCGCAGGCGACGAGGCACGCCTATTCCCCTACCTGCTTCGCACGGTCAACGGATATGCCGACGTGCCTTCGGAAGCCTTTTCGCGGTATCTCGACAAGGTGGGCATCACAAGCGAGCGCAAGACGTTTCACTCGTTTAGAAGCACGATCAACGAAGCATTCGCCAGGGCTGGCGTTGCCGAGGAGGCTCGCAGTCAGTTATTGGGCCACGCGTATGACACGACCAACTTGACGCACTACGGCAAGGCGATGCAGACGGAAGAACTGTATAGCGCCACGCTCGCGAAAATCACTTTTCCTGCCGTAGTGGAGGCAACGCCAGCGCTCCGGTATCGCGCCGGGCAGTTTTCAGCCGTTCTCCATAGCGAACTTGAAAGACGCCGCGCCAGCGAGGAAAACCGCAAACTTCGCCAGCAGAAGGGGCTTCCCCCCCTTCGCTCCGCAAAGAAGACGAAGGCTTGATCTATCAAACGATTGATCTCTCCGTAGGACATTCTTTGTAAGGTCAAGCCACGCCTCATTGACGAGGTGTCACCACTCCATATCCGCGTCCTCCGTGATTTGGCCTCGCTGCAATGCGTCAACTTCTTCGGAAACCCTTGAGTTATTGGGATATCAACACTAGCGACATACGGTAAATGAGCACATCAGTACAACTTCAAATGTTTGACGACATCGCCGCACCAGGCGAATTTGCGGCAAAGGACGAATTGCGCTCGGCGCGTTCGGGAACATTCACCGATAACATGAAGTTGCCAATACATCGGTGGTTTCGCTATTCGGCGGGATTTTCCGCTGAATGGGCGGAAGATCTAATTCGCTCGCACGCTCAAGGTCGACATATTCAAGTCTTGGACCCATTTGCTGGGTCCGGAACAACACTCTTGGCGGCCGAGGCCGCAGGCGTGTCGTCAGTGGGATACGAGAGCCACCCGTTCGTCTCACGAATTGCGCGGGCAAAGCTTCACTGGAACGCGGTGACTCCAGAGGGCCTAACTGATGCGATCGTGGACCTGGTTAATCGCGCAAGAGCGGACAAGGGTCGCAGCGCTCCGAACGCATCCCCTTTGCTTAATAAATGCTTCACGAACGATTCACTCGCAAGCCTCATAAGGCTACGGGACTGCTTCTTGACTTCGCCACCCCGCGATGCGCCATTGAGAGAGCTCGTTTGGCTGTCTTTGACCGCGATACTCCGGTCGTGCAGTCATGTTGGCACCGCGCAATGGCAGTACGTCTTGCCGAATAAGAAAAAGGCCTCTACCGTCGAACCATTTCAGGCACTGATGATGAAGGCAGCCGACATTTCGCAAGACATCACGTTTGCAAAGAATTCCGGGTTCTCGACAAGCGCCGAGGTTTTGGACCAGGACGCGAGACTACCCTCTTCGTTGCCGCCTAACTCAATCGACCTAATCGTTACATCCCCTCCCTATCCAAACAACTACGATTACGCGGATGCGACACGGCTAGAGATGACATTCTGGGGCGAAATAGAGTCGTGGGGGGACCTTCAGGGTGCGGTGCGCCGTCACATCATTCGGTCATGCTCACAGCACAGCGCAGCCGAAAGGCTAGATCTTGATGACCTTCTGGCGCGCCCGGAAGTCGCCCCAATACGGAATGGACTTGCAGCCGTTTGTCGTGAACTCGAAGTTGTAAGGCTCACAAAGGGCGGTCGCAAGACCTACCACACAATGATCGCGGCATACTTTCTCGATCTCGCCAACGTGTTTAACTGTTTGCGTGCTGTATGTAAGAAGGGGTCCCGTCTGTGCTTTGTCATTGGAGATTCTGCCCCTTATGGAGTACATGCCCCGGCCGACCAATGGCTTGGTCAACTTGCGCAGGCAGCAGGCTTTAAGTCCTTCTCGTTCGAGAAGTTGAGGGATCGAAATATTAAGTGGAAGAATCGGAAGCACAGGGTTCCGTTGCAGGAAGGTCGACTTTGGATCGAGGGCTAATGACAAATGGCCACCTCACCCTCTCACAAGTTTGGTCAGATCATCGGCGATCTGCTTGAAGAGATCATGACGCCTCAATTTGAGGAGTTCTGCGTTAAGCGTGGGCTTTATCTCGACAAGAAGGGGGAGCGGGGAGCTGCGCGAGATGGCAAGAAGGTTACTTGGGAGGACAAATTCGGCAATCTCCACGATCTCGACTTTGTCATAGAAAAGGACGGCACAGAGAGCGTGCGTGGACGCCCCCTTGCCTTTATCGAGGCGGCGTGGCGGCGGTATACCAAGCACTCAAGAAACAAGGCACAAGAAATTCAGGGAGCAATTCTTCCGATCGCGGAGAAATACGACTGGGACAAACCATTTCTTGGTGCTGTACTTGCCGGAGTATTTACAGATGGCTCTCTTTCCCAAATGAAGTCCTCGGGCTTCGAGGTGATGCTATTTCCCTACGAGACCATCACAAGCGCATTCGATGCCGTAGGCATTGATGCCAAATTCGACGAGGACACGCCCGACGCGACATTTGCAGAGTCAATCCGCATGATTGAGGCTCTGCCCAAGGCGTCTCGAGCACGTCTAAAACATCACCTAGTTGCGGCCAACAGACCAGTTCTGGAGAGCTTTTTTAAGCAGTTAGAAGCGACATTAGATCGACGCATTCAATCGATAGTTCTTATTCCACTCCACGGCATTCAAAGCGAGTTCAAGACAATTGCCGATGCAATTGCGTTCATAAGTGGATATGACCAGCGGTTAGGCGGAGACGGCGGTTTTCGAAAGTACGAAGTAATTGTCCGCTATAGCAACGGCGACAAGATAGATGCGTCATTTGGTGAGAAAGCCGAAGCAGTTCACTTTCTACGATATGTCGAGGGAGCTAACTGATGCCGACCTACTTCTTCGGGGTTGCTTCGAGCAGTGAACTCTCGAAGCCTGATACGGTAGAAAGCTACTGGTGCGTGCCGCAGGATGCCGAGAGGGGAGACGTAATTCTTCTCTATTGTCCGAGATCTGCAAGCAGAGTGCGCCAGGGGGTATTTGCAGAAAGTATCATCACGTCCGCCCCGATTGCTGGCGCCCCGATGAATGCGCTGTGTTCTGGGTATGGCATCACGACACTTCGCCATGTTCGAATTAAGATCACCGCGCGATTCACGCCAACTGTCACGGCCCAGGATATGAAATGTGATCCCGTCCTGAAGAACGCCGGAGTTGTTCTCAAGAACTTCCAGGGCACCACCTTTCGAATTGGTGAGTCACTTTATCAGCGCATCCTGCAAATTGCACTCCGGAAAGCAGGCGGCGGAACGGGTAAGCAGGCATTGCGGAAACGGCCTTCATTGACTCGCTCAAAGAGGTCCATCAAAGAGCCAGTGAAGGCGTCCATGTCAGGCCGAAAGCATTAATAGCAAGTTGCGAAAACTTCATGCCGCCGTCTGGGGAGAATGATCTAACGGATTCGTGCTGCGTTCTTGACTATATGACCTCTCCCCGGCACCCAGGGCCGGGGAATACAAGAAGACCAACCCCATCAAACATCTCGCCGTAGCAAGCGCGGTGCGAGCGGCATGAAATGTGCGTCCGACTTGACAATCAATTTGGATTTGATAGAAGCCAGTCATGTTCGGCGATGGGAAGTCACTAGTGTTTTGGCAAGACCATTCCGAGCGACTGCGTAAACACAGCAGGCAGGCGCTCATCACGCGAGCGTGCGGTGTGCGGTCCAAGCGCGGTAAGGCCAGTCTCTAACCCGACAACAAGGAGGCAGTATCGAGTAAACCAACTGATAAGGAGAACCTATGAACTCGAAAAACAACCTGGGGCTAACACCCAAGAGCAACGCGTCGCAAAGCGGCGAGCAATACAAGGTAATAAGCATCAAACTTCGCGTCTCTCCCGAGTTTCACACTCGCTGGAGCCGTGCGATGAAGCAGGTATCACGGCATTACTCCGGCGGAGCATCGGCGGTAGTTCTTGACGCCCTTGAGGAGCGGCTTCCGGAGATTGAAGTGCTCGCTGCGGCCAGTTCGCAAGGCGCCGCGTCCACGAAGGGCGCTAGCCCCCGGAAAGGAGGTGCCTAATGGGTGATATCAAAGGAGCGAAGAGCGCATGTGCGTGGCTGCTACGCACAAATGCCTCGAACAACCAATTTGCGTCGCACCTCGACACGCTGCTTCAGGAAGTGACCGGCCTAACGACGGACGAACTTCAAGCAGACTATGAGCAAGGCGCCGAACAGAGCCTCGTAAACCTTCTGTTCGATCTCTGCGAGAAGTTGCGAGACCCCAAGAGAGACAAGGCGTTTGTGGATGATGACGAACGACTTCGGGCCCTACACGGGAGCCTTTGTGTTGACCGCATTGCTCATTACCGACTAAAACTCAAACTTCAGCCTCTCGGCCCGTCGGAGGTGAAAGATCAACGGCAGCAACAGCGGGAGAGAACTACGGGAGCGCAGGCCGGCGGGGGGCTTCCGAAGAGTTCGCAAGTGCTACCGCATGGCGCGGTATCAGGTCAGGCCGCAACCGGACCCACTCGAACCATGAAGGACAGACTGAAGAAGTTGAGGACCGACAAGGATGGGCTTCGGAACAAGTAGTTGACCTCGTGCAGATACGCAAGGACGCAGGGGGCTTCGGCCCCCTTTGTCATTACAGGTCCGGAGAAGGAGAAGGGCGCCGGTAGCGGGGCATTGCGTGTGCGTTCGCCGCGTTCCGCTGTGCTGCGAGTTCGTCCTTCCAGGTGGGTTCCCAAGGGGCTTCAATGGCTACTTCGGGCAGAGGGGCAATGAGGCTGTCCCGAAGTGCGATTGCCATGTCTGGCTCCGTAATCGCAAGCGTGGTGCGTCGATGGCGTCGGCTGGCCGCTCGCACAATGGAAACCACACCCCGAAGCGCCACACCGCCAACGGCATAGACCCATCCGCAGAGCGGCCGGAGCGCACGAAGACAGAGGGCTTCGATTGCATTTGAGGCAACCAGCGCTGGCAATGTTCTTGGAGCAGACGGCGCGGGCGGCAAGACGAATGCCGCCTCCGCGCCGCGACGATAGATGACAGGCTTGTCGTCAAGCGTGTGAACTTCGGCGCCGATGACCCGGCCATTGTCGTCGCGGCACGCAAAAACGGCGCTGCCGTAGCGATCTGCGTAGAGGTCGCCGCACGTCACCACTTCGTCAATGACCGCCGGCGGAATGCCGTGGACGCTGGCAAGCGTCTCCTTCATGGCGGCGAGGTTTAAGCCGGAGGGCGCCGGCACCGGCAGCGCAGTAGGTTTGGCCGCAAAGGTCGCGGCCTCGTCTCTTGCCGTCCGAACGGCTTCCCCCACGGCCTCCGATGCTCCGAACTCCTTCGAGAGCCACCTAACGGCAGCCTCGTAGTCCACATCCTCGCAGTGCTTTACCAGGTCGATGGCGTTTCGTCCCTTGGCCCCGGTCAGTTCCTCGCGGAAGGTTCCGCTGTGCGTCTTGTAGCGACGCCCCGGCAGTTGCCAGGTATCCCCATCGGGGCCTTGAACGGCGCCGAGCCGCTTTAGCACCGCGGGAAGCGCAATTGCGCGGACTTCGGCGGCGGTGTCTCGTAGTTTCGCCAGAGCCTGGGACCGCGCTTCATCGTTCTTCACGAGCAAGTCGTGCGCCGCTGCTTTGGCGGCGAGGACCTTGACGTATTCCGCTTGCTCCTGCGCGGCGGCCGAGGCGCCTGCCCGAAAGGCGCCGATGGCGTAGCGGCGCATTGCGTCATCGTCGAGACGGTCAATTTTGCCGGGCATGACCGGAGCGCGGGGTTTGAGTGCGGCAGGTTTCGTAGGCTCCACCGTCGCGTGGGTCGCCTCGTAGTGCTGCCGAACTTCGACGTGGGAAGCCTTCGACCCGCGAAGCCCGCGACCGATGCCAAGAGGCTTACACGCCTCGGCGTAGGCGTCTTGGAGGCGAACCAGGTTCTGGCGATTGAAAAGCGACTTCGCGTTGAGATTGCCCGAGGGGTCAAAAGGCATCACGAAGACGTGGCAGTGCGGCGTGCTTTCCTCCTCGTGGAGAACGACGGAGACGAGGTTTGCGCCGAAGTAGTCGCGGGCGAAAGCGGTAGCGGCTTCCTGCCAGGCTTTGGCTCGGGGTTTGTCCCACTCGCCGGGTTTTTCGTCGTGGGGTCGGAAGTATTCGGGCGAGGCGGTCAGCAGCAACTCGACGCACACGACGGGGTCGCGTGCCATGCGAGCGCCGCGCACCTTTCGCGGCGCGGCGAGTTTTCGGGCTTTCCAGGCATCGAAGCGCGCCGAGACGGTATCGAGAAACGCCTTCGCCGTTGACGAGCCGTGTAGCGGTGTAATCGAGCCGCCAGGGTCGGCATTCGGTACCGGCGCAGTGCGGAAGTTGTGCCCGGCTGCCTTCTTGAGGTCGCGTTGGTGAAGTTTGGAAACGCGACAAATCGCGAGGGGGTGCTTTTTCATGGGGGCCTCCTTTTCTTGTTGTTATCGGCCATGAAGGGCAAGGTATCGCCTGCCCTTGAACTACCAATAGCAGAAAAAAATTCTCTGTCAATTGGTGTCACTCACTATACCAATTGCCCTCACTGGGTCCCCCAGTGCGGCAATTGGTATGTGAGGCGGGGGCCGGCCCCCGCACCCCGAGCGGCCCGCGATTGCTCGATGGCAGCGCGGGCCTTGGCAGGCGCAAGCGCTTACGCGTGGCGACGCTCCGCATCTTCGCGTAGGCTTGACGCCGCAGGTCCAAACCACAGGCCCACGTTTTCGGATTACCTGCCCGATTTGGACCCGTTTATGGCCTTACGCATCAATGAGTTAGACGCCGAAGGGGGAGAGTCCCTCTCTCTCCGCCACCGATACCTTGGCGCTCGGCAGGGATGCCCGGCGGCCCGCTCGTGCAGGGCCAGCCCTCGTGACCCGAAGGCGAGAGGGAACTACCCGGGGAGAATGCGGTCCCCCCCTTTATCGTCCTCGCAAGTCCGATGCGAATGACCCGCTCGTTGATTCTTCGCCTCCTCCTGCTGCTCCTGTCGGCCCTTGCGTCGACGGCGTTCGCGGCGGACCGAGTCTATTCCTTCGAGTCGTTCGAACCCCGGGCAAAGGCCACGGAGACGCTGCGCCTCGCGCCGGGTGCCGGAATGGCCGTCCGCATCGATCTCGGCGAGGTCGACGCCGGTCGCATCGCTGCGGCCAAGGAAGCGAACGCGAATCAGTTCCTCAAGAGCTTGCAGATCGGCGTGGACCGCCCCGTTGCCGGGACCGCCCAGGCGCGCGCAACGGCGCTGCGCTGGCAACGCGTCGAAGGCGGCGCGGCCGCCCACTGGGAAGTCGTCTCCAAGGACGCCCGCGCCCTGCGCGTGGGACTCGCCGGTTCCGGCCTTCCCGCCGGAGTGCAGGTGCGCTTCGCGGCGGCAGCCGAGCCGGGCGTCGTCTACGGGCCCTTCGACGCCGCGGAGATCGAGGCGAATGGCGGACGCTTCTGGAGCCCCGTGCTGGAAGGCGAGCGCGCCCTCGTCGAGGTCTTCGTCCCGGATGGCGCGGGCAGGGACCTGCCGCTCGCGGTATTCCGCGTCGACCACCTGTTCGCGAGCCCCAAGGATGCCGACATGGAAGCGCTGGCGAAGGCTTCCGGCGCATGCCAGGTGGACGTCATCTGCCGCAGTGCCACCGACACCGCTCTTGCCAGCACCAGCCGGGCGGTGGCGCGCATGACGTACTCGGATGCCTCCGGCACCTATTCCTGCACGGGCACGCTCCTCAATACGAGCATCGGCCCGGTGGCGCCGTACTTCTACTCGGCGGCACACTGCATCTCGACGCAGGCCCAGGCGAACACGCTCACGACGCACTGGTTCTACGACCGTGCGGGTTGCGGCACCGGCGGCACGAGCTCCGCCTACGTGCAACTCGCCGGCGGTGCGACCCTGCTCCACGCCGACGCTTCCACGGACGTGCTGCTCCTCAAGTTGCTGCGCGCGCCGCCGGCGGGAGCCGTGTACAACGGGTGGGACAGGGCAACGCCCGTCACCGGAACGGCCGCCACGGCGGTGCACCACCCGATGGGCGACCTCAAGAAGGTGAGCCTCGGCAGCCTGGGAGGTTTCAGCGGCTACTTCGCGGGGGGCGATACACACCTCGTCGTCCGCTGGAATTCCGTCGCGACCGGCACCACGGAAGGTGGCAGCAGCGGCTCCGGCGTCTTCACCTTCGCGGACTCGCAGTACCTGCTGCGCGGAGGCCTGCACGGCGGCCCGTCCAGCTGCACGGCCTCGTCCGTGGACCTCTTCGACTACTATTCGCGCTTCGATCGCGCCTACGCGGTCCTGTCGCAGTACCTGGATCCGCTCCTGACCTGCAACTACGCTCTCGCGCCGACCGGCGCATCGGTTGGTTCCGGATCGGGCTCGGGTTCGTTCGCGGTGACGGCGACCTCGGCCTGCCCGTGGGTGGCGGTCAGCAACGCAGGCTGGATCACCAGCAGCAGCAGCGGGAACGGCAGTGGGACGGTGACGTACTCGGTGGCCGCGAACCCCGGCGCGGCGAGGTCGGGCACGATTTCCGTCGGCGGGCGCACCTTCACCGTTTCGCAGGCGGGGGCCTCCACGACCAACTACACGGGCCTGTGGTGGAAAGGAGAGGAAGAGTCGGGCTGGGGCATCAACTTCGCCCACCAGGGCGACGTCGTCTTCGGGACGCTGTACACGTACGACAACGCCGGCGCGCCCCTGTGGCTCTCCGCCACGATGTGGCTGCAGTCGGGCTCGACGTACTCGGGAGTGCTCTATCGCACCCGCGGGCCGGCCCTCGACGCGGACCCCTGGCCACCCGTCACTTACCCGCAGGACTACACGGAAGTGGGCACGATGACGGTCACGTTCTCGGGCGCGGACGCCGGGACTCTCAGCTACAACGTGGGTTCCAGCCGCGTCTCCAAGCCGATCAAGCGCATGATCTATGGCAGCCGGTCGTCGTGCACGTCCACGACGGGGAGCAGGATTTCCGCGACCAACTACCAGGACCTCTGGTGGAACAAGGACCAGCCCGGGTGGGGCGTCAACCTCACGCACCAGGACAGCACGATCTTCGCGACGCTCTACACCTACGACGACAGCGGCCGCGACCTGTGGCTCTCGTCCACCGGGTTCTTCCAGGGCGGGCGGACCTATTCGGGCGACCTGTACCGCACGACGGGGCCCGCGTTCGACGCCAATCCCTTCACGCCCATCACCTTCCCGCAGAACTACACGAAGGTCGGCACGATGACCTTCACCTTTGCGGATGGCGTCAGCGGGACCCTGAGCTACACCTACAATGGCCGACCGGTGACCCGGTCCATCACCCGCATCGAATTCGCGAGCCCGTTGCCGGTCTGCCAGTAGTCGCCGGCCGCCGGGCCCGCCGCCGGCGGGAAATCGGGCAAGATGCGCGTTGGCTCCGGCCCGCGCCACTCCCTTCTGCCCCCGCATCCCGCCCGTGCTTACCTTCACCCCCTCCCTCCACGGCCTCCGTGGGATCGCGGCGCTGGCGGTGCTGGCATTCCACTGGTCCGAGTATTTCCCGGCCCTGCCGACCGCGCTGCGCCGGGTGCCGTTCGCCGGAACCACCTGGGACCTCGCCATGCAGTTGGGCTTCGGCTGGCTCGGCGTCTACCTGTTCTTCGTGCTCTCGGGCTACCTGCTCGCCTCCCAGCTCGCGACGCAGTCCCTTTCCGGCCCGTCGGTGCTGCAGTTCTGGCGCCGGCGGTTCCTGCGCATCTTCCCCGGCGTCTGGTTCCAGGTTGCGATACTCGTCGTCCTGTCCTGGCTCGGCATCGCCCTGATCGCGCCATTCACGGGCACGCAGGTGCTCATGAACCTGATGCTCTGGATCAACATGCCCCCGTGGATGCAGCCGCCCCTCAACGGCGTGTACTGGACGCTGCCCATCGAGTTCTCCTTCTACCTCGCCCTGCCATTCATCGTCGCGATCCAGCGCCGCGTCGGATGGCGGACGACGTTCGTCATCGCCCTGCTCATCGCCCTCGCGTGGCGGGCAGGCGTCATGGCGGCCTATCGCGGCGACCACATGGTGAGTCGCCTACCGATCCTCGACGCGCTGCCGGGCTCGCTAGCGAGTTTCATGGCCGGAGTGGCCATCTCGAACGTGGAATGGTCACCGACGCCCGCCCGGCGCCGGGCCTTCATCGCGTTGATCGCCGCGGCGCTCCTCGCCATGGAGTACTGGCTTCTCGCCAACCGCGACACCTACTGGACGGGGCACTGGATGCTGGCCATCTGGAATCCGGTGGTCTCGGTCATCATCGGGCTGGGCGTTCTCGCGCTGCTGCGTCCGCCGCCGGAGCTCGCCTTCCTGGGCCGGCGGGAGCTCGTCTGGCTGGGCGAGGTGAGCTACGGGATCTACCTTTGGCACCTCCCCGCGATCTACCTCGTCAGGATGGTCGGCGGCGAGTCCCTCAATTCGCCGGCCGGAAGCGGGATCGCGCTCGTCGCGACGGTCGCCATCACGCTCGTCATGGCGGCGTTGAGCTTTCACCTCGTGGAGCGACCCATGATGCGGCTCGGCAAGCGGGCGAGGGAAGCCTAGCGGCGGCTCCGGGACGAGAACCGGCCGTCACTTTTCCGGCATGCGGAGCTGCCACAGGTCCTCGTGCCTCATGTGCAGCAGGGGCTGCATGGCCAACAGCCCCGTTTGCCAGGTGCTGGATTCGAGGATACGCATCTCGGCGAACTTCTCCTTCGTGCCCTCGTCGACGGGCACCTCGAAACCGCTCCCGCGCATCATGGGGATGCCCCTGCGGTGCAGGGCCATCCCCGCGGACGGGGGAGCCGGCTACGGCCTCAGGTCGAACCGGTCCGCGTTCATCACCTTCGTCCACGCCGCGACGAAGTCCTCGACGAACCTGCGCTTGTTGTCGTCCTGCGCGTAGACCTCGGCGTAGGCGCGCAGGATCGAGTTCGAGCCGAAAACCAGGTCGGCCCGGGTGGCGGTCCACTTCACCTTGCCGGTCTTGCGCTCGACGATCTCGTACGAGTTCTTCCCGGTGGGCTTCCACGCGTACGCCATGTCCGTGAGGTTCACGAAGAAGTCGTTCGTGAGCGCGCCGACGCGGTCGGTGAAGACGCCGTGCTTCGTGCCGCCGTGGTTGGTGCCCAGCACCCGCATGCCGCCGACGAGCACCGTCATCTCCGGAGCCGTGAGGCCCATGAGCTGCGTGCGGTCGAGCAGGAGCTCCTCGGGGCTCGCCGCGTAGTCCTTCTTCACCCAGTTGCGGTAGCCGTCGTGGATGGGCTCGAGCACGGCGAAGGACTCGCCATCAGTCTGGTCGGCAGTGGCGTCGCCCCTGCCGGGCGAGAACGGAACGGCGATCTCCACCCCGCCCGCCCTGGCCGCCTGCTCGATGCCCACGTTGCCGGCGAGCACGATGACGTCGGCGACGCTCGCGCCGGTCTCCTTCGCGATGCCCTCGAGCACCTTCAGGACCTTGGCCAGGCGCTGCGGCTCGTTGCCTTCCCAGTCCCTCATGGGCGCGAGGCGGATGCGCGCGCCGTTGGCGCCGCCGCGCATGTCCGAGCCGCGGAAGGTGCGGGCGCTGTCCCAGGCGGTGCTGACCATCTCGCTCACGCCAAGGCCGCTCGCCGCGATCTTCGCCTTGACGGCGGCGACGTCGTACTTCGCGTTGCCGGCGGGCACCGGGTCCTGCCAGAGGAGGTCCTCCTTCGGGACCTCGGGGCCGATGTAGCGCGACTTCGGGCCCAGGTCGCGGTGGGTGAGCTTGAACCAGGCGCGCGCGAAGACTTTCGTGAAGTACGCCGGGTCCTTGTGGAAGCGCTCGGAGATCCTGCGGTAGGCCGGGTCCATCTTCATGGCCATGTCGGCGTCGGTCATGATCGGCTTGCGGCGGATCTTCGGATCCTCCACGTCCACCGGCATGTCCTCTTCCTCGATGTCGACCGGCTCCCACTGCCAGGCGCCGGCCGGGCTCTTCTTCAGCTCCCACTCGTGGCCCAGCAGCATGTCGAAGTAGCCGTTGTCCCACTTCGTCGGGTGCGTCGTCCACGCGCCCTCGAGGCCGCTGGTCACGGTGTCGCGGCCCACGGCGCGGCTCGCGTGGTTCATCCAGCCGAAGCCCTGCTCCTCGATCCCGGCGCCCTCGGGCGCGGGGCCCAGGCGCTTGGCGTCGCCGTTGCCATGCGCCTTGCCCACGGTGTGGCCGCCGGCCGTGAGCGCCACGGTTTCCTCGTCGTTCATCGCCATGCGGGCGAAGGTCTCGCGCACGTCGCGAGCGGTCTTGAGCGGATCGGGCTTGCCGTCCACGCCCTCGGGGTTCACGTAGATGAGGCCCATCATCACCGCGGCGAGCGGGTTCTCCAGCTCGCGCTCGCCCGACCAGCGGCTGTTCGGGTTGTCGGTGGGGGCGAGCCACTCCTTCTCGGAGCCCCAGTAGATGTCGAGCTCGGGGTGCCAGATGTCCTCGCGGCCGAAGGCGAAGCCGTAGGTCTCGAGGCCCATCGTCTCGTAGGCCACGTTGCCGGCCAGGATGATGAGGTCGGCCCAGCTGATCCGGTTGCCGTACTTCTTCTTGATGGGCCACAGGAGCCGGCGCGCCTTGTCGAGGTTGGCGTTGTCGGGCCACGAGTTGAGCGGCGCGAAGCGCTGGTTGCCCGTGCCGGCGCCGCCGCGGCCGTCGGCCACGCGATAGGAGCCGGCGGCGTGCCAGGCCATGCGGATCATCAGTCCGCCGTAGTGGCCCCAGTCGGCGGGCCACCAGTCCTGGCTCGCGGTCATCAGGGCGGCGAGGTCCTTCTTGAGGGCGGCGACGTCGAGCTTCTTCACCTCCTCGCGGTAGTCGAAGCCCTTGAGGGGGTTCGTCTTGGTGTCGTGCTGGTGCAGGATCTCGAGGTTGAGGGCATTCGGCCACCAGGCCATGACGGACTTGCCGGTCGCGGTGTTCGCGCCGTGCATGACGGGGCACTTTCCTTGGCTGGACATGCGGGTCTCCTGGTCGGGTTGCGGTACGCAGGAAATCTAATGGCCCGCCTGTGATTGCGCCAATTTATTGTTCTGATGAACGCGATAGGAAATTCCACTCGCGCCGGCCGGGGCCGGCGGTCCCCTACTTGCCGAGCATGTAGAGCTGCCACAGGTCCTTGTGGCTCATGTGCAGCATGGGCTGCAGGGCGAGGAGCCCCGTGCGCCCGATGCTTCCCTCGAGGTAGCGCATTTCCGCGAACTTCTCCCTCGTCGCCTCGTCCACGGGCACCTCGAAGCCGCTCTCGCGCATCAGGAGGATGCCCTTGGCGCGCAGCGCCAGCTCCGTGTAGAGGCGCAGGTAGCAGAGCAGGTCCGCCACCACCGGCCCGTGGAACCTGTCCTTGAGGGTGTGCAGGTATTGCCCGACGGGAGAGTCCGAGAGACGCCCGGAATTGATGAGCTCCAGCATCTCCGTGTCGGCGTCGAATCCGTGCCCCAGCCATGCGCCCAGCGCCTTCTCGCTGCGACTGAAGGCGAAGTGCAGCATCGGGGGCAGCACCAGCAGGATCCCCACCGTCGAGGCGATCGGCGACAGGAAGAAGTGGTTGAACGCCGAGTGCAGCGCGACCGCGATCGCGAAGCCGGGCAGGTACTGGCCCACGCCCGCGCGCCCCGCCTGCTCGATGCGCGCGAGCCCCAGCACGGCGAAGAGCGCCGTGGCCCCGCCGTGCATGATCGCGGTGCCGAATCCGCGCACGATCCAAACGCCCAGGCCCGCCCCGGGCGTCTGGTGCAGGTAGAAGAGGTTCTCCACCAGCGCGAACCCGGCGCCGACCGCGAAGCCGAAGATCGCCGCGTCGACGAGGAAGCCGACGCGGTGGGCGCGCACGAGCGCCACGATGACGAGTCCCTTGAGCAGCTCCTCGCTCACCGGCGCGACGTAGCGCGTGAAGGAGCGGAACTCCAGCCCGGAAGCGCCCATGAGCCAGCCGTTCGCGAGGTAGCCTGCGCCCGCCACCGCCGCGCCGGCGCACACCACCGCGATCACCGACCGAAGCTTCACCAGCTTGTAGCTGTCCAGGTAGAGCAGTGCCGCGAGGAAGCTCAGGACGGGAAGGAGCCCCACCAGGCCCAGCATTGCCGCGCCAGCCGTCATGTCCGATGGCGCCTCACAGGATCTTGAGCGACAGCATCCACTCGTCGCCGGCGCGGCTCCCGCCGCGGTAGCCGACCGCGTAGCCGGCCGAGAGCGTCATGTCGTACCAGTGCAGCACCGTGAAGCGCAGGTCGAGCTGGAAGCCGACGCTGCCGTAGTCCTTGCGGTACTGCGAGGACTGGGGATCCGTCCAAAGGGCGGAGGCGAAAACCGAGGGCCGCAGCCACGTCGCGTGGAATGCGGGCGTGCCTCCCTTCTCGAAGATCCAGGGCGGCACGTTCCACTCGACCATCTGGCGCGCGAAGCTGCGCCCGGAGACCTCGTTCAGCCCGAAGCCCGGCAGCGCGTAGTACTCCCGGTAGCGCTTGATCTCGCCGCTGTCGACGTAGTTGTTGCCGAAGCCGCCGAAGTAGAAGTTCGCGAACGGGTCCTCGCGCTCGCCGTTGGCCGTTCCCGCCACGGTGCGGAACCACAGGGACGAGTGCTTCATGGGCAGCGGGATGCCGAAGTCGAAGCCGCCGCGGAACTGCGGAACGTTGTCGTGGTTGGCGCGGTTGAGCGTGGCCACGGCCTCCCAGGCGAGCCCCTTGTCGTCGTCCACCGCGCCCAGCGAGCGCAGGGCGTGGCTGTAACGCGCCGCCACCTCGGCCGTGACCAGCTGGTCGACGGGCGCCTCGACGTTCTGGTAGTTGGGCAGGGCGTCGATCTTGTCGTACCAGGCGATCTCCGAGGTGAGCTTCAGCGTGCGCGGCGGGTCGTAGACCTGCCAGTGGGTGTAGCCCAGCTTCGCGGCGTAGCCCTTGCGGCTCTTCTTGGTGGGGCCGAAGAGGTCGTAGAAGTCGGATCGGTTCCAGGAAAGGCTCCCCTTCCAGCCCAGGTACTGGCCCGTGAGCTCCACGTGCCCGCGTTCCTCGCTCGGCAGGCCGCTGTCCGGCGAGCCGGCGACGGTGAGGCCGAAGTTCGCGTAGCCGAGCGGGTCGGAGAAGTTGAAGTGGTAGCCGATGCCCACCGAGTCCTTGTAGCCCTGGAGCACCGGGAAGGCGTTGTCGAGGGCGACGTTGCGCAGCGGGACGTACGGGCCCCGGCCGGTGACGACCTTGTCGTAATCGACGGCGCTCGCGGGCGGCACCTGCCAGGTCTTCACGACCGGGTGCTTCTCCGCGACTTCCGTCCCGAGGAAGCGGATCGCGCTCGCGTCCTTCACGACGCGCGGCTCGATGGTGCCCGGGACGAATCCCTCCGCAGTGTAGGCGAGGACGAGCAGGCGGCCGTCGGCGAGCGGCCGGGGGCGGAAGAAGCCCGTCTCGGCGTTGGAGACGGCCTGCATGTCGTCCGTGGCGATCTCGTAGCGGAAGATGTTGGAGGCGCCCGTGTAGTAGCTGCTGCCGTACAGGTAGCGCCCGTCGGGGGAGAAGACGAAGCTCTCGGGGACGCTCTGCCCGAAGCGGAACTCGGACATCGGCTTGAAGTCGCCCGAGAGCAGCCTGCCGATCTCCCAGACCCGCAGGAACTGGTCGCCATTCACCTCGCCCATCGACGCCGAGAGCAGCCGCCCGTCGGGCGAGATGTCGAGGTCGTAGGGAACGTGCTCGTAGGGCAGCGCCCACACCTCGTACCAGGTGTCGTACGGCGGCGGCAGGCGCACGATCGAGGCGATGCCGTTGGACTGCCGCACGCCCCAGATCGACTTGTCCACGGGATTGAAGGCGAGCTCGCCCACGCGCGCGTCCTCGAAGAGCGTGCGCTCCTCGCCCGTCTTCACGTCCAGCGCCATGAGGTCGCGGTAGGCGGTGTTGTCGTTCACGTAGAAGAGCGTCGAGCTGCCCGGGTCCCAGGCGAGCGAGGTGACCGTGAAGAGCATGGCCCGCTTGAGGTCCACGAGCCGCCGCACGGTGCCGTCCCGCGTGTCCAGTGCACCGATGTGGTCGACGACGCCGGGGTAGCGGTAGGCGGCGAAGAGCGTGCCCGTCGCCTCGTCGTACTGCATGCGCGAGACGGAGCCCACGGCGCGGTCCACCAGCGGCTTGAACGGCGTGATGGGGAACTTGCGGACCTCGGCGAGGTTGCGCTTCTGGAACTCGTGCTCGAAGGCGATCCAGTCCTGCCAGGCCTTCTCGAGGGGGATGCCGAAGACGCGCAGGAAGTTGTCGGAGTAGTAGCGCTCGCTGCCCTCGTCGCGCCGGATCCACTCGACCACCTTCTCCGGCGAGTACGCGTACGCGAGCCAGGTGAAGAACCGGGTGCCGTAGAGGTAGGCGTTGACGCCCACCTGGAAGTTCACGCGCACCGCGTGCGAGGCGAGGCCCAGCGGATCGTAGAAGCGCGCGCCGTCGCGCACCATCGCGCGGAAGACCATCTCGTCGTAGCCGCCCTGGGCGCGGCCCAGGCCGCCGGCCATCCACGTCTCCATGAACACCGCGCCGCCCTCGTTGTACCAGCGCGGGGAATTGAAGCGCGGGATCGTGAGGAAGCTGTAGAAGAGCGACTCCGGGTGCTGCCATTGGGGCGCGACCTTTCCCAGGAGGAGCCTGCGCCACATGCGGTCCTCCTCGTTCGAGACGTCGCCGGCGGCCACGTGGACCATCTCGTGGTTCATGAGGAAGAAGAAGCGCTCGGTGGCCGGGAAGGTCTCGAACGCGTGCGATTCCGGCGCGATGTCGAAGACGAGGCGGTTGTGGGGCGCGGAGTTCTGTGCCGCGTTGCCGAAGTCGGCGAGGTCGTTCAGGACGACGGTCGTGGGCTCCGAAGGCGTCCAGCCGAAGGTGCGCCGCTGCCAGGCCAGGGAATTCGTGTACGTGCGCACCGCGTGCGGGACGAGGTAGCGCAGCGGGTCGTAGTAGATGAGCTTGAGGTCCTTCGTTTCGACATAGGACATGTCGACGGGACTCGCCTCGGGGCTTTCCTCGGCGAGGGCCGGCGCCGGGATGAGGGCGAGCAACAGGCAAGCGGCGCGAAGACGCATCCTCGAAGTCCCCTCGGTTGGCGGAGTCCGGCGAAGGATACCGGGTCGCCCGCACAAAGCAAACCGCCGGCCCTGAGGCCGGCGGTCGCGGGTGCGGCGTCGCGAGGAGCGCGACTTACTTCTTCATGGCCTCGTTGGCGGTGCCCTGGTTCGAGAAGGCCTGGTTCTTGAGCGCCTGGTTGGCCGTGCCCTGGTTGGCGGTGCCTTGGTTCGCCGTGCCCTGGTTGGCGGTGCCTTGGTTCGCCGTGCCCTGGTTGGCGGTGCCCTGGTTCGACTTGGCCTGGTTCGCGGTGCCTTGGTTGGCAGTGCCCTGGTTCGCCGTGCCCTGGTTCTTCATGGCCTGGTTCGCGGTGCCTTGGTTGGCGGTGCCCTGGTTCGCCGTGCCTTGGTTCTTCATGGCCTGGTTGGCGGTGCCTTGGTTCGCCGTGCCCTGGTTCGCCGTCCCTTGGTTGGCGGAGGCCTGGTTCCTGGTGGCTTGGTTGGCGATGCCTTGATTGGCCGTCCCTTGGTTGGCCGTCCCTTGGTTGGCGGTGCCTTGGTTGGCGGTGCCTTGGTTGGCCGTGCCCTGGTTCGCCGACGCCTGATTGGCGTTGGCCGCGTTGACCGTGCTGGATTCCCCGGCCTGCGTCGGCTGGCCGCCCTGCGGGCTGGACGGCGAGCTCACCTGCACGTCCTTCGACGTGGGCTGCTCGGCCCGGTAGCGCTGCGCCGGGGCGATCGTGCCGGAGGTGAGATCTCCGCTCTTCGGGTAGTCGATGCCGACCTGCGAGACGACGACGATGGCCGCCGCCGCTGCGATGCCGCCGCCGATCCAGAGCTTGCGATTGCTTTTCGTGCTGCCTTGTTGTTCGCTCATTTCCCATTCCCCCATGTGTGGACCCGGCTGGAAACCCCGGTGGGCCCTGGCTGAAAGCCCCGGAGCATGACCCCGGGATCCAATTGCACTCCCCCTACTTACACGCGAAAGCGAAAAAAGTTGGCGCCACCCCCCCGATCGGGCGGGTCGCAGGGCCACCCTTTCCATCAGCGCCGGACCGAATCCATCGGGCGGCTGCACCCGGGGCACGCGCCCCAGGTCGCGGAAAAGGCGGGTGTATTCCTCGAATCGCGCCCGGGCCGGGGCGTTGGCGCCCAGGAAGCGCTCGAGCTCGGCGGCCTCCTCGGGGGAGGCCGACCCGTCGAGGACGTCCTGCATCAGCTGGTCGATGTCTCTGTCTTTCATGGTCAGTATCCCTGCAGGTCCTGCAGCAGTCCCCTCAACCGGCTGCGCGCATCGTAGAGGCGCGACTTCACCGTCTTCTCGTCCAGCTCCAGGATCGCCCCGATCTCGCGGTAGCTGCACTCCGAGAAGTGCCGCAGGGCGATCATCACCCGGTCCTCCGCACGCATCCGCATCAACGCCTTCTGCACCCTGCGCGAGACCTGGGCCTCGCTCACCTGCCACTCCGGGTTGGCGCCATCGCCGCCCGGGATTTCCGCGTCCTCGTCCAGCGGCTCCTCGCGGCCGTTCCGGCGCAGGAGGTTCAGCGACTCGTTGACCGCGATCCGGTACAGCCAGCTGAAGAACTTGAACCGCGGGTCGTACTCGTGAATCCGTTCCGCCACCTTCAGGAACACCGACTGCGCCGTGTCGGCCGCGTCGTCGGCATTGCCCAGCACCCGGTAGGCGGCGTTGTAGACCGGCTGCTGGTAGCGCGCCACGAGACTCGCGAAGGCGGCCCGGTCGCCGTTCCGGCAATCCGCCACCAGGGCCTGGTCGTGGTCGCTTTCCACAATTACACGCGAGGTCGGGAAAAGTTGGCCGCGGGCCTACCGCGCCGGCTCGATCTCGAGGATCTGGTCGAAGCCGGAATACTGGAAGATGTCCTGCAGGTGGCGGCTCACCCCGGTGAGGCGCAGCTTCCCGCCGGAGGCGAGCAGGCGCTTCTGGGTCTTGAGCAGCACGCCGAGGCCGGCGCTGGAGATGTACTCGAGCCCGGAGCAGTCGAGGGCCACCGTCCCCTGGACCTTGTCGAGGAAGGCCTGGGCCGCCGGGGACTGGGCGGCGTCCAGCCGGCCCTTGATCACGACCACCCCTTGCGCGCCCGGTTCGATCGCCAGCATCACGCCTCCCCATCCGATGCGTTGTCCGGCGCCGGCTTCCCCGCCAGCGTTTTCCTGAACCGGATGCGGCTTTCCCGCCGCTCCGGCACGTATTCGTAGTCCCAGGAGTCCACCAGCCGGCGGCTGAGGTGGATCCCCAGCCCCCCGGGGCGGCGCTCCTCGATGGGGGCGTCGATCCGGGCATCCGGCGCGAGCGTCGGATCGAAGGGCTCGACCCCGGAATCGACCAGGGTCGCCTCGACGCCTCCCTCGACCGCCTGGAGCTCGATCCGCACCCCGGTTCCCGGATCCGCCGCAGCCCCGTATTTCACCATGTTCGTGAACAGTTCTTCCACCACGAAATCGACGGTATCGAGAATCTTCCTGTCCACCCCGTGGCCGGCGACGAAACCGGCGGTGAAGGCGAAGATCTCCGGCAAGGCCTCGATGGTGCGCGGAAAGCGCCGTGCCGCGCCGGCGCCGGGCATGCGCCGGACCAGCACGATCGTGATGTCGTCCTCCTGCGGGGCGCCGCCGGCGAAGGCCCCGACGGCCTCCAGGAGCGCTTCGCCGAGGGCGGCGGCGGAGCCGGCGTGGTGCGCGGCGACCACCTCGCGCACGCGCTCCTCGCCGAACTGCTCCCCCGCGGCGTTGGCGTACTCGTAGATGCCGTCCGACAGGAGTACCAGCACGTCGCCGGGCTGGATGTCCAGCGTCACCGCGGGGCGCAGGGTCGTCAGGGGCATCGCGGCCAGCGGGAAGCTGGTGGGCTTGTGGCGCGCGCAGCTTCCGGCTGCGGCCTGGAAATGAAGGATCGGACCCTGCCCGCCGCTGAGAAAGCGCAGGCGGTGGTTCTGCGCGTCGAGCAGGCCGATGAAGGCGGTGATGAAGCGGTCCTCGGGCAGCGTGTCCGCCAGCTGGTTGTTCACCTGGGTGAACGCGGTCTCGAGGCTCGCGCCCAGGCGGAAGGCCACGCGCAGCATCGCCTGCATCTGCGTCACCGAGAGGGCCGGGGCGATGCCGTGCCCGGTCGCGTCCCCGAGGACGACCAGCAGGCCCTGGTCGATCGCGGCGAGGTCGAAGGTGTCGCCGCCGGTGAGCCCCGCGGGGCGGCACATGCCGAACGCGTCGTAGCCCGCCACCTCGGGCATGCGCGAGGGCAGGGTGCTCATCTGCACCACGCGCGCCATCTCGAGCTCCTGGCGCATCTTCTCGCCCTCGATCAGCGCCTCGGTCATGCGCACGCGCTGCAGGGCGACGGCGCACTGGGCCGCGAGCGCGATGGCGAGCGTCTCGTCGTCGCCGTCGAAGGAGCCGTCGGCCTTGTTGAGGACCTGCATCACGCCCACGAGAACGTCCTTGTGGTCCACGAGCGGGAGCGTGAGCATGCAGCGCGTGCGGTAGCCCGAGCGCCGGTCCACCTCGGGATTGAAGCGCGGGTCCGCGTAGCAGTCGGGCACGTTGATGAGGCGCCGGTCGCGCGCGCACGCGCCCACGATCCCGGTGCCCGCCGGAACGCGCAGCGGCTCGATGCCCGTGGCCACCTCCAGGATCAGCTCGTCGGTGGCGGCGTCGTAGAGCCACACCGAGCCGCCGTCGGCCTGCAGCACCTGCTTGGCCGCGCTCACGACTTCGGAGAGCATCGTGCGCAGGTCGAACGGGGCCGCCAGCTTGCTGGTGACCCCGAGGATCGCTTCCATGTCCCTCGCGGAGAGGCCGCGCTGGTGGGCCGGTGCGCTCATGCGGCAGAATGTAACAGAAGCCTCCCGGCGCGCGCCGGGTTTCCCGGAAAGGGGACGAAGCCGTGGACGAGAGGAAGGCCGGACCGGAAGCGGACGGGAACGACGCCGCCGACATCGAGCACCTGAGCAAGGCGGTGGTGCGCCTGTCGAACGAGCTCGCGAGCGTGCGCCGCGAGCTGGAGGAGGCGAAGGCGCAGCTGCAAAGCCGCGAGGAGCAGGTGCGCGTCATGACCCTCGTGGACCGGATCACCGGCCTGGGCAACCCCAGGGCGTTCGAGCAGGCGCTGGAGGTCGAGGTGCACCGCGCGGGGCGCTACGGCGGGCCCCTGTGCCTCGCGCTCGCGTCGATCGACGGACTGGAGGGCATCGCGAGCCACCTCGGGCAGGAGCAGGCCGACGAGGTGCTGCGCTGCTTCGCGCGCGTCGTGGGCAACGAGACGCGCAAGTCGGACCTCGCGTGCCGCGTCGGCGACAACCGCTTCATGCTGCTGTTCACCCACACGCCCCCCGACCGTGCCGCGGGTATCACCGAGCGCATCCGCCGGTCCTTCGCGGCCGCCGCTCCCGGGATGGCCGCCACTTCCGCCACGGCAAGCTTCGGGCACGCCGAATGGCGGGAAGGCGACGACGCGGGCGCGGTCATGGCGCGGGCGGAGAAGGCGTTCGATGCCGCGCGCGCCTCTGGAGGCGACCGGGTCGAGTCGGCCTGAGCCTCCGGGCCGTCAGTCGGCCTTGATCCCGGCCGCCTTCACGACCTCGCCATACTTGGCGAGGTCGTTCTTCATCTGCTCGCCGAACTGCTCGGGCGTGCCGGGCGTGGCGACGATGCCCAGGGTCCCCAGCCGCTCGATCACCTCGGGCGAGGCGAGGAGCGCGTTGAGTTCCTTGTTGAGCCGGTCGATCACCGGGCGCGGCGTCTTCGCGGGCGCGAGGATGCCGACCCACGAGCTCGACTCGAAGTCGGGCACGCCGGACTCGATGAAGGTCGGCGTGTCGGGCAGAGACGGCGCGCGCGTGCGCGAGGACACCGCGATGGCGTGGAGCTTGCCCGCCTTCACGTGGTTGAAGGCGCCGGCCACCGCCGTGTAGACGAGCGGGATGTTGCCGCCGAGCGCGTCGCTCATGGCCTGCCCGCCGCCCTTGTAGGGCACGTGCACGAGCTTGGCGCCCGTCTTCAGGTTGAGGAGCTCGCCCGCGATGTGCGGCGTGCCGCCGATGCCGGAGGTGCCATAGGAAACGCCCTTCGGATCCTTCTTCGAGATCGCGATCGTCTCCTGCAGGGTCTTGCCCGGGAACGACGGGTGCGAGACGAGGATGAGCGTCGCGTCCCCGATCTTGCCCACGGGCGCGAAGTCCTTGAGCGTGTCGAAGGGGATCTTCGCGAACACGTGCGGGTTGATCACCATCGTGCCGTCGAAGGCGAGGACGAGCGTGTAGCCGTCGGGCGTGGCGGTGGCCACCTGCTGCGTGCCGATGTTTCCCGAGGCACCGGGCTTGTTCTCCACGACCACCTGCTGGCCCAGCCGCTTGGAGAGCCCCTCGGCGATGAGGCGCCCGCTCGTGTCGGTGACGCCGCCGGGCGCGAAGGGCACGATGAGGCGGATGGGGCGGTCGGGCCAGGTGCCCTGGGCCGAGGCGGCGAGCGGGATGGCGAGGGCGGCGAAGGCGGCGAGCAGGCGGCGGCGGTTCATCGTTTCTCTCCTCTGTGGTTCGCGGACTTTTTCAGTCCGCGTGATTCTTGTCGAAATCCCAGACGTCCTGGAAGCCCATGAGGCGCGACAGGTCGCCGAAGTCCTGCAGCGGCTGCGCGCAGCCGGCGGTGGAGCCCGTGGCCTTGAGGTGACCGTAGACGCCCGCCATCGCGCGCACGCTGGCGAGCATCGCCGCGATGGGAAAGATGGCGAGGCGGTAGCCGATCGACTCGAGGTCCGCCTTCGCGAGCACGGGCGTGCGGCCCGACTCGACCATGTTGGCCACGAGCGGCAGGTCGAAGGCGCGGCCGATGGCGCGCATCTCCTCCTCGCTTTCGGGAGACTCGATGAAGAGCACGTCGGCGCCGGCTTTCGCGTAGGCCTCGCCGCGGCGCAGCGCCTCGTCGAGGCCGAGGCTCGTCCTCGCGTCGGTGCGCGCGATGACGAGGAAATCGCGCGAGGAGCGAGATTCCACGGCCACGCGGATCTTCTTCGCCATCTCGTCGGTCGCAATGACACGGCGTCCCGGCGTGTGCCCGCACTTCTTGGGGAACTCCTGGTCCTCGAGCTGGATGGCGCTCGCCCCCGCCTCCTCGTAGCCGCGCACGGTGTGGCGCACGTTGAGCAGGCCCCCGTAGCCCGTGTCGCCGTCGGCGATGAGCGGCGCGGCGGCCTGCGAGGCGAAGGCCTTCACGCGCCCGACCATGTCGGTGTAGGTGGCCAGGCCCGCGTCGGGCAGCCCCAGGTGCGAGGCCACGGTGCCGTAGCCCGTCATGTAGAGCGCCTCGAAGCCGAAGGTGTTGGCGAGCCGCAGCGACACCATGTCGAAGATGCCGGGTGCGACGAGGAGCTCGCGCGACTGCAGGCGCTGGCGAAGCGGGGTCATGGGTTCATTGTCCCATGGCCGCGCCATCGCGCCGCGGATCGGCCGCGCCGATCCAGCCGCCCGGCGCGCGCTTGAGGAAGCCCAGGCCGCTCACGAGGGGAACTTCCTCGACGGCGTGGCCCTTCGCGGCCAGCGCGGGCGCGAGCCTTGTCGCGGCCGTTCCCTTCTCGAGCTGCACCTTGCCGGGCACCGCGGTGCTCATGTGCCCGCGCGCGAGCGCCTCGGCCGGCGTGCGGTCGTTGGCCAGCATCTCGACGAGGCTCGAGGCGATGTAGTCGACGATCGGCCCGCCGCCCGCGGAGCCGCCGACGACGACCGGCCGCCCCTCGCGATCGAAGACGATGGTGGGTGCCATCGAGGTCACCGGGCGCTTGCCCGCTTCCATCTGGTTGGCGATCCGCTCGCCGGGCTTCGGCGCGGCGGAGAAGTTGGTCAGGGCGTTGTTGAGCATGAAGCCGTCGACCAGGATGCGCGAGCCGAAGTTCAGGTTCGTGGTGGTCGTGATGGAAATCGCGTTGCCGGCCCGGTCGGCGATGGCGATCTGGCTCGTGGCGGAGACGGGGTCGCTCTCGTCGGGCGCGAGGGACGCGGTGCGCGTGGCGGGGATGCCGGGCTTCACGTCGGCCGCGGCGCGGGAGAGGTCGATCGCCTCGGCCCTGGATCTCGCGTAGGCGGGGGAAGCGAGCTCGGCCACGGGCACGCTCACGAACCCGGGGTCGCCCACGTACTGGCGCCGGTCGGCCTGGGCGAGCTTGCCGGCCTCGGCGTAGAGGTGCGCGAACTGCGCGTCGTCGAAATCGAAACGCCCGCCGGCCCGGGCCTCCAGCATCTGCAGCACCTGCAGCACGTAGAGGCCGCCGAAGGAGGGCGGGGCCATCGTGCACACGCGCCAGGCGAGGAAGGGGGCGCACACCGGGTCGCGCTCGAGGGCGCGATAGTCGCGAAGGTCCTGCTCGGTCATGAGCGTGGGGCGGAAGCCGCGTTGGGCCGCGTCCACGATGGCCTTCGCGCCGCCGCCCTCGAGGAACCCGGCCGGACCGCCCAGCGCGAGCCGGCGCATCGTTTTCGCGTAGGCGGGGTTGCGGATCGTCGTGCCGACGGGAAGGGGCTTCCCGTCCTCGGTGAAGTAGAGCGCGCGCAGTTCAGGGTGGTTCTTCGCCGCATCGGGAAGCGCGAGGATGCCGTGCATGTACGGCGGCATGGGGAAGCCCTGCTCCGCGATCGCGATGGCCGGCTCGAAGAGCTCGCGCCAGGCGAGCTTGCCGTGGCGCTCGTGCACCATCGCCAGGACCGCGACGGTGCCGGGTACACCCACCGTGCGCCCGCCGCGCTGCGAGGGCTCGCTCGGCAGGAGCTTGCCGTCGGTGTCGGTGCGCAGGCTGGCCGTCACGTGCGCGGGGGCCGCGGCGAGGCCGTCGAAGGAGGCGAGTTTCCCGGTGGCCGCGTCCCAATGCATCACGAAGGTGCCGCCGCCGATGCCCGAGGACTGCGGCTCCACGAGGCCCAGCACCATCTGCGCGGCGATGGCCGCGTCGATGGGCGAGCCGCCCTTGTCGAGCATGGCGAGCGCGGCGCGCGTGGCGAGCGGGTGCGCGGTGACGGCGACCTGGGCGCGGGCCGATTCCGGCGAAGCGACGGCGGCGGGTTGGCGGGTTTCGGGGGCGAGGGCGCAGGCGGACAGGAGGAGGGCGAGCGAGAGCGGGGCGAGGCGGAGCATTTTCGACGGGCGGGAGCGGTGGGGGACCGTGAAGCATCGCCCGATTCCTTGCCGCCGGCAAGGCGGCTTGCGTATCAGCCCTTGAGAACGAAGGCGACGGGCACCAGGACGGAGGCCGCCACGGCCTGCGCACCCTGCTTCGCGGGAACGAAGCGCCACCGCGCCACGGCCTCGCGCGCCGACCGGTCGAGTCGGTCGAAGCCGCTGCTGCGCGCGATCTCCACCCGTTCCGCGGTTCCATCGGCGCGCACCCACACGCGCAGCAGCACCCGGCCCTCCTCGTTCAGGCGCCGCGAAAGCGGGGGATAAGCCGGCGCGGGATTGAGCAGGTAGTCGGCATCGAAGACGGGGGCGGCCACGGGCAGGGCGGCCGGCGGCGGTGCGGGCGACGCTGCGGCGACGGGCGCGGCCGGCGCGCGCGTGGCGGCGGGCGAGGTCGAGGCGTCCGGGGCGGGAGCCAGCGAGATGGCCGGGATCGGCATGGTGTCGCGCGCGGGCTCGATGAGCCTGGGCCGCAACGGCGGCACGCGAGGCGCCGGCTCGGGGCTTGCGGGAGCAGACACGATCGAGACGGTGAGCGGCGCCGACTCGGCGATCGCGGAGACGATGGGCTTCGCATGGAGCACCGCGAGGACGAGGAGCGCGTGAATGGCGACGGCGGCGGCGCCGGATGCGCCGCGGGATCCCCGGTAGAGCCTCATGCGACCGCCCAGCGGCGCAGGAGGTTGTGGTAGATGCCGGTCATGGCCACCACGGGAGCCTCGTCGCCGTGGGCCTGGCGCAGCGCGGCGATCGCCGCATCCATGTCGAACAGGAGCGTTCGCTGCGCGTCCTCGCGCACCAGGCTCTCGAGCCAGAAGAAGCAGGCCACCCTCGCGCCGCGCGTCACCGGCTGCACGCGATGCAGGCTCGAGGAGGGGTAGAGCACGAGGTGGCCGGCGGGCAGCTTCACCGCGTGCGAGCCGTAGGTGTCGTCGATGACCAGCTCGCCGCCGTCGTAGCCTTCCGGGTCGGAAAGGAACAGCGTGGCCGAGAGGTCCGTGCGCAGGCGCTGCCCGCTCGCCGCGTGCGTGCGGAAGGCGTTGTCGACGTGGTTGCCGAAGCCCATGCCCTCCTCGTAGCGGTTGAAGAGCGGCGGGAAGATCCGGCGCGGAAGCGCGGCGGAGAAGAAGAGCGCGCTGCGGTCCAGGGCCGCGAGGATGATGGCGCGCGCGGCGCGCGCGACCACGCTTTCCTCGGGCAGCTGCAGGTTCGATTTCACCTGCGCCGACTGGGTGCCCGCGGTGAGGCGTCCGTCGGCCCAGTCGGCGTCGTCGAGCATGGCGCGGATCTGCGCCAGCTCGCCGGGCGCGAGCACTTCGGGAATGGCGAGCAGCATGGCTTTTCCTCCAGGAATGGAACGGGTCAGAACCGGTATTCGAAGGTGAGCTGGAAGTTGCGCTTCGCGCCGGGGACGACGTGGCCCTGGTACACGCCCTCGTAGATATCCTCGTCGGTGAGGTTCATGCCGTTGAGCCTCACCTCCCAGCCCGGAGCGGTGTAGGAGACCATCGCATCCCAGCGGCGGTAGGCGGGCGCTTGGACGGTGTTCGTGTTGTTGCCGTAGCGCTTCCCGACTGCTTCGAGGCCGCCGCCCACCCGCCAGCGGCTGCCGATGCGGTAGACGGTCCACAGGCTCGCGGTGTAGGCGGGCGTGTTGAGGGGCACCTTGCCGAGCGTCGCGGACTGCTGGCCCGTGGCCTCGTCGATGACGCCGCGCTGGCGGGCGGCCCCCGCGAACACTTCCCAGTTCCGCGTGATGCGCCCCGCCGCCTCGACTTCCACGCCGTCGGTGTGGCGGCGGCCCGAGAGGAGGTTCTGCTCGATGCTCACCTCCAGGTCCGTGTTGCGCTCGTTCGTCTTCTCGGAGCGGTAGATCGCCGCGCGCACGGAGAGGTCGCCGTCGGCGAGCTCCCACTTGGTGCCCAGCTCGATGTTGCGGTTCTTCTCCGGGGGCGTGTTGGCGCCGCGCTCGTCCAGCGAGTAGAGCTCGCCCGACGGGTTGAACGACGTGCCGTAGGCGGCGTACCAGGTCTGGCTGTCGTCGGGTTGGTGGAGCACCCCGGCGCGCCAGCTCCACACCTTGTCCAGCCGCGACAGCGGTCCCGCGGGAGGCGCCCGGTCGTAGTCGGCGTCGAAACGGTCGAAGCGGGCGCCCAGGACCGCCTTCCACGAGGGCGCGATGTCGGCCACGTCCTGCGCGTAGATGCCCACAGTCCTCGCCGTGTAGGAAACGGGGTTCGTGCGGATCACGTTGTCGAAGTAGCCCGCGGGCAGGCCGACCCACGGGTCGGGATGGAAGAGCAGGGTCGGGGGATTGGGAACGGTGCCCGTTGTGTTCCAGCGCCCGGCCTTCTCGCGCACGACCTCGACGCCGGCGAGCAGCAGGTGCTTCATGCCGAACGCGCGCTGCTCGGTGATGAGGTCGTTCTGGCTGGTGAGCGTGCGCTCCTCGCCGCCGCGTGCCTGGCGTTGCCGGTTGACCGCGGTGGCATCGGTGAGCACGGCGGTGCCGGGAGCGAGACGCGGCGCCACCGCCCAGAGGTTTCGCTCGTAGTCGCCGGATCGCAGCACGGTCTTGAAGGTGGTCTTCGCGTCGAAACGGTGCGTCCACGAGGCGGTGGCGACGCCGGCCTCGTCCTTCTGGTAGTCCGCCCGGGCCATCCCGTAGAAGTTCTCCACGGGCACCGGGGCGGGCTTGCCCTGGAAGTAGGGCACGCCGTAATCGGGGACGTCGTCGTACTCGAGGTGGTAGTAGGAGAGCGCGAATTCGTCCGGCATGCCGATGCCCCAGCGCGCCGACGGGGCCACGCCCCACCGGCTGGTCTGCACGCCCTCGCGAAAGCTCTCGGCGTCGGTGGCCATGGCGTTGAGCCGGATCGCCGCGTTGTCCCCGATTCGCTGGTTCGCGTCGAGGGTGGCGCGCTTGTACCGGTGGCTGCCGCCGGTGACCGCGAGCGATCCCCCGTCGACGAGCACCGGCTCCTTGCTCACCTGGTTGATGATCCCGCCGGTGGAGCCGCGGCCATAGAGCATGGACGAGGAGCCGCGAAGGACCTCGATGCGCTCGACGTTGAACGTATCGCGGTTGTACTGCGCGATGTCGCGGATGCCGTCGAGGTAGAGGTCGCCCACGACGGAATAGCCCCGCAGCGTGATGTTGTCGCCGATGCGCCCGCCCTCGCCCGCATTGAAGGTGAGGCCCGGCACGTTGCGAAGCGCCTCGCGGAAGGTGTCGGCGTTGCGGTCGTGGATGAGCGACTCGGGGACGATGGTCACCGACTGCGGGATGTCGCGCGTGAGCTGGGGAACCTTGCCCACGGAGGTGATCCCCGGCTGGTAGGTCGGGAGGCGGTCGCGCTCGTTGGTGACCGTCACGGGCTTGAGCTCTGCCTCCTTCTTCCGCTCCTCCTTCGGGGGTTCGGACCCCGCCGACTGGGCGGAAGCGTGGGCGGATACAGCGGCGGTTACGGCGGCCGCCAGCAGGCGGCGGGATGGGGCGGATCGAGCCAAGGGTCTCTCCCAGTTGGATTTTTTCGGGAGGCTGGCTCGCGGAGGGGGCCGCTGGCTGGCGAGGTTCGCGCGCGCTTCTTGCAAATGCGAACCGTTCTCAATAAAATGATACCCATCCCTCCGCCGGATGGCAAACGTTGAGCGACCACAAGCCTTCATCCCCCTTGCAGCCCGCGGTGCCGGGCGGTTCCCTGGCAATGGCGGGGCCGCGCCGGATCGCGAGCCAGGAACTATTCGGGGAGTCTGCCGTCGTGCTCATCGAGCACCAAGGGGAGACCTATTCGTTGCGGCGGACGCGGCTGGGGAAGCTCATCCTCACGAAGTGACCGGAGTCCAAGGCGGCCTCGTCGGCCGCGTGGCGGCGCGCTAGAGGAGCCGGGCGACGTCGTCGCCCATCCGGCGGCGCAGCGCCGCATCCGGCAGCCGCCCCGCGAGAGCGCCCACGTCCTCGCGCATGTGCGCGGGGTTGGTGGTGGCGGGAATGGCGCAGGTGACGGCGGGGTGCGAGATCACGAACTTGAGGAAGACCTGCGCCCAGTTGGCGCAGTCGATCTCGCGCGCCCAGCCGGGCAGGGCCTTTCCCTTCACCGCGCCGAACAGGTCGCCGCCGTCGAAGGGACGGTTCACGATGACCGCCGCGCCGCGCTCGGCCGCCAGGGGCAGGAGACGCTTCTCGGCATCGCGGTCGGCGAAGCTGTAGGAGAACTGCACGAAGTCGAAGCGCTCGCGCCGCATGGCCGCCGCGAGGTCGTCGTGGCGCCGGCCGTGCGAGGTGGTGATGCCGACGTAGCGGACGCGGCCCGCCGCCTTCCACTCCTTGAGCGTGGCGAGGTGCGTCTCCCAGTCGAGCATGTTGTGCACCTGCATCAGGTCGAAGCGTTTCACGCCCCAGAGCCGGAAGGACTCCTCCATCTGTCGGACGCCGAGGAAGCGCGTGGGCGTCCACACCTTGGTGGCGTTGAACACCTTCGCCGGCCCCGCCTTCGGGACGAGTTCTCCCAGCGCCGCTTCCGCGTAGCCGTACATGGGCGAGGAGTCGAGCAGGGCGCCGCCGCCGGAGAAGAACTCGCGCAGGACCGCGAGGCGTGCGTCGCGCTCCATGCCGGCGGCAACGTCGAAGGTGAGCCAGGTGCCCATGCCGACCGCGGGGATGCGCTCGCCGGTGGCAGGGATCGCGCGCTCGTGCAGGGAAGCCGGCGCTGCGACTCCCCTGGGCAGGGCGGCCGAGCACGCCAGGGCGGCGATCCCCTGCAGGGCGCGGCGGCGGTCGGTATCGGTCTGGCGACTCACGGAATCGGGCCCTTCGAATCTCCTCAGTTTGCGCCTTCCGGGGTAGGATTGACGCACTCGAAAACGGTTCCCGGAGGAGAAGAAATGATCGATCGTCCCGTGGGCGACGTGCTGAAGGGCAAGTCGAGCCCCAACCTGCTTTCCGTGGCCTCCACGGCCACCGTCTCCGAGGCCGTGGCCCTCATGGACGAGAAGGGGCTGGGCTCCGTCCTCGTGCGCGACGCCGCCGGCAAGATGGCCGGCATCTTCACCGAGCGCGACCTCATGCGCCGCGTCGTGCGCCAGGGGCGCGACCCGAAGACCACCCCGATGTCCGCGGTGATGTCGCCCGACGTGCGGCACGTGCCGGCGTCGGAGTCCATCGTGGAAGTGCTTCGCATCATGGTCGAGCACGGCTATCGCCACATGCTCGTGTCCGACAACGGCAAGCCCGCGGGCGTGGTGTCGATCCGCGACCTGATGGGGTGGCTCATCCTCCCCGACGAGCCCATCGCCCACGAGGGTCGCCGCGGCGAGATCCGCACGCGCGCCCTCGACACCGTGGAGACGCTGAAGCAGGGCTAGGCCGCGACCGGCCCGGCGCACACCACGCGATCGCGGCCTTCGCGCTTCGCGCGATAGAGCGCCGCGTCCGCGCGATCGATCAGGCGCTCCAGGTCCTCGACGCCTTCCGCGACGCCGAAGCTCGCGGTGATCGGGATGTCGGCGTCCCACAGCGGCACGGGAAACGCGGCGATCGCCGCGCGCAGCTTCTCGGCCACCCCGGCGGCCTCCTTGAGGGCGGTGTCGGGCAGCAGGATCACGAACTCCTCCCCGCCCCACCGGCAGCACAGGTCGGAACGGCGCAGGCCCGAGCGGATCAGCCTGCCCGCGTGCTGGATGGCGGTGTCGCCCGCGACGTGGCCGCGCGTGTCGTTGATCTGCTTGAAGTGGTCGAGGTCGACGACGACGGCGCAGACCGGGAGGCTGCTGCGGCGGCAGAAGTGCATCGGCGCGGCAGCCTGCTCGAGGAACGCGCGCCGGGAGCTGAGCCCCGTCAGCAGGTCCGTGCTGGCCATGCGCTCGGCATCCTCCTTCGCCTGGCGCAGCTCGTAGGTCATCTCCAGGTTCTGCTCCATCGCCTGCGAGAGCACCTTGGTCGCGCGAAGCGCCGACAGGCAGAACAGGAGGACGGCGAACCCGAGGTAGAGCCCGGGGCGACCCTCGAACAGGATCACCCACGCCGTGGCCGGCAGGAGGACCACGGCGATCGTGGCGATGGCGAGCCAGCGGATGGCCGAATAGACGGAGAGCGCGCCGCCCGCCATTCCGACCAGGATCACCAGCGTGATCGCCTGGTGCAGGAAGGAGTCCTTGGGCATGATCCAGACGCTTCCCAGGCCCCACGTGAGGGTGGAGGCCATGAGCGTCACGAAGTAGGGCCGCTCCCAGTCCAGGAGTTGCAGGCCGGCCGGTGCCTTCAGGCGATAGGCGAGGAAGAGGACGAGGCGGGCGAGCGATGTCCCGACCAGGATGACCATCCAGGCGATGACGGCGGGCTGGTTCGCCGCGGGCCACATGAGGAGCGCCAGCAGCACGGCGACGACCATGCTCAGGAAGACGGCGGGAAAGGACTGCCAGAACAGGAGCTGGAGGCGGTCGGCCCGGACCTGTTCCCGGGCTCCCGGCTCGCGGGGAGCATCCTGCCGAGCGCCTCGAATGATCGTTGCCAAGCCTGTCCCGTTTCCCGCGCCGCTGGGCCTCGCGCCCGGTCGGCGCTCTTCTCCGATGAAGGAAAGCTAGCAGGAAAAAGGGAGCGGTTGGCCCTTCGGTTGCAGGTGTAAGGGCCTGCTTCTTCGGCAAGACGGGAATTTTGCCGGGGCGGCGACCTTTGCTATAATTGCCGACTTCGCGCCCGTAGCTCAGTTGGATAGAGTACCTGGCTACGAACCAGGGGGTCGTGGGTTCGAATCCTGCCGGGCGCGCCAGTTGCATCGAGGGGCCAGTCGAGAGACTGGCCCCTTTTCATTGGGCCAGGGATGGAAACCCGCCCGCGGAAACCCGTAGACTTGGCGTCCGATGGGAGCGCGCCATCGGGAATCCATCGCCGCGCGCGGACGGTAAACGGAAAGGAAGGGGCTCATGAACCGTTGGAAAGCGACGCTTGCCGCCATTGCATCCTGCATCCTCGTCGGCTCGGCATGGGCGCAAGCCTATCCCTCGAGGACCATCAGGCTGATCGTGCCTTTCGCCGCGGGCGGAAGCACCGACATCATCGCGCGGCTCACCGCGGAGCAGATGCGCAAGGAGCTGGGACAGACCGTCGTGGTGGAAAACGTCGGGGGCGCGGCGGGCGCGCTGGGCACCGCGCAGGGCGCCGCGGCGGCGCCGGACGGCTACACGCTCACCGTGGCCACCGTGAGCTCGATGATCGTGCACGCCGCGACGCGCTCGCGGCCGCAGTACACGCTGGAGAGCTTCGCGCCGATCACCAACATCGCGTCGATGCCCAACATCCTCACGGTCAACGCCTCGTTTCCCGCGAAGAACCTCACCGAGTTCATCAAGATCCTCAAGGAGAACCCGGGCAAGTACACGTTCGCGAGCTCCGGGATCGGCAGCATCAACCACATGCTCGGCGAGTCGTTCCAGTCCGAGGCCGGCGTGAAGATGGTCCACGTCCCGTACAAGGGCTCGGGGCCGGCCATGCAGGACGTCATGGGCGGGCAGGTGAACAGCCTCTTCGACCAGTTCCCGTCCTCGAAGCCCTACATCGACGGGGGCAAGCTCAAGGCCATCGGCGTGATCTCGCCTCACCGCATTCCCGGCTACGACGTGATGACGATGGAGGAGGCGGGCATGAAGGGGTTTACCGACGAGGCGTGGTACGGCCTCCTCGCGCCCGCCAAGGTGCCTCCCGAGGTCCTGGCGAAGCTCTCGGAGACGATGAAGAAGGTCATGGCCGCGCCCGAGTTCCGCGCGCAGATCGAGAAGGTGGGGGCGCGCCCGGTCGGCAATTCGCCGGCGGAGTTCACGGCGCAGGTCCGCAACGAGATCGCGCGCATGAAGCGCCTCGTCCAGGAGCGGCAGATCAAGCTCGACGAGTGAGCGGGATCACTCCCGGAACTGCACCGCCAGCATCTCTCCCCGCGCGCAGGCCTGGCCTGCCGCGCCGAGGGAGAGCGCGACCCGGACCTTGCGGCCCTCGATGCCCAGGAGCCGGCCGCGGACCTCGAGCTGCACGCCGATCGGCGTCGGCCGCAGGTAGTCCACCTTCAGCGACGCGGTGACGAAGCGCATGAACTCGCCGCCGTCGCCCATCTCGCGGCCGGCCGCCCGGTAGGCGAAGGCCGCCGCCGAGGCGGTGCCGTGGCAATCGAGGAGGGAGGCGACCATTCCCCCATAGACATGGCCGGGAACGCCGCCGCTGAACTCGGGAGGGACGGTGAACCGCGCGACGGTCTCCTCGCCGTCCCAGTAGCTCTTCAGGTGGTGGCCGCGCGGGTTGTCCTTGCCGCATCCCCAGCAGTGGCTGAACCGCTCGGGATAGCAGTCCTGGAACGCGGTGGGCACGCCGGCTCCGCGGGCGGGCTCAGTCGACGAGGATCTGCCGGGTCGTGTTGTCGACGACCACGGGGCACGCCATGTAAACGACCTGCGGCGGCGTGCCGTACTTCCCGGTGACGAAGGCGCGCCACTCGTCGGTGTACAGGGCGTCGGCCGCCGCGCGGGACTGCCAGAGGTAGACCCCGCCGGCGGTCATGCCATCCTCCGAGAGGACGTAGTACTTGCGGACGAGCCCGGGCTGCGACTGGTAGCGCGGCGCGGTGCTCTGGAAGATGGCCTTGGCCTCCTCCACCGTCAGCGGCTTCGGCAGGCGGAACGTGGCGATGGCGGTGATCATGGGGCGGCGTTCCCGCGGGCCATCACTCGTAGCGGTCCTTCGCCAGCTTGCGCACGTAGGAGCCCGGCAGGTCGTCCTCGTCCTCGGGGGCCACCCGGGCCGAAGGCGGCAGCTTCGCGATGAGTTCCTCGACCATCCGCACGTGCTCGGCCTCCTCCTCGCGAAGCTCCTCGAAGAGCTTCCTGACGCTCGGCTCGGTCACGTAGCGAAGCGCCCCGTCGTAGAAATCGAAGGCCTTGCGCTCGGACGACAGCGCCACCTGGTAGGCCTCCAGCGCGGACATGTCGCGGGTGGAGGCGCCGTACTCCGGCGCCTCGACGTCGAAGATGTCGTCGAGCTTCACCTTCGGCTTCTGGTCGCCGAAGAGCGCGAGGCGCCGCTCGGCGATTTCCTCGCCGTGCTTGCTCTCGTTGACCACCATCGACTGGAATACCGAGGCGGCGTCGCCGTCGGCCCCGCTTCCGAGCCGCTCGGCGAACTGCGCGTAGCGCTTGCAGGCCTCGACCTCGATCAGGGTGGCGAGATCGAGGGCGTCCATCAGGGTCAGCGTGGAGAAATCGAGTCTGGTCGGCATGGGCCCCTCCCGTGTTGGCGCAAGAGGGCATTGTCACTTGGGCGCGAGCCACCCTGTTGATTTGGAACAACATCCCCCTTTCCCTTTGCGGCGCCGATGGGCAAGATTCCCGCCACCCTCGCCGCCCCCGCCCGGATGGACACCACCTCCTTCTACGCCAACCTGCCGCTTCGCACCGAGTTCAGCGACGTGGGGCTCGCGGAAAGCTACACCCCGCTGCCCGACAGCTGGCACGTGGCGATGTGCGACGTGCGCAATTCCACGGCCGCGGTCGAGGCCGGGCGCTACAAGAGCGTCAACACGCTGGGCGCGGCGGTCATCACCGGCATGCTGAACGCCGCGGGCGACACGGACATTCCCTTCGTGTTCGAGGGCGACGGCGCGATGCTGTGCGTGCCGCCGCAGCTGCTGGACGCCGCGCGGGCCGTGCTCCTGCGCACGCGGGAACTGGCGCAGAAGTCGTTCGGGCTGGACCTTCGCATCGCCACCCTGCCGGTGGCCCGCATCCGCGAGGCGGGCTCCGACATCCTGGTGGGCCGCTTCCGCGTCTCCGAGCACTACGTGCAGGCCATGTTCGCCGGCGGCGGCATGGCCTTCGCCGACCGGTACATGAAGGACCCGGCCACCGCGGCGCTTTGCCGCGTGGAGGACGGAAGCGTCGCGAGCGAGGGCAACTTCGACGGCCTGGAGTGCCGCTGGCAGGACATCCCGAGCCGCCACGGCGAGACCGTCAGCGTGATGGTCAAGGTGCTGGTGGAGGACCGCGAGGAGGCTGGCCGCCTCTACCGCGAGCTGGTGGCCCGGGTGCGCGAGATCTACGGCGCCGACGATGCCTGCCATCCCGTCTGGCCGCCCAACCTGTCATTCACCTTCAGCGGGCGCCGGCTGGGCAACGAAGTCGGCGTGCGCGCGGCGGATCGCGGCGCGTGGGGAAGATGGCTCTACCTCACGAGGACGCGCGCCATCGTGCTGCTGGGATGGTTCCTGATGCGGTTCGGCATCCGCACCGCCCGGACGGACTGGGGACGCTACAAGACGGTCCTCGCGCGCAACTCCGACGTGAGGAAGTTCAACGACTGCTACCGCCAGGTGCTGGCCGGCAATGCCCGTCAGCGGCAGGAGCTCACCGCGTGGCTGGAGGAGCGCTTCGCGCGCCGGGAGCTCGTGTACGGGGTGCACGCCGCCGACCGCGCGCAGATGACCTGCCTCGTCTTCGACTACTCCGGGCGGCACCTGCACTTCATCGACGGCGCCGAGGGTGGCCTGTCGATGGCGGCCAAGGCGCTCAAGGAGCGCGTGGCGAAGCTGGGCTGAGCGTGCATCGCGTTGGTGCACGCGAGGCGGATCGCGATTGCGCGCGGCGTTGACCGCAGTCAACACGAAACGCGGCCGTTGGGCCGAGCATGAAAAGCCAGGACGGATCTCGCACGAAGGGGGCTGTCATGTCGATCGCCAATCGGTTGCAGAGCTACATCGTTGACAAGCAGGTCGCCTGGAATCCCGTCATCCACCAGCCGAGCAGCTGCTGCATGGATGCGGCGCACCTGGCCCACGTTCCGCCCGATCGCCTGGCCAAGGCGGTCGTCCTCAAGGGCAACGACGGCTACCTGATGGCCGTCATCCCGGCCAGCCACCACCTCGACATCGAGGATCTCGGCGAGGCCATCGGCGACGACCTCGTGCTGGTGAGCGAAGGCAAGCTCGGGGAGCTCTTCGCCGACTGCAAGCCGGGCGCCATTCCCCCGGTCGGCGCCGCCTACGGCATCAAGACCTACTGGGACGAGGAGCTGGGCACGCGCGCCGAGGTGTACTTCGAGGCGGGCGACCACCAGACCCTCGTGCACATGAGCGGCGCCGATTTCGGCAAGCTCATGCGCAAGTCGGCCACGCGGCTGCCCGAAAGCTGCCACTGAATCCGGGCCCGCCGGCCTAGGTCCAAAGCCCCATAACGGGCGGGGGTTTGACCAAACGCAGCCCGGTGGCCGGGGTGGCGACGCTATCCTAGGGCCTGCATACCCCCCGCTAAAGGAGACTCGCATGAAATCCGGATTCAATCGCTGGATCGCGCGGCTCGCGCTCGGCCTGCTGGTGCTGGCCGGTGCAGCCTGGGCCGCCGAGCCGCTGGTGGACGTCAAGTGGGCCATCGCCAACGTCGGCAAGCCCGGAATCGTCTTCGTCGACTTCCAGTCCGCCAAGGACTATTCCGACGGGCACATTCCCGGCGCGGTCAACACCAACTATGGCAAGGACGGCTGGCGCGTCGAGCGCAAGGAGGACAAGGTGCCCGACATGCTGCCGGCGGACCTGGGGCCGCTCGCCCAGATGATCGGCACCAAGCTCGGCATCGACAACGACACGCACGTGGTGCTCGTCCCGCAGGGCAACACCGCCCTGGACGTCGGCCAGGCCACCCGCGTGTACTGGACCTTCAAGGTGCTGGGCCACGACAACGTTTCCATCCTCAACGGCGGCATCGCCTCCTACTCCGAGGACGAGAAGGCGCCGATGGAGAAGGGCATCGTCAAGGCGGTTCCCAAGACCTTCAAGGCGAACGTGCGCAAGGAAATGCTCGTCACGATGGACGACGTGAAGAAGGCGCGCGGGGCCGGCAACATCCTGCTCGTGGACAACCGCCCCGAGGACCAGTACGTGGGCATCGCCAAGCACCCCAAGGCGCCCGTCAGCGGCACGATCGCCGGCGCGAAGAACCTGCCCAACCAGTGGACCACGGTGAACGGCGGCGGCGTCTTCCGCAGCAAGGCCCAGCTCGAGAAGCTCTATGCCTACGCGGGCGTGCCCACCACCGGCGAGCAGATCAATTTCTGCAACACCGGCCACTGGGCCTCCGTCGGCTGGTTCGTCTCCAGCGAGCTCGTCGGCAACAAGCAGGCCAAGCTGTACGACGGCTCGATGGTCGAGTACACCATGCTCAAGGGCGAGGGCGTCGAGGCCAAGGTCAAGCTCAACTGACCGCCCGGCGCGCCACATACCCCCTGGGGGCTCTACGGAGCCCCTTTTCTTTGCTACGGTTGATTCTCGTCACCGGGTTGCGCGCGGCAACTCCTAGATTGGGAGACGGGCTCCCGGAGCACCCCTCGAGGAGGTTCGACCATGGCACACATCGTCATCATCGGCGCAGGCTTGGGCGGCATGCCCATGGCCTATGAGATGCAGGAGCAGCTTCGCAAGGGCGACAAGGTCACCGTCGTGGGCAACGGGCCGAACTACCACTTCGTGCCCTCCAACCCCTGGGTCGCGGTGCGCTGGAGGAAGCGCAGCGAGATCGAGTTCCCGGTGGCCGAGTACCTGGGAAGGAAGGGCATCGCCTTCAACCCGGCGGGCGCGAAGCGCGTGCACCCCGACAGGAACCAGGTCGAGCTGGGCGACGGCACGATGCTCGATTACGATTTCCTGGTCATCGCCACCGGGCCGAAGCTCGCCTTCGAGGAGGTGGAGGGACTCGGCCCCGAGGGCCACACGCAGTCCATCTGCCACGTCGACCACGCCGAGCGGGCCGCCGCCGCGTGGGACGGCTTCGTGAAGGAACCCGGCCCCATCGTCGTGGGCGCCGTGCAGGGGGCTTCCTGCTTCGGGCCCGCCTACGAGTTCTGCTTCATCATGGAAACGGACCTGCGCCGGCGCAAGATCCGCGACCGCGTCCCCATGACCTTCGTCACGGCCGAGCCCTACATCGGCCACCTGGGCCTGGGAGGCGTGGGCGACTCCAAGACGATGCTGGAGTCGGCGCTGCGGGACAAGCACGTGAAGTGGATCTGCAACGCCAAGGTGACGAAGGTCGAGGCGGGCACGATGCACGTCACCGAGCACGACGAGGAGGGCAAGCCGAAGAAGGAGCACAAGCTGCCCTTCCGGTACTCCATGATGCTGCCGGCCTTCAAGGGCATCGACGCCGTCGCCGGGATCGAGGGGCTCACGAACCCGCGCGGCTTCATCCTCATCGACGCGAACCAGAGGAACCCGAAGTACCGCAACATCTACGCGGTGGGCGTGTGCGTGGCGATCCCGCCGGTGGAGGCCACGCCCGTGCCCACGGGGGCGCCCAAGACGGGCTTCATGATCGAGTCGATGGTGACCGCCACGGCGCACAACATCCGCGCCGAGCTCGACGGCAAGGCCGGCGACGAGAAGGCCACGTGGAACGCGGTGTGCCTCGCGGACATGGGCGACACCGGCATCGCCTTCGTGGCCCTGCCGCAGATCCCGCCGCGCAACGTGAACTGGTTCTCCGAGGGCAAGTGGGTGCACCTCGCCAAGATCGCCTTCGAGAAGTACTTCATACGCAAGCTCAAGAAGGGCACCTCGGAGCCCTTCTACGAGAAGCAGGTGATGCAGATGCTGGGGATCGCCAAGCTCAAGAAGTAGCGCGCCCGCCCGCGGCCGCAACGCGAATTCGGCGCGCGGCGGAATTCGATTTCCGCTCGTGCCGCGCGGCCGCCTCGGGTCTCATGGCGTCGCAGCAAGACGAAAGGCCCCTCCAGCGGGGCCTTCCCTTCGACGACCAACCGAGACCGAGAGGTGACCCCGTGAGAATCCGCTTGCGTTACGCCGTGGCCTGTGCCGCCGTTTCCTTCCTTTCCGCCCTGCCCGCCTTCGCCGCCGATGGCGCGCCGAAGCCGCCGGCGCCCGCGACCAAGGTCGCTCCCGCGCCCGCCGACGAGACCCAGCAGGACCGCATGCGCCGCTGCAACGCGACGGCCAAGGCGAAGGAGCTCAAGGGCGACGAGCGCAAGGCCTACATGTCGGCCTGCCTCAAGGGCTGACGCGACCCGGGCACGCGGCCGCCGGCCTGCCCGCGGCCGCCGGCGCCCGCGCCCGCGGTGCGGCCGGTGCGCAGCATGAACTCCACCATCTCCGCCGGGACCGGCTGGCCGAAGAGGTAGCCCTGCAGCCGCGGGCACCCGGCCGCCTGCAGGACGGCGCGCTGCTCGACGGTCTCCACGCCCTTGGCGACGACGTCCAGGCCCAGGGTCTGCGCCATGGCGACGATCGCCTTCGTGACGCTCGCGTCGCCGGGCGGGGTCGCCGCGCGCACGAAGCTGCGGTCGATCTTCACGGCGCCGATGGGCAGGCGCCGGATGGTGTTCATCGACGAGTGGCCGCTGCCGTAGTCGTCGATCGCGAAGCGCACGCCCAGCTGCCGGAGCAGGCGCATCTCCTCGACGAAGGGCTCGTCCGGATTGACGACGATGGCCTCGGCGAGCTCGAGCTCGAGGAGCTCGGGCGCGATGCCCGTCTCGGCGATGACGGCGGACACCGTCCGGAAGAGCCCCGGCGCGCGCGCCTGGCGCGGCGAGACGTTCACCGCGAGCCGCGGCGCGAAGAGCCCCGCGCGCTGCCATTCGCAGACCTGGCGGCAGGCGGTGCGCAGCACCCACTCCCCGATGTCCGCGATGAGCCCGTTCTGTTCCGCCACCGGGAGGAAGTCCTCCGGCAGGACGAGGCCGCGCTCGGGGTGCTGCCAGCGGACCAGCGCCTCGATGCCCGCGATGCGCCCGTCCTTGGCGAGGACCTGCGGCTGGTAGAGCAGGCGCAGCTGTCCTTCCCGCACCGCGCGGGCCAGTTCGTTCTCCAGGCTCGAGCGCGCCGCGGCACGCGAGGCGAACGACCGGCTGTAGAGCTGCCAGTTGTTCCGCCCCTGCTCCTTGGCGTGGTACATCGCCGCGTCCGCGTGGCGCAGCAGCGAGGCCGCGTCGTCGCCGTCGTCGGGGAAGACCGAGATGCCGATGCTCGCCGAGACCGTGGTCTCCTCGCCGTCGACGGTGAAGGGCCGCGCGAGCACCGCCTGCGTGCGCCGGGCGATCATCTTCACGAACTCGATGTCCTTCACGTCGGGAAGGAGGATGGTGAACTCGTCCCCGCCCAGGCGCGCGTAGTGCATCGCGGCGTCGCGCGCGGTCGGGCGCGCCATGACGTCGCCTGCGCGAAGGTTCTCCTTCAGTCGCGCGGCCACCGCCTTGAGCAGCTCGTCGCCCGCGGCGTGGCCGAGGCTGTCGTTGATCCGCTTGAAGCCGTCCAGGTCCAGGAAGAGCAGCGCCACCCGCCGGTTCTCCCGGCGCGCGCGCGCGAGCTCGCCATCCACGCGCTCGAGGAAGTGCCCGCGGTTGGGCATGCCGGTGAGCGCGTCGAAGTAGGCCAGGCGGTGGATCCTCTCCTCGTCGCGCTTCTGCACGGTGACGTCGCGCACCAGGGCGATGGCCGAGTCGGACCCGCAGGGCGCCAGGCGCGCCTCGAAGTGGCGCAGGCCGTCGTCCATCGGCAGCTGGAAGAGCACGGACTGCACCTCGCCGCGGTCGATGGCGTGCCCCACCGCGCGCGCGAGAGCCGCCGCGACGCCGGGCGGCAGGATCACCGACAGGCTCTTGCCGACGAAGCCGCCGGGCGGGAGCACGGCCTTGGAGCGGAACCCGTCCTTGAAGTCCAGGCACGTGCCGTCGCGCGCGATGCGGAAGATCATGTCCGGCATCGCGCGCACGATCGCGGCCTGCCTTTCCTCCAGCTCGCGCAGCTCGCGCGCGGACTGGGAGGCGCGCAGCACGTAGCGGGCGCGGTGGCCCAGCACCGGCCAGTTGATGGGCTTGGCGGTGAAGTCGCTCGCGCCGCATTCGTAGGCGCGATTGATCGAGTCCACGTCGTTCATGCCGGTGATCATGATGACCGGCACCTCGGTGGCGTCCCAGCGGCCGCGGATGCGCCGGCACACCTCGAACCCGTCCATGCCCGGCATGTCGACGTCCAGCAGCACGATGTCGGGCGTGTTCGTCTCCATCAGGTCGAGCCCGCGGCGGCCGTCGGGCGCCTCGAGCACCTCGAAGTCGAACTTGAGGAGCGTGGCGCGCACCAGCATGCGCGTCACGTCGTCGTCGTCGATGATGATCGCCAGCGGGCGGCTCTCAGCGGGACGCATGGGGCACCTCCCGGTCGAGCTCGGCGCGCAGCGCGTCCACGACGCGCCCCAGTTCCGCATCGGCCTCCTCCAGCAGCGTGGCACTGCCCTCGGCCCTGCCGGAGCCGCCGGCGGCCTCCAGGGCCTTGCACAGGCGCGACAGGCGCTCGGCACCGACGTTGGCGCTCGCGGACTTCATGCCGTGGGCGACACGGCGCAGCTCCGCGGCGTCCTGCGCCTGCGCCGCCGCGTGCATCCGCGCGAGGGCGGAGGGCGCGTCGTCGAGGAAGGCGAGGATCACCTTGCGCACCAGCGCCTGGCTGCCGGCACCCCCCAGGGCGCGGATCGCGTCGAGGGCGCGGGGATTGACCGGCGCCTCGCCGGGATCTGCCGGCGCCGCGGCCTGCGCGGCGGGGGCCGGCGCCGGCGCGGCCCCGGGCGGGGGCAGCCAGCGCGAGAGCACGGCGAGCAGCTGCTCGCGCGAGAAGGGCTTGGCGACGTAGTCGTCCATCCCGGCGGCGATGCAGACCTCGCGGTCGCCTTCGAGCGCGTTGGCGGTGAGCGCCACGATGGGCACGCGGTGGTTCGTGGCCCGCTCGCGGCGGCGGATCTCGGAGGTGGCCGCGTAGCCGTCGACCTCGGGCATCTGGCAGTCGACGAGGATGGCGTCGTAGCGGCCGTGCGCGAAACGGTCCACGGCCTCCAGCCCGTTGGCGGCGAGGTCGACGGCGAGGCCCAGGGACTCGAGCATGCCGACGGCGACCGCCTGGTTGACGGGATTGTCCTCGGCGAGGAGCACGCGGCCGACGAGCTGCGGCTTCGAGGCGGCGACGGCGGGTCCGACGGGGCGAGCCGCGGAGGCCGGGAACATCGCCTCGACGATCACCTGCCGCATCTCGTCGCGGCGCACGGGCTTGCCCACGCAGGCGCAGGCGCCGCACTGCCGCGCGGTCGCGATCTCCTCCTCGCGGCCCAGCGACGTGAGCATCACCACGGGCAGGCACGCGAGGGCCCGGTCGGCCTTGATCGCGCGCGCCAGCGTCACGCCGCTCATCCGCGGCATGGCCATGTCCACCAGGGCGAGGGCGAAGGGCCGGCCCCGGTCGACGGCCTCGCGAAGCTGCTCGAGGGCCTGCACGCCGTCGGCGGCGGAGGCGACTTCCATCCCCCAGCCGCGGGCCAGGTGCTCGAGGACGCCGCGGGCGGTCGCGTTGTCGTCGACGACGAGCGCGCGCCGGCCCGCGAGGCTGTGCAGCGCCGGCACCGCGACGGCGGGCGCGAGGGGCGCGGAGACGCCGATCGTGAACCAGAAAGTCGAGCCGAGGCCGGGCTCGGAGCGCGCGCCGATGTCGCCGCCCATGAGCTGCGCGAGCTCCTTGGCGATCACGAGCCCGAGGCCCGTGCCGCCGAAGCGGCGCGTGGTCGAGCCGTCGGCCTGCGCGAAGGCCTGGAAGAGCCGGGCCTTCTTCTCGGGCGGGATGCCGATGCCGGTGTCGCGCACCTCGAAGCGCAGGCGCTCCGGGGAACCCGGGGCGCGGGGCTCGCGCAAGCAGCGCACGACGACCTCGCCCGAGTCCGTGAACTTGATCGCATTGCCCACGAGGTTCAGGAGGACCTGGCGCAGGCGGTGCGGGTCGCCGTTGACCCAGGCGGGGGCGTCGTCCTCGGCGCGCACGACGAGCTCCAGCCCCTTGGCCTGGGCCCGCGCGGCGAGGAGCTCCGCCACGTCCTCGAGGACCGCCAGCGGGGCGAAATCGACCTTCTCGAGGTCCAGGCGGCCGGCCTCGATCTTCGAGAAGTCGAGGATGTCGTTGATGATCGCGAGCAGCGATTCCCCGGAGGCGCGGATCATGCCCAGCAGCCGGCGCTGCTTGTCGGAGAGCTCGGTCTCCGCGAGGAGCTCCGCCATGCCGAGCACGCCGTTCATGGGCGTGCGGATCTCGTGGCTCATGTTGGCGAGGAACTGGCTCTTGGCGCGGCTGGCGGCCTCGGCGACTTCCTTGGCCATGCGCAGCTCCGCGGAGGCGACTCGCTCGGCCTGCACGCGTTCGGTGGCTTCCGCGTGGCGGAAGTAGAAGTGCAGCGTCGAGAGGAACATGCCGATGACCGGGATGGCCGCCAGCAGCAGCGGCGCCCCGAAGCTCGCCGAGCTCAGGTGCAGCAGGCCCGCGATCGAGGCGCTGGCCGCGTAGGCCACGCCCAGCCAGGCGTTGTCCCGGAGGAGCTGAAGGGGCTGCACGCGCTCGCCGCGCTTGAGCGTGATGAGGGAGACCATCAGCAGGGTGGTGGCGGCGGCGTACGCGAGCGCGAAGGCGATCAGCCCGCCGAAGAGCGCCGTCTGCTCCCAGCCGGTGCCGGCAGCAGTGCCGGGGACGAGCTGCGCGAAGACGGTGCCGCAGCCGTAGATGGCGAGGGCAGCCATCGTCGGGCTGCCGATGCGGCTGGTCCACCGCCGCGAGGTCCTCCAGGAGGCCACCGCCGCCTCGGCGGCCGCGGCCACGGCGCAGGCGGCGGGCCCGTGCAGGAGCAGCAGCAGGAAGATGAAGATCTCCGCGCCGGCGAGCGAGGTCTTGGATCCGGGAATGCGCACCGGGAACATCCCGATGAGCGCGGCCACGATGGCCCCGGCGGCGACCTGCAGCAGGGCGGCGCCTTCCAGGGCGGCCACCTGCGCGAGGGCGAGCCCGAGGATGCAGGCGCCCAGTGCCGTCGTGACCCACCAGTAGGCCTTCGCCTGCGGGCTGTAGTCGTCCATGTCGAGGCGGAAGGCCGCCGGGCCGGCCTTGCCGGCGGACGCCTCGGGCGCGCGCTGCGGCGGCCGCAGGATCGCGTCCGGCGGAGTGCGCGTGGGCCAGGGGGAATGGTCGATGCCGTCCGGCGCGGCCGTGGGGATGCAGGGGGGGGTCGTCGCCATGTTTCCTCCGCGGAGGTCGCGTTGACGTTCGGGTGGCGACCGGCTATTCGCCGGCCACGTTGTAACGGAAGGTGAGGACTGAACCGCCGCTTTCGCTCAGGACGAGGCCCTCGGAGAGCACGAGGCCTTCGGAGAGCACGAGTCCCTCGGAGAGCACGAGGCCTTCGGAGAGCACGAGTCCCTCGGAAAGCACGAGGCCTTCGGAGAGCACGAGTCCCTCGGAGAGCACCAGGCCCTCGGAGAGCACCAGGCCGCTGCCCGAGACGAGCAGCCCCGAGAGCGTCGAGGTCGGCATGAAGGCGCCCGTCCTGGACGTCGCCGAGGAGGACCCCGCCACGGTGTCGGCGCGCAGGACGCCGCGGGTGAGCAGCGGCTGGTTGGCGGCCCCCGAGTCGATGAAGCGCTTCGGATAGGTGGAGGGCGGGATGCCGGAGCCGGACCAGTACTCCACCTGGCGCATGCGAACCACGTTGCCGCCCCAGGCCAGCCGCGGGTCCCAGATGGGCTGGTGCCTGGCGAACAGGTCCATCCCGCTGAAAACGTGGTTGCCCCCCGCGAACGCGATCCGCGACCAGTCGAAGGAGGTGTCGCCGAACCACGAGTACTCGGAGGGAAGCGAGGCACCCGGTGCCAGCAGCGATTCGCCGGCGGTGATCGCGTTGGCGGCTATGGCCGGGGCGATGTCCGTGCGCAGGCTGCGCGCGAGGCGGGCGGCGCCCTCGATGTTCAGCAGGCCGGCGCCCTGCTGAAGGAGGTTGTAGCCAGGCAGAGGCTGCGCGGTGTACTGCAGCATGGCCTTGACCAGGGGCGGCGTGAGGCCGGGATTGGCCTGCAGCAGGAGCGCCGCGGCGCCGGCCACCACCGGTGCCGCTATCGACGTGCCGCTGAGCATCATCTGCGTCTCGCCGTAGCCCTGGGGCAGGCCGAGCGGGTCGACCAGCGACGCGCGGTAGGTGTCGGCGAGCTGGTTCCATTGCATCGCGCGCTGGTCGGAGTTCGTGGCGGCCGCGGCGATGATCCTGTTTCCGGGGGCCACGAGGTCGGGCTTCAGGAGGTTGTCGACGACGCGCACGCCGCCAGCCGTCACCCAGTAGCCGCGCGTGGGGCCGCGCGAGCTGAAGCGGTTGACGGTGTCGTCGACGCGAGTGACGGTCCCCATCATGTGGGCGGAGCCCACGGTGATCACGGTCGGGTCGTTCGCCGGCGCGCCGACCGCGCCGTAGACCTCGGCGCCCTGGCTGGACTGGCCGAAGTTGCCCGCCGCGACCACAACGGTGATCCCCGCGGCGGCGGCGCTGCGCACCGCCGCGCAAAGCGGGTCGGTCTGCCACGTTTCCGTCGAGGCGGCCGCGAGGCTCATGTTGATCACGCGGATGTTGTACTCGCGGGCATGGAAGATCGCCCACTCGATGCCCGCGATCGCGTCGCTCACGGTCCCGTAGCCATGGTCGCTGAGCACCCGCACGTCGTAGATGTCCGCGCCCGGCGCAATCCCGGAGAGATCGGGCGTGAGGCTGGAGTACCGGGAGGCGCTGCCGGCCGCGACGGCCGCCACGTGCGTGCCGTGGCCGTAGGGGTCCTGGAAGTTCGCGGAGTCCGTCGCGATCTGGTTCTCGTAGACCGCGAGGCTGGCGCTGCCGGGCATCGGGGAGGTGCTGCTGTCCCCTCCCATGGACCAGCTCGCGACGTTCGCGTTGAGCACGTTCACGTTGCGGCGCACGCGGCTCGCGCCCGAGGCGTCCTGGAACGCGGCGTGCGCGCGCATGACCCCCGAGTCGAGCACGGCGATGCCGACGCCGCGCCCGTCGAGTCCCGTGTAGCCCGTGCGGGTGCTGCCCGTGCGCACGGCGTCCGCGACCGCGCCGGTCACCGATTCGAGGGTGCTGGCGGTGGAGCCCGTGGTGCGGTTCGGGGATATCGTGGCGACGTCGGGGCGCTTGGCCAGCAACTCGACGGTGGTCGACCTCACCTGCACCGTGAGCGCCCGCAGGGTCGCATGGCGAGCGAGGACCGAGCCCCCCTGTCGCAGCACGAACGTGCGCAGGTCGGCCATCTCCGGGTCCGAGCCCCGGGTCACGACGATCAACTGTACGTAGCGGTAACCGCGGATGTCGCGGGCCCAGTTGACTTGCGGAGTCCGCACCGCCGCCACGCCGGCCTGCAGGTCGGGTGCGACCAGGGCGGTCGGCTGGGCGCGGGCGTCGGCCAGCTGGGCCTTCGCCGGCGCGGGCGCGAGGCCCAGCACCGAGATGCCGAAGAGCATTGCCGGCAGCAGCATGCGCGCGAGGAGCGAAGTCCAGCTCGACTCGCCGGCGCTCACCGCGGCGGCGGATTGGGGAGTGGCGGTGGCGTTGTCGCGCGCCGGCTGGGCGGGATTGGGGGTACGCATGGTCCGGGCTCCCTGACTTTGGGTTGCTCCGGATCACTATCGGCGCGGACCGGCCGCGGGATTGTGAATTGCATCACATGGCCGATTTCATCCCTAACCGGCCGGATTTCACTTGTAACCGTCCGGGGCCCGGGCTCTGCAGGGCGGGCCTTTCAGCTGAAACGGTGGGCGCACCGAATCTGTGCGCGGGCTCACATCCGGGGGGGCCGCAGTCGCGCTAAGGTGGGCAGCGTGGGGGACTTGCCGGCCACGGCAGGCCGGAGGCGGCGAAGTCGCCGGGCGGCGCGAGCCGCTCAGCCCGTGCTCCAGGCCCGCGGGCGCTTCATGCCCGCGATCCTGCAGGCCTGGCCGGGATAGCCGTAGGGGAAGAGCTCGAAGAGGCGGTTGCGCGCCCCGGGGCCCAGGCGCTCCATCAGGTGCCACATCACGAAGCGCGCGTCGGCGGCGATCTGGTGCTCCTCCCAGTAGGCGCGCATGAAGCGGATCGCGTCCCAGTGGTCGGGGCCGAGCTCGATGCCCATCTTGCGCGCGGTGGCGACCGCGAACTCCTCGGTCCACTCGCGCGGGTCGACGAGGTAGCCGTCGGCGTCCAGAACAGGCATGTTGGATACACCTTCCATGCCGGCGATGATAGCCAATCGGACCAGCTTGTCAAACAATGTCCGAGATTCCATGGGGACTTTGCCGTGAGCCGACCGCTCGACCGACCGCTGGACCGCGCCGAGGCCTTCTTCTGGTTCCTCGACCGCTGCTCGTCGATGAACTTCGCGGTCCTCGCCGAAGGCAACGGGCCGCTCGGAGCTGACCGGCTCGAGGCGGCCCTCGCGCGAGCGCAGCGACGGCACCCGGCCCTCGCGGTCGCGATCGCGGCCGACGCGGTCGGAAGGCTCGCCTTCGTGCCCCGCCCCGGTGCCGCCGCCCACTTCACGCGCGAGGCGGCCGGCGAGGACTGGCGCACGGCGCTGGCCGCGCGGCTGGCAGTGCCGTTCGGGCTCGGGGAGGCGCCGCTCGTGCGCGCGCACTGGTTCGAGCTGCCCGCGGGGCGCTGGGCGTTCGCGGTGGTGTTCCATCACGCGATCGGCGACGGCCGGTCGGGGTTCCGCCTGGCGGCGGAACTCATCGACGACGCGCGCGGCACGGGCGGTGCCCGGGAACCCATCGCGCCGCGGCCCTCCCTGATGGCGCTCTTTCCCGAGGCGCTCGCCGGCGAGGCGGGCCTCGCCCGCGCGCAGGCCTGGAAGGCCGAGCTCAAGGCGGAGCCGCTGCGCGCGGACGCGGTCCCCGGCTTCAGGCGCGAGGAGGTCGGCGAGGTCAGCCCGGCGATCCACGCCCTGCGCTTCGACGAGCGCGTCCTGGAAGCCCTCGCGGCGCGGGCGCGCCGGGAGGGCGCCAGCGTGCACGGGCTCATCGGCGCCGCGGAGCTCCTGGCCGCGCGAAGCCTCTTCGAAGGCGAAGCGAACCCCACGCTCATGCTCACCAGCCCCGTGGACCTGCGCGGCAGCCTCGCCGCCCCCATGGACGACGCCACGCCGGGGTTCTACGTGACCTTGCTCTCCTCCCTCGCCCGCGTGGACGGCCCGGAAAGCCTGGGCGCGCTGGCGGGGCAACTCACGCGCGACCTGCGGCGCCAGATGGGGCAGGGCTGCGGGCACCTCTTCTACCATCTGGCGGCGCCGGCCGAGACGATCCCGCCGACGGCCGAGGGCATCGCGGGATTCCGGGCGTGGATGCGGCGGATGCCTCCGGCGTTCCTGCTGAGCAACGTCGGGCGCGCGGGCGCGATGCAGGATGCGGGCGGGGTGAGCGTGCGCGAGATCTCCTTCGCGCTCTGCCCGATGGCGCACCAGCCGCTCTTCGTCGCGGCGAGCACCTGGGACGGGCGGCTCGCCCTCAACGTCGTGCACGACGCCGCGAGGCTTCCGCAGGCGACGGCCGGCGCGCTGGCCTGCCGCATGCGGGAGCTGCTGCTCGGGGCGGCCGCCTGATCAGCCGACGCGGTCCTCGCGGAACTGCGCCTGGATCTCGCGGACTGCCTCGGGGTTGTCCACGAGGGCGCGAACGCAGTCGGGGTCCAGGTGCGTGCCGGCGAGCTGCTCGAGCATCATGAAAGCCGTCTCGTTCGGGATGGCCTCCTTGTACGGGCGCCGGCTCGTGAGCGCGTCGAAGACGTCGGCGGTGGCCACGATCCGGGCCTCGATGGGGATGGACTCGCCCGCCAGTCCGTAGGGGTAGCCGTGGCCGTCGATCCGCTCGTGGTGGTAGAGCACGATGTTCCTCACGATCTCGCTGTCGGCGAGCATGTCGATCCCGAAGTTCGTGAGCAGGTCGTCGAGGATGGCCAGTCCCCGGTTCGCGTGCGTTCGCATCACCTCCATCTCGGCGTCGGTGAGGCCCTCGGGCTTGAGCAGGATCGCGTCCGGGATGCCGATCTTGCCGATGTCGTGCAGCGGCGCGTAGGCCTGAAGGCACTCGATGGTCTCGTCCTCGAGGAGGTGCTTGTCGGCCACGCCGCGGGCGATGAGGCGCACGTAGCGCGACATCCGGTCGAGGTGGCTGCCGGTCTCCGAGTCGCGCGCGTGCACGATGTGGCGCGCGCTCTCGAGCGCCGCCGAGAGCGTGCGGATGGAGGCGAGCTCCTGGAGCACCAGCAGGCACACCAGGTGGCCGAAGATGTCGAGCTGCGCGAGCGCGGTCTCGGTGAAGACGTCCGCCTGCCGGGAATTGAAGAACACGAAGCCCAGGAACGTGCCGTTCGAGAACATGGGCATCGTGTAGCTGGCCGCGTAGCCGGCGCGCCCCAGGCGCTTCGCGTGCTCGCTCTCGGCCGTCTCGAAGGTGAGCATGTTCTGGATGACGCGCGGGCGCTTCTCGTCCAGGAGCTTCTTGAGCGACGGCAGCTCCCCCATCGGCGCCTGGTAGTGCGGCAGCGGGTCGTCGCCGTCGCTCGAGTGGATGAAGGTCTTGAGATAGGCGGTCTTGGGGTCGTAGACGGCCACCGCGATGCGCGCCACGAAGGGCAGGAAGGAGCGCACCGCCCAGTGGATCTCGCGGATCCTCGCGCGCAGCGGCCCGTCGGCGTTGAGCGCCTGCAGGACGTCGTTGTGCGCCTGTCCGGTCATTGCGTCCTTCCGCGCGGCGGCGAGGGCGTGGGCTTGATCCCGAGCCTGTCGGCGGCGCGCACGAGGTCGGCCACCGAGCGCACCCGCATCTTCTCCATGATGCGCCCGCGGTGCACCTTCACCGTCTTCTCCGTCGTGCCGATCTCGGCCGCGATGACCTTGTTGCGCTTTCCGGCGATGACGTGCGTGAGCACCTCGCGCTCGCGCGGCGTGAGGCTGCCGTAGTTGAGCGCGATGTCGCGCTTGGCGGACTTGTCCGACCACGCGAGGCGCGCCCGGTCGATCGCCCGCGAGAGCGCGGCGAGGAGGGTCGCGGCCTCCACCGGCTTGAGAAGGAAGTCGACCGCGCCCCGCTTCATCGAGGTGACGGCGCCAGGCACGTCGCCATGGCCCGTGAGGAAGACCACCGCGATCTCCGGACGCACCGCCTGCATGCGGCCGTGCAGGTCCAGGCCGCTCTTGCCCGGCAGCCCGATGTCCAGGAGGGCGCAGCTCGGGCCGTTGACGGCGGGCAGGTGGTCGAGGAACTCCTCCGCCGTGGCGAAGCACAGCGGCTCGACGCCCTCGGCGCGCAACAGGCGCGTGAGCGAGGTTCGCACGGACGGGTCGTCGTCGACGATGAAGAGGCTCACGCCCTCGGCGGCGATCATTTGGTCTCTGCTCCCGGAAGGTGGATGGTGAAGGTGAGTCCGCGGCCGCGGTTGCGGGCGACGTCGAGCCGGCCGCCGTGCGCCTCGACGAGCGAGCGCGTGACGAGCAGGCCCAGGCCGGTGCCGCGGTCCTTGGTGGTGTGGAAGGTCTGCGCCATGCGCTTGAGCGTCGCGTCGTCGGCGCCGTGCCCGGAGTCGGTGACCGACAGGCGCACCCCGTCCTTCTCCGCCCGCAGCGCGACCCGCAGCGTGCGCGCGGCGCGCGCGGGATTGTCCTCCATGGCCTCGATGGCGTTGAGGACGAGGTTGAGGACGGCCTGGTAGAGCTGGACCGGGTCCGCCGAGACCCGCGGCAGGGCCGCGGGACAGTCGAGCGTGGAGGCGACGCGGGCGTGCCGCAGCCGCACGCGCGTGAATTCCAGGACCTCCGCGGCGATGCGCCCGGCGTCGACGGGCTCGGCCGCCACCGGCTGCTTGCGAACCAGCCGGTGCGCGCGAAGGATGATCTCGCCCGCGCGGCGCGCGTCGTCGCGGATCGCCTCGAGCGCCTCGCGGATCTCGTCGGTGTTGCAGCTCGCGAGGAAGCGAAGGGCCGCCTCGGCATTGGCCACGATGGCCGCCAGGGGCTGGTTCACCTCGTGCGCGAGCGAGGCCCCGAGGGCGGCGACGGTGCGCACGCGCGCGGCATGGGCCACGGTGTCGCGCAGCTCGTGCTCGCGCTCGCGCGACTGGTGCAGCTCGGTCACGTCCGACTGCGTCCCCACGTGGTGCGTCACGCGGCCGCTCGCGTCGCGGATCGGGGCGATGCGCAGGAAGTTCCAGAACGGCGTGCCGTCCTTGCGGTAGTTGAGGATCTCGCCCTGGAAGACCTTGCCCTGCTGCAGCGCGATGGCGATCTGCTTGACGGTCTCGCGGTCGGTGCCGGGGCCCTGCACCATGCGGCAGTTCGTGCCCAGGATCTCCTCGGCCGAGTAGCCCACCAGGCGCTCGAAGGACGGGCTCACGTACACGATGGGCGCGTCGGGGCGCGTGGCGTCCGAGATCACGATGCCGTCGTCGGCGACGTCGAGCGCCGCGGCCTTGAGCCAGGCGTCCACCTCGGGAGCGAGCGGCGCGGCCTCGCGGCGGACGGCTTGCAGTCGGGCGGCGTTCCTGCGCTCGGCCATCGCGGCTCAGCCCGTGTAGGTGCGCAGGCGCTCGACGTCGGGCACCGTGACCGAGCGGCCCTCCATCACGATGAGGCCCGCGTCGGCGAGCTCGTGCAGGATGCGCGAGAAGTACTCCGGCGTGAGGTTCAGGCGCGAGGCGACGATCATCTTGTTGGCCGGGAGCGTGACGCTGGTCGACTTGGCCGAGCCGTCGGAGAGCGCGTCGTCGCGCAGCAGGTAGCCGATCACGCGCTCCAGGCCGGAGCGCAGCGAGTACGCCTCCACGTCGCGGATGAGCTGGTGGAGCTTGCGCGACATCCCCGCCAGGAGCCGCCGGGAGAAGCGCGGGTCGCGCTCGATCTCCTCGAAGACGAGGGCCTTGGAGACGTGCAGCAGGAGGGAATCCTTGAGCGCCTGGGCGGACACGACGTAGGGCATGTCCATGAAGAGGATGGCCTCGCCGAAGGAGATGCCGGGGCCCATGATCTCGATCACCTTCTCGGAGCCCTGCGGCGAGGTGACGAAGAGCTTCACCTGCCCGTAGAGGACCACGTGGAAGCCCTCGCAGCGCTCGCCCCGGCTGAAGAGCGTCTCGCCCTTGGCGGCGTAGATGCGCCGCGTGCCCGCCGCGATGCGCTTGATCTCCTCGGGAGTGAGGTCGCTGAAGAGCGGCAGGTTGACGAGGAACTGCTCGACCGGGATGTCCGGCCCGCGCGTGCGCGACTCTCCGGTTTGCATGGCGGCTGGGGGCGGGGGCGGGAAGTTTCCCCCATGATACCCCGGCCGCGGGCTAGGGCCGGGCGTAGGCGCGTTCCGGCAGCTCCGGCCCGGGCGCCGCGATCCGCGCCCGCAGCGTCCCGGCGACCGCGGCGGCGGTGGCGACCGACGACAGCAGGTTGTGCAGCCAGCGCTCCATGGGACCCGCCTGCCCCGCCACGGAGAGCGCGGCGATGCCGGCCAGGCACAGCGCCGCCAGGCGTGCCAGGTGCCGCGCGGCGGGCGCGGGCGCGGCGCTCAGCGCGATGAGCCCCCAGGCCGCGAGGGCCAGCCAGGAGAGACCCCGGTGACCGAGGGCCAGCGGCGAGTCGGTGGCCGGCGGCCCGATGGCGAGAACGCCGCCGCTCGCGATCGCCGCCACGAGCAGCGCCAGCGCGCCGGCGAATGGCAGGGCGAGGCGGCCGCGCGCCGCCGTCGCCGCCGCGGCCAGTCCGGCACAGGTGCCCAGGAGTGCGAGGCCCCCGAGGAGATTCGCCAGCTGGATCGCCGGCGGCGCGGCGCCGGCCGAGCGCCGCCCGACGATGGCCAGGGCGGCCACGAGCACGATCAGCACGACGGAGGCGGCCCGCGGGCCGGGCCGGACCGGACGCTTCCACGACAGCGCGGCCACGAGGAGGGCGAGGACGGAGACGCCCATGGCGGCCACGCGGTGCGCGAGCCGCACGGCGTCGGCCGCGCCGAACTCCGCGCAGCCTCCCGCCGGGCAGGGGGTGGCGACGAGCCTCAGCCAGGCGCTGGAGGCGACCACGACGAAGACGAGGACCGCGCAGGCGGACGCCGCCGCGAAGAGCGTGCGTTCGTCGCGGGTCGGCGCGGGGGAGGTCATCGCGCGCCGGTCTCGCGGCGCCGGAAGGCGCCGATCACGACGACCACGAAGGCGAGGCCGCCGAGGATGGCCACGAGCCCGCCCAGGCCCATGAGGCCCATGCCGGCCACTTCCTGCGGCGTGCGCAGCACCTGGGCCGCGCCGGCGACCTTGCGCTCCACGCCGTAGCCGCCGGACCACACGAGGCCCACGATGTGCGCGAGCTGGCCGCCGCCGTAGAGCCAGGGTTGCCAGGCCGCCAGGCGCGAGCGCGGCGTGCCGTAGCCCAGCCGG
>JAHCLE010000010.1 GCA_026125445.1 Burkholderiales bacterium
GTCCTCGTCACCCTGGTCATCACCTACTGGGCGGCGCGGAAGACCAAGACCTCCTCCGAGTACTACGCGGCCGGCCGCAGCGTCTCGGCGCGGCAGAACGGCTTCGCCCTGGCCGGCGACTACATGTCGGCCGCCTCCGTCCTCGGCATCTCCGGCATGGTGGCGCTGAAGGGCTACGACGGCATGATCTACGCCACCGGCTGGCTGGTCGGCTGGCCGGCGCTCATGTTCCTCATGGCCGAGCCGCTGCGGAACCTCGGCAAGTTCACCTTCGCCGACGTGGTGGCCTTCCGCCTCCAGCAGAAGCCGGTGCGCATCGCCGCCGCCATCGGTGGCATCGTGACGGTGCTCTTCTACACCATCGCCCAGATGGTCGGCTCCGGCTCGCTCATCCAGCTCATGTTCGGCCTCAAGTACGAGTTCGCCGAGATCATCGTGGGCGTGGTGATGCTGGCCTACGTGCTCTTCGGCGGCATGCTCGCGACCACCTGGGTCCAGATCATCAAGGCGGTGCTGCTGCTCATCGGCGTCACCTTCCTCACCGCGCTGACGCTCTCCAAGTTCGGCTTCAGCCCGGTGGCGCTCTACGCCGAGGTGGTGAAGCAGCACGGCCCGGGGGCGCTGCAGCCCGGCGGCCTCATCACCAGCCCGCTCGAGGCCGTCTCCCTCGGCCTGGCGCTGATGTTCGGCCTGCTCGGCCTGCCGCACATCCTCATGCGCTTCTTCACGGTGCCCACGGCCCAGGCCGCGCGCAAGAGCGTCATCTGGGCCATGGCGATCATCGGCGGCTTCTACGTGCTCACGCTGTTCATGGGGCTGGGCGCGGCGATGAAGGTGGGTCCCACCAACATCACCGCCATAGACAAGGGCGGCAACATGGCCGCCCCGCTGCTCGCGCAGCACCTGGGCGGCGGCGCGGACTCCATGCTCGGCAACCTCATGCTCGCCTTCGTGGCGGCGGTGGCCTTCGCCACCATCGTGGCGGTCGTGGCGGGCCTGGTGCTCGCGGCGGCCTCTGCCATGTCCCACGACCTGTGGGTCGGCGTGATCAAGGGAGACCACGCGACCTCCGACGAGGAGGTGCGCGCCGCGCGGATCTGCTCGGTGATCGTGGGCATCATGGCGATCACGATCGGCATCCTCGCGCAGGGCCAGAACGTCGCGCACCTGGTGGCGCTCGCCTTCGCGGTGGCGGCCTCGGCCAACCTGCCGGTGGTCCTGCTCACGCTCTACTGGAAGCGCTGCAACACGGCGGGCGTGGTGGGCGGCCTGGTCGTGGGCACGGTCACGGCCATCGGCCTCGTGCTCGTCTCGCCGAACATGACCTACCCGAAGGCGATCACGTCCGCGGCGCAGAAGGCCGTGGACACCGCGACGGCGCGCATCGCGAAGCTCGAGGCGGACATGGGTGCGGCCACGGAGGCGGCGGCCAAGGAGAAGCTCGAGAAGGCGATCGCGGCCTCGAAGAAGGATCTCGCGGCCAACCAGGCGACGCTGAAGAAGTTCGAAGGGCAGACCACGAGCCTCGTGGGCCTGGAGAAGCCGCTCTTCGAGCTGCGCAACCCCGGCATCATCTCCATCCCGCTGGGATTCCTCGCGGTGATCGTCTTCTCGCTCATGTTCAAGGACGGCAGGGCGCTCGCGATGTGGGACGAGCTCTACGTCCGGACGAACACCGGCATCGGCCGCGCAGGGGTCTCCCACTAGCGGCGCGCACGGGAGGGCGGCCGCGAGTCGCCCTCCCGGCGGTATCATCGAGCGATGGCTTCGACCCCCGAGGGCGGCGCTCCCGCGCCCGCCTCCGCCACCGGGCTCGTGGCGTCCACCATGGCCACGCTGCGCCGGCACGCGCCGTTCAACGCGATGCGCGAGTCGCACCTCGCCTTCCTCGCCTCGCGGTTGAGGCTCGCCTACTTCTCGGAAGGCGAGGTGATCCTCGAGGGCGGCCAGGGCATCCCCGAGTGCGCCAACATCATCAAGCAGGGGGCGGTCGTCGTCTCGGCGGACACGGCGAGCGACGAGGTGGAGCTCGCCCTGCACGAGGGCGAGTGCTTTCCCATCGGGGCGCTGCTGGCCGGCCGGCCCGTCACGCGAACCTACCGCGCCTCCCACGATACCTTCTGCTACCAGCTCGCGAGGCGCGACTTCAACGACCTCGTCGAGCAGAGCGAGGTGTTCCGCAACTTCTGCACGCACCGCATCGCGCACCTCCTGCACCAGGCGCTGGGCAACCTGCAGAAGGACGTGGTCGCGAGCTCCGAGGAGCGCCAGCCGCTCGAGCGGCCGCTTCGCGAGGCCATCCACCGCGAGGTGGTCACCGTGGACGAGAGCGCCCCCATCCGCGACGCGCTCGACCTCATGGTCTCGCAGAAGGTGGGCTCCGTGATCGTGACGCGGGGCGAGGGCGAGCTCGCCGGCATCTTCACGCTGCGCGACGTCGCCTCGCGGGTGGCCCTGCCCGGTCGCCCGGTGACCGATCCCGTCGCCGCCGTCATGACGCGCGACCCGGCCACGCTCGACGCCGACGAGTTCGCCTTCCAGGCTGCGATGCGCATGGCGGAACTCGGCATCCACCACATCGTGATCACCGAGGGGGGGCGGCTGCGCGGCATGGTGTCCGAGCGCGACCTCTTCCGCCTGCAGCGGGTGGGCCTCACCTCCATCGGCGGCGAGATCGTGGTGGCGAGGTCGGTGGAGCAGCTCGCGAAGCTCGCGAGGGACGTGCGCTCGCTCGTTCCCAGCCTCCTGCTGCAGGGCGTGAGCTCGGAGCACGCGACCCTGATCCTCTCCAGCCTCAACGACCGCCTGACGCGCCGCGTGATCGCGCTCCTCGCGGACGACTTCGGCCTCGCGCCGGACGACTTCTGCTGGCTCGCGATGGGCTCCGAGGGGCGCCACGAGCAGACGCTCTCCTCCGACCAGGACAACGGGCTCGTCTTCCGCGATCCCGCCGACGGGAACGCCGACGCCGTCCGCTCGCGCCTGGTGCCCTTCGGGCGGGAGGTGAACGAGGTCCTCGCGAAGATCGGCTTCCCGCTCTGCCGCGGCGAGATCATGGCCGGCAACCCGCAGTGGTGCCTGTCGGAGTCCGAGTGGCGCGCGCGGTTCGCGGCGTGGATCTCCTCGGGTGACCCGGTGGCGATCCTCAACGCCACGATCTTCTTCGACTTCCGCCCCCTCGACGGCGACCCCGAGCTCGCCGACCGCCTGCGCGAGTGGCTGGGCGTGGCCATCCGCGACCAGGCGATCTTCCTGCGCGCCATGGCCCAGAACGCGCTCGCGAACCGGCCTCCCCTGGGCGTGATGCGCGACTTCGCCCTGTCGGAGGACCCGGAGCACGCGCGCACGATCGACCTCAAGGTGAACGGCGCCACGCTCTTCATCGACTGCGCGCGCGTGCTCGCGCTCGCCGCCGGCGTGGCGGCCACGGGGACGGCCCGCCGCATCCGCGAGGCGGCGGCGCGTCGCGGCCTCGCGCGCGAGGAGGCCGAGGGCTGGGTGGCGGCCTTCCACTACGTCCAGCTCTTCCGCCTGCGCCACCAGACGCGCCAGGTGAGCCGGGGCGAGGCGCCCGACAATCACCTCGATCCCGAGGGACTCAACGACCTGGACCGCCGGCTCCTCAAGGAGGCGCTGCGCACCGCCCGCAGCATGCAGCAGCGGCTGGCGCTCGACTACCACCTGTGAGCTGGCTCGCGCGGATCGCGGGGCCCAGGCCCGCCCTCGACGAGGAGACGGGGCTCCTGCTCAAGGCCTGGCGCTCTTCGGCGATCGTGCGGCCGCACGCGCCGTTCGCCGCCTGCGAGTGGACCGTCCTCGACACGGAGACGAGCGGCCTCGACGTCCGCCACCACACGCTGCTTTCGATCGGGGCGGTGCGCATGTCGGGCACGCACGTGGTCATGGGACGCTCCTTCTACCGCGAGATCCGCCCCGAGCGGGCGAGCGAGAAGGAGAACATCCTGGTGCACGGCATCGGCCGGGGCGCGCAGCTCTCCGGCGAGGCGCCGCAGCGGGCGCTGGCCGCCTTCATGGCCTTCGCGGGCGGGCGTCCGCTGGTGGCCTACAACGCGCCCTTCGACCGCGAAATGCTGGAGGGTGCGGTGCTGCGCCACCTCGGCGTCAAGTGGCGGCCGACCTGGATCGACGCGGCGGACCTGGTGAAGTCCATGTTCCCCGCCGAGGCGATGGAGCGCAAGACGCTCGACGACTGGATGGGGCGCTTCGGCATCGTGCACTACGAGCGCCACAACGCGCTCGCCGACGCCCTGTGCACCGCGCAGCTCTTCCAGATACTCCTCGCGCGCGCCTCGCGCGAGGGCTACATCACGGTGGCCGACCTCCGCCGCGCCGAGCGCAACTACCACTGGCAGCGCAAGCGCTGACGGTCGCAGGCGGGTCCCCGACGCGTCGCCTGTTCAGGCGAGGGCGAGGGCGGCGTCGTACAGGGGCTGGCCGCGCTCGGCGAGCGCCTCCAGCACGCTGAAATGGTGCAGGCCCGGCAGGACGAGCGGCCCGCGCGCCTGCGGCGCCCAGCGGTCGGCGAGGAGGCGCGACTGGCGGAGGAACTCGCCGCTCTCGTCGCCGCCCACCGCCACCGCGAGCGGCGCCTCGATCGTCGGGCGCCGGTCGTGCAGGTCGAGCGCGCGGGCGGAGGCGGCGTCGAGGCGGAAGTCGGCGTTGCCGGAGAAGAGCGGCATTGGCGAGAAATCAAAGAGCCCGCTGATGGGCACGCCTCCCGCGATGCGCGCCAGGTCGAACGCGAAGCGCTCGCGCGAGGCCGCGAAGATCGCGCCAACGAGGTGCCCGCCGGCGGAATGGCCCGCGACCACGATGCGCCGGGCCCCGGCTCCGTGGACCGGCGCGTGGATCGCGATCCAGTTGAGGGCCGCGATCGCGTCGTCGACGATGTCCGCGATGCCCACCGCCGGGCACAGCCGGTAGTTCACCAGCGCGACGCTCACGCCTTCGGCCACCCAGGACGGGGCGAGCCACGCGAACAGGCGCTTGTCGAGCCCGCGCCAGTAGCCGCCGTGCAGGAAGACGAGGAGCCGCTCGCTCGCCGTCGCCGGGAAGAAGTCCACCCGCTGGCGAGCGTGGGGGCCGTAGGGGAGGTCCAGGCGGCCGGGAAGGCTCTGGCGGACGAACTCGGAGTCCTTTTCCCAGCGCGCGAAGAACGCGGGATGCTCCGGGACGAGCTGGCGGTTGCTGTACTCGCGCTCGACCCAAGCGGAATCGAGCGGAGAAGGTGGAAGGAGAAGGTCCTGCATAGCAAGGTCCAATCGTCCGGGGAACCCTGAGTCGCTTCGTGCATGGCTCATCACGGGAGTCCCAGCCGCTCGACAATGACTGGAGCGTGTCCCTCGACTCAGGGCATACTACCCTTCACGCCTATGGCCAGAAAATCCGACAGCCCGATCCTCAATAGCCCCTACGAGGAGCCGAGGAAGCATTACGCCACGGACGGCGAAGGCAATCTCAATTACTCCGACATCCGCGATGGCCGGAGGATATTCACGCCGGATACGCCTTCTATACCGTCCTCGCAGGCGCAGCCGACCATGTTCGACCTCAACGAACTGGCGACGGAATTTCGGGAACACGTCATAAACCTGCTCAGGGCTGAAGTCGCCGCGTGGCGGAATTCCGGGTATCCCGGTGTGTCTAGCCGCGTAACGCGGGAGCTTCTGGACTACTGGTTCCGCAACGACGAACGCCCTGATCGCGACAAGTTGTTCTTTGCGCAGCAGGAGGCGGTCGAAAGCGCGATCTGGCTTAACGAGATCGCGGAGCGGTCGAATGCCGGTTCGCACATTCTCGATCGACTCACGCGCTCCCAGCGCACGGTTTCGGACGATGCGGAACAGGTTCTTCCCCGGATCGCGTTCAAGATGGCGACGGGCACGGGCAAGACCGTGGTCATGGCCTGCCTGATCCTCTATCACTTCCTGAACCGCCGGCAATATCGGAACGACACGCACTATGCCGACGACTTTCTCGTCGTGGCGCCAGGCATCACGATCCGTGACCGGCTCCAGGTGCTGTTCGTGGACACGAGCACGCGCAATCGCTTGGACGCAATGGATTACTACCGGCAGCGGGCCCTGGTGCCACCCCAGTACGCGGATCAGCTCGACTCGCTGAACGCGCGTCTCGTCGTCACGAATTATCACGCCTTCGAACCCCGCGTTCTTTCGGGCAACAAGCGAAGCCCGTTCGACGGGAAATTGGATCACGAAGGCAACAAGCGGCAGGCGCTGGAAGACTTCTCGCTCGTCGTGAAGCGCGTGCTTGGCAAGTTCCGTCCGGGGCGACGACTGCTGATCCTGAATGACGAAGCCCATCACTGTTATCTGCCGAAGGCGAAGGGGCGCGATACGGAAGAGGAGGCCAGCGCCACGGAGAACGAGCGCGCCGCCGTCTGGTTCACGGGCCTGACGGAGATCGCGCGGCGCTTTCAGGTGCGGAGCGTGTACGACCTCTCCGCGACGCCGTATTACCTCTCTGGTTCCGGCTGGCCCGCCTACTCGCTTTTCCCATGGGTAGTCACGGACTTCGGCCTCATCGAGGCGATCGAAGCGGGGCTGGTCAAGATCCCGTTCCTTCCGGAGGAGGACACCAGCCAGCAATTGGGCCAGCCCGTACTTCGGGAGCTCTACAAGCACTGCAAGGACCAGCTTCCGCGAAAGGGACAGGAGCGGGCGCGCAGCGAGGCGAAAAAGAAGAATGAGAAGGTGGCCGAGGCACCGCCGAGCCTTCCGGCCACGCTGGTCACGGCACTCCAGATGTTCGTCCGCCATTACGAGAGCTACGAAGCGGGCATGCGGGGCAGGGGCGAGCGACGCATGGACCTGCTCACGGAGCCCCCCGTATTCATCGTCGTGTGCAACAACACGACGGTGTCCAAGGAGGTCTTCAAGTACGTCGCGGGTTGGGAGGTGGAAGGCGAGGAGGGTGAAACGATCGCGTACGCGGGCGCCTTTGACTGCTTCTCGAACTACGACCCTGTTACCAAGGCGCGCCGCAATAAGCCGCCCACGCTTCTCATCGACAGCGACGCGCTGGAATACTCCGGCCAGGTGGATTCGGAGTTCAAGCGAGTGTTCGCCCCAGAGATCGAACAGTTCAAGCGCGATTTCCGCATCCAGTATCCGGAGCGAAGCGCGGAGGATGTCGACGAAACCGTGATTCTGCGCGAAGTGGTGAACACGGTGGGCAAGCGCGGCAGGTTGGGTGCCCACGTGCGCTGCGTCGTGTCGGTGTCGATGCTGACGGAGGGGTGGGATGCCAATACGGTCACCCACATCGTGGGGCTGCGGGCGTTCAATTCGCAGCTATTGTGCGAGCAGGTGGCAGGCCGGGCGCTTCGTCGCAGGGAGTATTTTCTCGACCCGAAGACGGGGATGTTCCCGCCAGAGTACGCACACATCATCGGCGTGCCCTTCAAGCTGTTCAAGCCCGGGGCAAGCGAGTATGTGGAGCCCGTGCCGACAGTCGAGGTGCGCGCCTTGTCGGAACGGGAGAAGTTCGAGATCCGGTTTCCGAACGTGGTGGGCTACCGGGTCCACACGATCGATGCCCCCCTCGAGGCGGATCTGTCGGCGATCGAGGATTTCAGGCTCGACTTTACAAAGGTGCCGGCCAGGACGCTTCTCGGAACGCCTGTCGGCCCGGAGAAGCGGGTGCTATCCCTGGACGAGGCCCTCGAGTTGCGCGAGCAAGAGGTTCTCTTCTGGCTCGTCCAGCAGCTTCTCCGCCATCGGTTCCGCGACAAGGACGACCGGCCTGAGGTGACACAGTTCGCCGCGTTGAGGCGCATTGCCGAGCGCTGGATCGCGGAGAAGGTAAAGGTGATCGGGGAGACGGACGAGCGGTACCGGAGGTTCGTCGTCTACTGGAAGGGTGAGGAGGTCGCGGCGCACATCAACCGGGCCATCGAATCCCACGCGCAGCGCCAAGGGCGTACAAGCGTTCAGCCCGTCCTGAACCACTACAACCCGGAGGGTTCGACCCGATACGTGTCCGGGCACACGACGCGCAAGACCATTCCCACGAAGAAAAGTCACGTAAACGTGGTCGTTGCGGACACCGATTCCTGGGAGCAGCTTACGGCCAAGGCGCTGGACGAGATGAAAGAGGTGGAGTCCTACGTCAAGAACGCCTACCTTCAATTCGGAGTTCCGTACGTCAAGGAAGGCCGCGACCGTACATACCTGCCGGATTTCATCGCTCGAGTTCGCGTGGGAGACGGGAAAGATGAGTTCGTGAATCTCATCGTCGAGGTCACGGGGATGAACCAGGACAAGGCGGAAAAGCGCTGGTACCTGGAGAACCGCTGGCTCCCTGCGGTGAACAATCGGGGGATGTGGGGGCAGTGGGGCTTCGCCGAAATCACGACCGACATCGCCACGGTGAAGAACCAGATTTCAGACGCGATCGAACGAGTGCGCGCGGAGGCAGAGGCGCGGCAGGAACGGCAATTCTTTGCCAAGGCGCAGTCGGTCTCGATGGCCAACGTATGGGACAACCCCGGCGACGAGGTGTGGAATGGTGCTTAGCCCGGGGGATGTCGTGATGCTGGATGTCATGTATTCGGATCAGACGGGGATGAAGCAGCGGCCCGCGGTTGTGCTCACGATGCCCGACGCGAACGGCGATTTCCTCATTGCGCCGATCACCACCACTTCCGGCCTTGGCAATTCGACGGCGTTGGACGCGGCCAAGTTCGCGAGGGGCGGCCTTCCGCACATGAGCTGGATACGCGCGGATCGTGTGTTCATTGTCAACACGACTACCGTCGTGAAGCAGTTCGGCACGCTGAAGCCGGAAGCCGTCAAGGAAGTCCTGAAGATCCTCTGTCCGGCAATCGGCTGCAAATAGCGAGAGACCCATGGCTACCAAGAAGCCCACCCGCGCTGGCAAGACCGCAACGGATGTCCATCGAACGGGCAAGCGAATCGATGCCATCCACCATGAAGGCGACAAGCGGCTGCTCATTCCTTCGCAGGAAGAGGCAGGGATGGAGTCGGAGAATCCCGTCGTCACGGCCAAGCGGAAGGTGGAGTTCCCGTTGAATCCAGTCACGACTCGCGGGCGAGACCCGGAGCTGTACTGGATGAATAAGTACGGGCCTCGCGACGACGAGACGCGGCTGTCCGTGGATATCCGCTCGCTCTATCGCCACGAGCACGTCGAACCCGAGACGCTCATCCACCGGCTGTACAAGATCCGGAAGAGCGACTCCCCGCAGAACGATCTCTTCATCAACGAGACATTCGGGAATCTGCTTGGCGGTGTGGATGAGCTGGACAAGCCGAAGCAGTACTACAAGCATGCCCAGAACTGGCGGAATCGCCTGATTCAGGGGGACTCACTGCTGGTGATGACCAGCCTCCTCGAGCGCGAGGGAATGGCGGGCAAAGTTCAGATGATCTACATCGACCCGCCATATGGCATCAAGTACGGGTCGAACTGGCAGATGAAGTTGAACGACAGGAACGTGAAGGATGGCGATGACGCCAATCTGTCAGGCGAGCCGGAGGTCATCAAGGCATTTCGTGATACTTGGGAACTGGGCATTCACTCCTATCTGTCATATTTGAGAGAGAGAATGCTGGTTGCGCGTGATCTCTTGACGGACTCTGGTTCGTGCTTTGTTCAAATCTCCGACGAGAGTGTCCATCTCGTGCGCAGTGTGATGGACGAAGTGTTTGGGAGCGAGCAGTTCTGTGCACTTATCACGCTTCAAAAGACGACGGGCGCGGGCAGTCCGGCAATTGGGACCGACGTATTGCCGGCGACCAACGACTATTTGATCTGGTATGCCCGATCCCATGAATCCGTGAAGTATCGTCAGCTCTACCTGGAGCGATCTGGTGAGGGATGGGTCAATTACAACTACGTTCGTCTGCCAACAGGTGAACATCGGCGCATGACTGCCATTGAGGCATCAAAGTGGAATCTGTTGCCGGCCGGGGCACGTGTCTATCGGCGAGACAACCTTACTTCCGCTTCGTCGTCGGGTGAAGCCGCTCGTCCCGTCAATTGGGAAGGGAAGTCGTATGCACCTGGAAAGGGAGGGTGGAAGACGTCACATGCTGGAATTGCAAGGCTCGGGGAAGCGGGGCGATTGGAAGCATATGGAAGTACTCTTAGTTATCGTCGATTCGCGGACGACTTTCCGTATTTCCGCTTGACGAATCTCTGGGACGACGTTTTGACTGGTGGATACGCGGACGAAAAGCTGTATGTAGTTCAAACGGTGAAGAAGATCGTTGAGAGATGTGTGTTGATGACAACAGACCCTGGGGACCTCGTCATTGACCCGACCTGCGGTTCCGGGACTACTGCCGCCGTTTCGGAACAGTGGGGCCGGCGTTGGATCACGATGGATACTTCACGAATCGCGCTCAACATTGCGAAATCGCGTCTTGTCACCGCCATATTTCCGTGGTTTCAGTTGCACGACTTAGTTGGGTCTGACGTTCGTCAAGGGTTTGTCTACAAGAAGGTCCGGCATGTAACGCTTAAGAGCATCGCAAACGGGGAGCCATCGGAGGAAGAAACCCTGTTCGATCAGCCAGAGATGGACAAAGGCAAGTTGCGCGTGAGTGGGCCGTTTACTGTGGAGACGCTTCAAGGGCTGGATCCGACACTGCCCGAGAACGTGCAGTCCGGGAAGGCGGAAGTTGATCAACTGTCGCAATTCTATGATCGGGTATGTGCCCATCTTCAATCCGCTGGCATCAAGAACGGCATCCGAAATGAGAACGCGGTCTTCACCCGCATCAATCCCCTGGCCCACGAAGCGCTCCATGCCGAGGGCTTCTACACAACGGATCGCGGTGAGGCGAAGGCGTACCTCCACATCGGCCCGCAGTTCGGTACGGTCAGCAAGCAGGCGGTCAACGAGGCGGCCAAGGAATGCCGAATTCGCGGTGACGCCGATTGGCTGGTGATCCTGGGCTTCCGATTCGATGACGACATCGAGAACCGGGACATCGCCACAAAGCACGGCAGCTTTATCGTGACGAAGGTGCGGATGCACGACGATTTGCTTCAGGAAGGACTGGTCAAGAAGGACAAGAAGGCCGCGTCCTTCGTGACGATCGGGGAACCTGATGTCCATGCCGAGAAGCAAAGGGATGGCACCGTGGTCGTGGAAATCCGCGGGCTCGACATCTACGACCCAATCCGTGACGAGGTGAAACCGCGCTCCGTCGCGGACATTGCCTACTGGATGGTGGACGACGACTACGACGGCTCCAGCTTCATCGTGCGGCAGGTGTTCTTCTGCGGCGGCGACAAGGACGAGTTCGACAAGTGGAAGCGGGGCCTTTCGGACCTCGTGAAACAGACGACAAAGCGAAAGGTCGAGCAGACCCTCAAAGTGGAGATCGACGACGAGGCTTTCGACCGGCTTTATGGCTTCCGGTCCCACCCCATTCCGGCCAAGAAGGGACGACGTGTGGCCGTCCGTGTGGTAAGCCAATTTGGAGAAGAAAGTACTAAAATCATAGGGTTGGGATAGGTTCCGCTTTGTTTATTCTGTTATTAGTCAATTTATAGACGTCTTGAAATTTGACTAATTTCGACATAACATAGCGAGCATGGATCCGGTTACCAACCCCTATGCCCCAGGCGCCGGCACACCCCCTCCGGAGCTCGCCGGGCGCGACCAACTGCGCGAGCAGGTCCGCATCGCGATCGAGCGCGTGAGACTCGGGCATCCGACCAAGAGCGTGCTCATGGTCGGCTTGCGCGGCGTGGGGAAGACCGTCCTTCTCGATCGCATCCGTGACGACGCGGAAGCCGCCGGAATCCAGACCATTCGCGTCGAAGCGCCTGAAACCCGATCGCTTCCCGCGCTGCTCGCGCCGCAGTTGAGACAGGCGCTCCTTCGCCTGAGTCGCGTTGCCAAGGCCAAGGCCGGCGCCGAACGGGCGCTGCGGGCGCTGGCGGGATTCGCCAAGGCGCTGAAGGTGAAATATCACGACATCGAAGTGGGCCTGGACCTCGAGCCCGAGGCGGGACTCGCCGACAATGGTGACCTCGAACATGACCTCCAGGCGCTCCTGGAGACTGTGGGCACTGCTGCGCAGGACGCGTCCACCGCGATGGTGATGTTCGTTGACGAACTTCAATACGTGAAGGAGGAGGAGCTCGCCGCGCTCATTACGGCGCTGCACCGTTCCGCCCAGCGACGCCTCCCCGTCACGCTCGTGGGTGCCGGGCTGCCGCAGTTGCGCGGACGCATGGGCAAGGCCAAGTCGTATGCGGAGCGACTGTTCGAGTTTCCGGAAGTGGGGGCGCTCCCCCGCGAGGCCGCAGCCACCGCCATCGAGAAGCCGGCCCGTGAAATGGGCGTGGCCTATGTTCCCGACGCGATCGCCTTGATCCTCAAGGAGACAAAGGGCTATCCGTACTTTCTCCAAGAGTGGGGCAAGCATGCATGGGACACGGCCTCGGCGTCACCTATCACCCTCGCCGATGTGCAAGTCGCGTCGCGGTCCGCGATCGCCGCCCTCGACGAAAGTTTCTTCCGCGTCCGCTTCGATCGCCTGACACCTGGCGAGAAGAAATATCTTCGTGCAATGGCTGAACTCGGGCCAGGCCCGCATCGGTCCGGTGACATCGCTGACGAACTTGCCAAGCCCGTCACGTCCCTCGGCCCCACGCGGGGCAAATTGATTGCGAAGGGCATGATCTGGAGTCCCAGCCACGGCGATACGGGCTTCACGGTTCCGCTGTTCGACGAATTCATGCGGCGGATCATTCCGGGCTCCGACTGGAAGACCTGATTCGGACTCGCTGTGTTGACGGCACGCCACGAATTCGACTTCGCCGAAATCGGCCGCGACGTTCTGGCCCGCGTTGACGCTCTCGCCCGCCACAGCGATTCCCCCGTCCACTACACGCGCACCTGGCTTTCCCCCGCGCACCGCGCCGCCGCGGCCCAGCTCGCCGAATGGATGCGCGAGGCGGGAATGGCCGTGCGCGTGGACGGCGCCGGCAGCGTGATCGGCCGCTACGAGGGCCTCGCTCCCGGGGCGAAGGCGCTCGTGACCGGCTCGCACTTCGACTCGGTGCGAAACGGCGGCAAGTACGACGGCGTCGTGGGCATCCTCGTGCCGCTCGCCTGCGTGGCGGACCTGCACCGCCAGGACCTGAGGCTGCCGCACGCCATCGAGGTCGTCGCCTTCGCCGACGAGGAGGGGGCGAGATTCCAGACGAGCTTCCTCGCGAGCCGGGCCTTCCTCGGGCAATTCGACCCCGCGATCCGCGACCGGAGGGATGCCGACGGCATCGGCTTCGACGAGGCGATGCGCGCCGCCGGGCTCGATCCCGCGGCCATCGCCGCGGACCCGCGCGATCCCGCCACGATCGCCGCCTACGTCGAGGTGCACATCGAGCAGGGGCCGGTGCTGCTGGAGGCTGGCCTGCCCCTGGGCGTGGTGACCGTCATCGCCGGCGGCACGCGCCACCGCGTGACGGTGACGGGCGCCGCCGGCCACGCCGGCACGGTGCCGATGGCCTCGCGCCGCGACGCGCTCGCCGCCGCGGCGGAAATGATCCTCGCAGTGGAAAGCCGCGCGCGCACGGGCGGCGGTCTCGTCGGCACCGTGGGCGTGCTCGAGGTGCGTGAGGGCACCGGCAACGTGATCCCGGGGCACGTGGAATTCACCGTGGACATCCGCTCCGGCGACGACGCGGTGCGTGAGGCGGCGGAGCGCGACGTCTTCGCCCGCTTCGAGGCCATCGCCGCCAAGCGCGGCGTGACCGTGGCCACGCGCCGCAACCACGCGGTGCGCGCGACTCCCTGCTCGCCGCGGCTGCAGGAGCTGCTCGCCGAAAGCATGAGCGCCGTCGGCGTTCCCGTGCGCCGGCTCGCGAGCGGCGCCGGCCACGACGCGATGGTGATGGCCGCCGCGACCGAGGTCGGCATGCTCTTCGTGCGCTGCGGTGCGGGCGGGGTGAGCCACAACCCGGCCGAGACGGTGACGGCCGAGGATGCGGGGCTTGCGGTCGCCGCCCTCGGCGAGTTCTTCCGGAAGTTCGCGGCCTGACGGTCCCTCAGCCCTTCGCGGGCGAAGGCAGGACCTGGATCGGGATCGCCTTGGGCGCCGGCGCCGCGTGCTTCGGCGACGAGAAGTAGAGGACCGTCCAGAACACCGCGCAGGCGAGGAGGGCGAGCGCGACGATCGTCGCGATCCGCTTGCGTCGCGCCCGGGCGTCCTTGTCCGGGCGGTAGGCCGGGATGGCCTCGTCGAGGGCCTTCTGGATGTGGTGGTCGCGGAAGTCGGTCACGGTGCCGACATTATCCCGGCGTTCGCCTGCGCGCGGTGGCGGTGTTTCCGCGGACACAAATTGTTGCCAATGCGTCCTTCGCGCGGACGTCGCGCCGGCCTATGCTCTTCCCATGCATTCGACAAGGAGCAAGGCCATGAGAACCCGATTCGCGATCGCCGCCCTCGCGGCGGCCACCCTTTCCACGCTCGCCGCCGCCCAGATGGGGCCGGGGATGGGCCAAGGCATGATGGGCGGGCAGGGCATGGGTCCCGGCGCGGGACCGCAGGATTGCCCCATGATGGGCCAGGGCATGGGTCCCGGCATGGGGGGCAGGGGCATGATGCACGGCCGTGGCGGCATGCACGGCGGCGCGGGCATGATGGGCGGCGCGATGGGGCAGGGCCCCGGGCTCGCCGCGCTGGAGGCGCTCGACCTCACGGCCGAGCAGCGCGCCAAGGTGACCGAGATCCGCCGCGACCTGCAGCGCCGCAACCACGCGCTCATGGGCTCGCTGCGCGAGATCCGCTGGAAGGGGCAGGACATCGCCAAGGCGCCGAAGCTCGACCTGGAGGCTTCCCGCAAGCTCTACGACGAGGGCGCGGCGGTGCGCAAGCAGATGTTCGAGGCGAGGCTCGAGGCGCGGGCCAAGGCCGAGGCCGTCCTCACGAAGGAACAGCTCGAGCAGCTGCGCAACGCCCCGCGTCCCGGTCCGGGGCCGATGCGCCACCGGATGAGCTGACCGCCCCCGAGGGGCCGCGGGTTGACGAAACCGGCATCGCGGCCGCCGCGGTGCCGGTATCTTGGAAGGTGCCATGAACAAGCACCTTTTGCCGCGCGAGCACGGCGCCTACGCCGAGCTCGGCTTCCCGCTCCTTTCGGGGCTGGTCCTCGCCTCTCCCGGCGCCGCCGCATGGCTCTTCGTGGCTGCGGCGGTGCTTCTCTTCCTCGCCAACGAGCCGCTGGTCGTCCTGCTGGGCGTGCGCGGCAAGCGAGCGCGCGACGAGCACGCCGTGGCCGCGCGCCGCGGCCTCGCCATGCTGGGAGGCCTGGGGGTTGCGGCGGGAGTGGCCGCCCTGTGGCTCGCCCGCCCCGAGGTGCGCTGGCTCGCGCTCGTTCCCGCCGCGTTCGCCGCGGGACTGGTCCCGGTGGTGCTCTCGAGGAACCTGAAGACCCTGCCCGGCGAGGTGATCGCCGGCGCGGCCTTCTCCGCCATGCACCTGCCCGTGGCGGCCGCCGGGGGCGCGGACGGGCCGGCGCTTTGGGGGCCGCCGGTGCTGTGGTTCGCGGTCACGGTGAGCGCCACGCTCGCCGTGCATGCCATCAAGTCGTGCATCACCGGGGCCACGCCCTGGGTCGTGCCGGCCGCCTCCTGGACCGCCCGGATTGCCCTCCTCGCGGCGCTCGCGGCCTGGGTCTGGCTGCCCGGCTGGCGCACCGTCGCCCTGGCCGCCTGCCTTCCCCTGGCGGGGGTGGTCGCGGTCAACCGGCTGGCCCTTTCTCCCCGGAAGCTCAAGCAAGTGGGCTGGGCGGTGGTCGCCGCCAACGCCCTGGCCGTCACCGTCCTCGCCACGGGCTGAGGCCCGCCCCGGGCCCCGGTTCCGGGGGCCGGAAAGGTTTTGCGGAATATTCCGCATTCCGGCTGCCGAATGGGCCTGAGCCCCCCCGGGGGCCCCCCGGTAGGATTGCGGTCATCGAAAGCGTGCTATCTTGCTTTCGCCCCGGGCGGGAAGCCCGGACCGCAACGCAACAGATTCGAGGAGATCGCCATGTCGAACAAAGAACAGAAACCGGTTGCCCAACCCGAAGGCGAGCTTTCGGACCAGCAGCTCGACAACGTGTCCGGCGGCCAGCAGGTCGTCAAGCTCGAGAAGATCACCGTGACGGCCAAGCGCGAGCAGCCGCAGAACGTGGTGAAGCTCGACAAGGTCACGGTCACCGCCAAGCGCGAGCCGCCGCTCGCCGGCACGCAGATCGCGTCCGCCGAGGGCGCGACGAAGAAGAACTAGCGCGCCTTCCCCGGCCGCCGCTTCAGGCCACCTGCCGCGCGAGCATCGCGGCGAAGGGGCCCGGGACGGCGGCCAGCTCCCGGAACGTCCCTGCCTGGACGATCCGGCCCCGGTCCAGCACCACGATGCGGTCGGCATTGCGCACCGTCGCGAGGCGGTGCGCGATGACCACGCGCGTGGCCTCCAGTCCCTCCAGCGTCTCCAGCACCGCCGCCTGCGACAGGTTGTCGAGCGCGCTCGTCGCCTCGTCGAGCAGCAGGATGCGTGGCCGGCCCACGAGCGCGCGCGCGATGAGCACGCGCTGGCGCTGGCCCCCGGAGAGCGTGCTCACGCCTTCGCCGACCAGCGTGTACATGCCCATGGGCATCGCCTCGATGTCGGCGGCCAGTCCCGCCGCGCGCGCCGCGTCCCAGGCGTCGTCCACGGTGAGGCTCGAGGCGCCCACGATGTTGGTGAGGATGTCGCCCGCCCACAGGCGCCCGCCCTGCAGCACCGTGCCGATCCGGGCGCGCAGGCACTTGAGGTCCAGCGCGGGAAGCACCCGCCCGTCGAAGCGAACCGTGCCGCTCCCCGGAAACTCGAATCCCAGCAGCAGGCGCAGCAGCGTCGACTTGCCGGAGCCGCTGGCGCCCACGATCGCCACGAACTCGCCGGGCCGGATCGAGAGGTCGATGCCGGAGAGCACCTCCGGGCCGCCCGGATAGGCGAAGGAGACGCCCACGAAGTCGATGGCGCCCTGGGGCTCGTGGCGGATCTTGCCGCGCACGCTGTCCTCCGGCGGCGTGGCGAGGATGGGCCTGGCGCGCTCCCAGACGGGGGCGAGGGCGGCGAGGTCGATGGCCGTGGCCACCATGCCGTGCACTCCGCCCAGCAGCCCGAACATCGCCGTCTGGAAGGCGACGAATTCGCCCACCGACAGGGCGCGCGCGGCCGGCGCCTGCGCCAGCTGCCAGGCGAGGTAGAGGACGAGGATGGCCGCGGCCGGCTGCAGGATCGCGAGCAGCACCGACTCGAGGTTGGAAAGCGAGGCGCTGCGGTGGTTGAGGTCGCGGAACTCGCGGTAGCGCGAGAGCCAGTTGGCGTAGGCCCGCGACTCGGCCGCCGCCGCGCGCAGCTTGGCGATGCCGGAGAAGTACTCGAAGGCCATCGCGGAGAGCTTGCCGTCGGCGGCCTCGATGCGCCGCCCGATCGAAAGCCGCGCCGCGCCGAGCGCGGCCGAGAGGATGGCCGCAACCGCGACCACGCCCAGGGCCGCCGCGGTGAGCTTCGGGCTGTAGGCGAGCATGAGCGCGGCGTTGGCCGACAGGAAGATCGCGGTGACGAATGCGCCGATGGAGGCGCCGGTGATGGTGCGCTGCACCGTGTTCACCGCGCCCAGTCGCAGCGCCAGGTCGCCGCTCGAGAAGGCGCGGAAGAAGCGCGCCGGCGCGCCGATGACGCGGTCGAGCACCGCGGCCTGCATCGCCACCGAGGTGCGCGACTCGAAGCGCAGCACGGCGAGCGTGCGCAGCACGTCGAGCGCGATGGCCGCCAGCCCCGCCGCGGCCAGTCCCGCGACGATGGCAATCGCCAGCGACGCGGAACCCGCGGGGATGGCGCGGTCGATGAGCCTTCCCGTGGCCACCGGCGTGAGCAGCCCCGCGAGCGCCGCCGCCAGTCCCGTGGCCACGAGGACGCCCACCTCGCCGCGCGCGTGCGCGAGGGCGAAGCGCAGCACGTCCACGGTGCCCAGGGGGCGCGGCTCGAAGCTGCGGTGGAAGGCTAAGGCGAAGGGGGCGAGCCGGCGCGCCGTGTCCTCGTCCACCGGCCACTCGAGCGGCGGCCCCCCGGCAGGGTCGACGGCAACGAGGCGGTAGCCCGCGAGCGGCAGGGGCACGAGCGCGACCCAGCCCGTGGCGCCCGATGCGGCCGCGGCGTCGCTCTCGCGCGGCATCTGGCGCCGCTCGGCCACGCGGGCGAGCATCGGCGTGCCGCCCTCGGCCCACCAGCGGCCGTCGAGCAGCACGCGCCGCGAACGCAGGCCGAGCGACGCGCCGGCTTCTTCCACCGCAACGGCCTCGTCGGCGAACTCGTGCACGACCGCCTCGCCGCGCACGCCCAGCGGCGCGGCGAGCAGCCCGAGCGCGCCGGTCAGCGTGGTGGAACGGAAGGCGACGCCGGGATCGGCCATCACCCGCCTCCCGTCTCGCCCGCGACGAGGGCCGCGTAGCGTCCGCCCTCGATCGCCGCGAGCTCCTCGTGCCTTCCGCGCTCCACCACGCGGCCGTTCTCGAGCACGAGGATCTCGTCGGCGTCGCGCACCGTGGACAGCCGGTGCGCGATCACGAGGCACGTGGTGCCGCGCTTGCGCAGGTTGGCCTCGACCACCGATTCCGTGGCCGGGTCGAGTGCGCTGGTGGCCTCGTCGAGGATGAGGATCGAGGGCCCGCGCGCCAGGGCGCGTGCGATCTCGATCCTCTGGCGCTGCCCCCCGGAGAGGTTGCGCGCGCCCTCCTGCAGGGGCGCATCGAGCCCGCCCTGGCGCACGCCGATCTCGTCCTCGATGGCGGCGTGGCGCGCCGCGGCGCGGATCACCTCGTCCTCCGCGGCCGGGTCCCACATCGTGAGGTTGTCGCGCACGCTGCCCTCGAAGAGCATCACGTCCTGGTCGACGTAGGCCACGGCGCGCGCGAGCTCCTCGCGCACGAAGGACCCGCGCGGGAGCCCGTCGAAGAGGATCTCGCCGCTCCAGGGGTGGTAGAGGCCGGCCGCCAGGCGCGCGAGCGTCGACTTGCCCGAGCCGGAGGCGCCCACCAGCGCCACGCGCCGCCCGTCGCCGACCACGAGGCTGAAGCCCTCGACGAGGGGCGGGCCGCCCCTGGAATAGCCGAAGGTCACGTCGCGGAACTCGAGCGTGCGCGGGCGCGCGCCGGAGATCGCCGACGGCGGATCCTCCACCGCCGCCACGCCCGGCTCGGCGGGATGGTTGAGCACGTCGTCCAGCCGCGCCATGTCCCCGCGCAGCCCCTGCAGCTTGCGCGCGGCGAGGAAGAGCGCGTGCACCGGCGCGGTGAAGCCCGCCAGCAGCACCTGGAAGGCGACCAGGTCGCCGACGCTGAACCCGCCGCCCTGCATGATGCGAAGCGACCCCAGGCCCAGCACGCCGAGCTGCGCCGCCAGGCCCGCGAGCGCCGGCACCTGCATGAGTGCCAGCGTGGCGCGCTGCGACTCGACCGCCGTGTTGGCGAACTGCACCTGCAGGCCCAGCCACTTGAGGAAGAGCGCGCCCTCCTGCCCGCCGGCCTTGATGCTCTCGATGTTGGCGAGCCCTCCCGTGGCCATGCCCGAGAGCTTGCCCGCCTGCACCGACAGGCGCTGCGACACGCCCTCGTTCACGCGGTTGATGGCGCGCAGCGCCGCGAGCTCGCAGGCGAGGCAGGCGAGGACCAGCGCCGTGAGGCCCACGTCGAGCCGCAGCATGAGGCCGAGGAAGAAGACGGCGGTGACGAGGTCGAGCACCAGGTGCGCGAGGTCCGCGGAGACGGTGTGCGCCACCTCCTCGTTGAGGTCCACGCGCGAGGCGATCTCGCCCGGCGAGCGCTGCACGTAGAAATCCATCGGCAGGGCCAGGGCGTGGGAGAAGAAGCGGCGGGCGGAGCCCAGCGCCGCGCGCGTGAACGCCGCCGTGAGCACCCGCGCCTGCAGCCAGGAGAGCGCTCCGCGCGCGAGCGCCGCCGCGAGCAGGCCCGCGAGCAGCGTCTCGGCCACTCCCGGCAGCCGCGCGGCGAGCACCTCGTCCACGAAGCGGCCCATGAGCCACGGCAGCGCGAGCCCCGGCGCCACGAGGGCGAGCCCGAGGAGTACCGCGAGCGCCACCGACGGGCCCAGTCCCGCGAGGTGGCGACGGAGCGAGCGCAGCACGGAGGGCGGCTCGCCCCCGGGCGCGAACTCCGGACCCTTCTCGAAGGTGAGGACCACGCCCGTGAAGCCCTCGTCGAACGCGGCCGCGTCGAGGCGCCTGCGGCCCATGGCGGGATCGTTGAGCCAGGCCTCGCCGTCGCGGAAGCCCTCGAGGACGACGAAGTGGTTGAAGTTCCAGAAGACGATGGCGGGAAGCGGCAGGCTCGCGAGCTCGCCGGGCTCCTTGCGGAAGCCGCGCGCGACGAGGCCGTAGCCGCGCGCGGCGCGAAGGATGCCGCCCGCCTTGCTGCCGTCGCGCGTGACGCCGCAGTCCGAGCGCAGCACCTCCAGCGGCACGTGGCGGCCGTGGTGCGCGAGCACCATCGCCAGCGCGGCGGCGCCGCACTCCACCGCCTCGAGCTGCAGGATCGTCGGGACGCGCGCGATGGGCGAGTCCGGCAGCCGCGAGGCGGCGGCCGGGGCGGCGGCCTGCGCGGCTACCGAAGCCATGCGGCGAAGGCGATCACGGCGACGGCGAGGAGCGCGATCCCCGCGGCGAGCCGGCGCGGGTAGGCGGGCAGGCGCGGCCTCGCGTCGAGGCGCTCCGGCGAGGCCAGGCGCTCGAGCGCCGCCTTGCGGAAGATCGCGTTGTCGGGCGCGGCCATCGGCTCCTCAGCCCGCCAGGCGCTTGAGCATGCGGTCGAAGCGCGCGCCGGCGAGGTGGACGTTGTCGAGCAGGTCGTCGGTGAGCTCGTCCTTGGCGTCGGCGTCCTCGGCCCCGTCGCCGTAGCCCATGCGCCGCGTCGTGCTGCGCAGCCGGCTCGCGAGGAAGACGCAGAGCGCGCGGTAGAAGCGCGCGGCGAAGGCCGGGTCCGCGGAGAGCTTGGCGCGCACGGTGGCGTCCGAGATCCTGAGGAGCGTGGCGTCGCTCGCCACCCGAACGCTCACCGCGGTCGGCGCCGGGTCCACGAGCGACATCTCGCCCACGATCTCGCCCGATCCCATGAGCGCGAGCTGCGTGCCCGCGGCCGTGTGCACCGAGAGGGCGCCCTCGAGCACGAACCAGATGTTGTCGACGCGGGCCCCGAGGGGAACCAGCGTGGTCCCGGCGTCGAGGTGGATGCGCTCGCCCGACTTCGAGAGCCACTCCACGTCGCCGTCGGTGAGTTCGCTGAAGATGAGCAGGACCTTGCGCATGGCGTGACTCCCCTCCGGGCGCGACCCGCGGGCCGCTGACGGGGCCGAGTGTAACGGAAAGGCCCCGCGCGGCGCTGCTAGACTGGCGGCTGACCGTGTATCGACCTCCCATGACCCCCGACGAACTCAGGGCCTGGCGAAAGGCGCAGCGCCAGCGGCTCATCGCCGCGCGCACCGCGGTGGACCCGGCAACGCTCGCGCGCTGGCGCGAGGCGATCGACGCCCGCCTCGAAGCCGGCTTTCCGGATCTCGCGCGCGGCGTGGTCGCGTTCTGCTGGCCGGTGCTCGCCGAGTACGACCCGCGCTACCTCGCCCGACGGCTTCGCGAGCGGGGCGCGACGACGGCGCTGCCGGTGGTGGTGGCGCCGCGGACGCCGCTCGCCTTCCGCGAGTGGCATCCCGGCGTGCGCCTCGCGGAGGGCGCGATGAAGATCCCCTATCCCGCCGAGTCGCGCGAGGTGATCCCGGACACGGTGCTGCTGCCCATGAACGGCTGGGACCCGGGAGGCTACCGGCTGGGCTACGGCGCCGGCTTCTTCGACCGCACGCTCGCGAGCCTCGCCGTGCGCCCGCGCGTGATCGGCGTCACCTACGAGCTGGCGCGCATGGAGACGATCCATCCGCAGGCGTGGGACATACCGGTCGACTTCGTGGTGACCGAGGGCGCGCTCCATCGCCGCGGAAGCGACGGACGGATGCTGTGAGCCCGGGCGGGTCCGGGCCGCTCCCCCGGGTCAGCCTTCGGGAAGCTCGGGTTTCTCCGGGTTCCAGTAGGCGAAGGTGCTCCAGTACGAGGGGCCTTCGTCGCCCGGGGGTCCCACGTCGCACTCCCCGCAGATGCTCATCGTCGCCCGGCTCGAGTCCATGGCGGCCAGCAGCCGACGGCGGGGCTCGTCGCGCAGGATTTCGCTGTATCGCTGCGTGCGCAGGTCGCCCAGCACGGCGGCGTGCGGATGGATGCAGCAGGGCACGACGGTGCCGTCGCCGTCGACGTAGAGCTGGTTCATCTCGCCGAACCACTGCTTGTGGACGAATTCCGACGCGTCCGCCGCGTACACGCAGTGGCCGCGGGGAACGACGACCACGCGCCCGGTGAGGTTCTCCTTGGCCTGCGGCAGTGCCATCCACTTGCGGAACTCGGGCGTCCACCCCATCGGGCGCAGGAGATTCTCCCAGCGCTGCGCGTCCTGGCGGGTGCGCACGATGGTGCGCGTGCCCAGTTGCATCGCCGGCGCCCAGCGGTCGCGTAGCACCCGGGCCCGCTCGAGGAACTCCATGAGCTTCTCCCACTTCGACGGCGGGCGAAGGCGCTCGTATTCCTCCGGGGTGCCGTCGCCGTCGCAACTGACGACGAGGCGGTTCACGACCTCCAGGCGCATGGCCTCCTCGAACTGGCCCCAGTCGACCCACTGCGCGTTCGTGCTGATCTCGACGATCGAAGCCTTCCAGCTCTGGCGGGGGATCTCCGCCACGAGCGAGGCGAGCTGCCGGTGCAGCAGCGGCTCGCCCTCGCGGTACAGCCGCAGGTAGGCGATGCGCTCGACGTCGATGTTGCGCAGGCAACGAGCGAAGTCCTCCACGGGAATGCGGTACACCTTGGGCTCGATCATCGGCGTCGGGCACCCGAGGCAGCGAAGCTGGCACCCGCGCACGATGTCGAACTGCAGCATGAAGATGTGCTTCGGCTTCGCCGGGCTCGCGGGGCCTTGAACGGGATGCAGCGGGATGACGCTCACGAATGGGCTTTCGGCAGTAGGCGGCCGGAAAGGGCCGCCAAGGACCTGATTATCATACGGGTTCGGCTCCGGTGCCGGCGTCGGGGCGGGGGTCAGGGCCTGCCACGGCCCGGCAACCAGGTCTGGCGCGGGCGGACGAACCCATAGTCGCGGATCTCGCCCGTCACCGTGAACTCGCTCGTCACGGTGTCGAACAGCCTCAGTCCGGCGGGATCCAGGGCGTGCACGCGGAAGATGTACTTGCCCGGAAGCAGCTCCAGGGGCCCGTAGCGGATCGCGTAGCCGAAGTGGTTGGGGGCGAGGCGGGCGGGAACGAAATCGAAGTCGTTCGAATGCGTGCCGCTGATCCCCACGCCGTTCACGCGCGCGATGCCGGCGAGGACGACCGGCGGGCGGTCGTCGGGATCGTAGGCGACGATCTGCGCGACGGCCGTCCCGCCCATGGGAAAGACGTCCTGCGGGCGCCCCCCGGAGTCCTCGGACCACAAGGAGACGATGCGGGGAGTGGAGCCGAGCGGTGGCGGCGGGGCGTCGGCCCTGGCCGCGGACTTGGCCTCGTGGTATGCGAGGTACTCGCGCGTCACATCGAAGGCTGCACCCTGCATCCGCGCGCGTCCATGGTGCAGCCACAGGGCGCGGGTGCACAGGGTCTGGACGTGGTACATGCTGTGCGAGACGAGGAGCAGCGTGCCCCCGGCCGCGCGGTAGCGCTCCAGCCACTCGATGCACTTCTTCTGGAAGGACTCGTCGCCGACGGCGAGCACCTCGTCGGTGATGAGCAGCTCGGGATCGAGCGCGGTGGCCACGGCGAAGCCCAGGCGCACGACCATGCCCGACGAGTAGTGCTTGATCGGGTCGTCGATGTGGCTGCCGATGTCGGCGAAGTCGATGATCGACTGCGTCTTTCGCGCGAGCTCGCGCGGCGAGAGGCCGGCGAGCGCGCCCGAGAGCCCGATGTTCTCGCGGCCCGTGTACTCGGGATGGAAGCCGCTGCCGAGCTCGAGGAGCGCGCCGATGCGTCCCGACACCTCGACCGTGCCCGCCGAGGGCCGCGACACGCCGGCGATGATCTTGAGGAGCGTCGACTTGCCGGCGCCGTTCTCGCCGATCACGCCCACCGACTCGCCGCGCCGCACCTCGAGGTCGATCGAGTCGAGCGCGCGGAAGCTGGGCGCCTCGCGGCGCCGCAGCATCAGCGCGGCCAGCGCGCGCAGGCGATCGCCGCCCGTGGCGAGCTTCGGGTAGTCCTTGGTGACCGCGTCCAGGCGGACGAGGATGTCGGGAGGAGGCATGGTCGCGTTCCGGGCGCCGGAGCGCCGGCGCGGTGGGCATTCTACTTCGGGGGCGCCGCGGACGCGTCGCTCATGGGCGCCCGCCCGGGTCGGCGGACCGCGCCTGCGCCTCGTCCCAGGCGGCGACGAGCAATTGCGCGAGGCGGTATCCGTCCGCGTTGGTGATCTTGATGTTGTCCGGCTCCGAGGCGGCGAACGCGAAGGGCAGCCCGGCTCGCACGACCAGCTCGACCGTGGAGCGCGCGACGAGCCCGGCTTCGCGGGCCCTCCGATGCGCTTCCTCGAGGACGGCGCGATGGAAGGCGAGCGGGGAGCGCACCTGGCCCGCATCCGCGAGCGCGAGGAGTCCAGCCAGGCCGCCGTCGCGCGCCCGTGCCACGGGGGAATCGAACGCCTCGAGGCAACCCGCGGCCCCGGTGCGCTCGCCCAGGGCGGCGACCTCGTGCAGGAGCCGCCGGGAACCGAAGGGCCGCGCCACGTCGTGGATGAGGATCCGGTCGCCGGTGGCGGCGGCCAGCAGCCTCGCGACCGATTCCTGCCGCGAATCGCCCCCGGCCATCACCACGCAGGCGGGATCGGCGCGGCGGATGTCCGCCACGCACGCCTCCGGCACCGCGAGCAACACCTGACCCGCGAACTCCCGCGCCCGGCGCACGGCGCGCTGCCAGAGCGCCTCGCCTCCCAGCGGCAGCAGGCACTTCGGTCCCCGCCCGAGCCGGTCGCCGGAGCCCGCGGCCGGGACGAGGAAGCTCCAGCGGCGCGGATCGTGGCGGTAGGAGCCGGCGGGCGTCATGGGTCGGCCCGCGTCGGCGAAGTGTCGCGCCCCGGGTCGTCGCCGGGGGCGACGTCCACTTCCTCGCCGTAGCCCGCGATCTCGTACACGAGCGAGCAGCGAAGGCGCGGACCCCGGCCTTCCGGCAGCGCGGGCCGCGTCTTGATCTCGCGCTCGGGAAGGTCCACCCGCACGGGAACCGCCGCGCCCGCCGCGGCCGCCTCCACCATCTGCACGGCCACCTGGCGCAGCCGGCGCCTTTCCTCGAGGCCGAGCGCGCGCGCGACGGCGCGCATCACGTCGAACTTGAGGGCGCGATAGACGAAGTTGAGGCGCGTCGTGCGGTCCACGCCCTTGATGCGGTGGAAGCGCGTGCGCTCCTCGTCGGAATGGCGGATGGGCGTCACGAAGCCGCCGGGATAGAAGCCGCGCCGCACGCCCTGCAGCGCGAGCGCCGCGTACAGGTCGTTGTCCTCGCCGCCCCAGCCCTCGATGGCCTCGTCGTAGCCGCCGGCCGCGAGGAACGCGGAGCGCTCCACGAGGCACGAGCCCCAGGTGTTCGGGTCGCCCGAATCCGGAAGGTAGAAGTGCCCGTGGGCGAGGCCGGGAGAGACCCGCCGGAAGAAGTCCGGCGCCAACTGCACGTCGGCATCGACGAAGGCGAGCCATTCCGACTGCGCGGCCGCGGCGCCGAGGTTGCGCGCCCGTGCGGCGTTGAACCCCGCGTCGTCGGTCACGCGGACCACCTTCACCTGCGGGAAGTGTTCGAGCACCCAGTTGCCGGCGCCGTCGGGGCAGCCGTAGTCGACCACGACCCAGTCCGCGTCCTCCTGGGCCACGGCCGCGGGGAGGGTTTGCGAGAGGTGGGCCAGACGGCCCTTGCAGGTGGTCACGTAGGTGAACTTCATGGCCGCGTCCCGCGCCAAGGTTCCGTCTCGTCCCGGAGCTGCGCGAGCCGCTGCGCGATTCGCTCCCCCGCCCGGCCGTCGGCCAGCGTGCCGAAGAGCTCCTCGCGCAGGCGGGCGCGACGGGCGGCGACGTCCGGCGGCTCCGGCCCGGAAAGGGCGCGCTTCACGGCGGCGGCCAGGTCCTCGCGCCGGCCGACGGTCGTGGACACCGGCCCCAGCTGCCACTCCGTCGCGCCGGGATCGAAGGCGCTCGACGCGCGCGCACGGGCGACGTCGAGCAGCCGGACCAGCGGGCGGTCGAGCGCCAGGAACTGCGTGGCCATGCTCGACACGTCGGAAACGAGCACGTCCGCGTCCGCGAGGAGCGCCACGGTGTCGCAGCTGCCGGCATCCCGGTACTCGACGTTGGGCCGCGTGCGCGCCAGATCCCGCCACGCCGCGAGCAGGCGCGGCGCGTCGAAGCGCAGCTGCGGATGGGCGTTGAGGACGACGCGGATCGACTCGTCTCTCCCGCGGATCGCCGCGACCGGATCCTCGCCGGCGAGGAACGCTGCGCTGAGCTCGGGATTGAAGGTCGGCGCGAAAAGCACGCGCCGCGGCCGTCCCCGCTCGTCCGCGGATGCCTTGCGCAGGCGCCGGATCATCCCGTCCATCTGCGGGTAACCCGTGGCCCAGACCCTCTCCTCGTCGAGCAGGGCGAGTCGGCGGATCTCCCCGGCCTGCCATTCGCTGCTGGCGCAAACGTGGTCGCAAGCGGCCGCGGAGTAGAGGCCGTAGTTCTTGCCGTTTACCGAGACGCCGTGGCGCGTGTTCACGAAGCGCGTGCCGGGGAGCATCAGGCGCAGCTCGCGCATGAGCGGAGGCGTGGGCGAGGACAGGACCACGATCTTCGGTCGCTGGGCCGCGAGCATCCACGGGCTCGTCGTGCACGCGAAGGCGATGCCGCGGGCGTCGAGAGCCTCGGCGATGGACCTCTGGATCCAGCCGTGCCAGTCCGCGACGAGCAGGAAGCCGACCTCCGGCCGCCTTCCCGGCGACCGGCGCGCGACGGCCGCGGCGTGCAGCCCGAAGGCGGCGACGGGATTGCCCGGCAGGTCCTGCGCGAGCGACTCGTAGATCCGGCCCGCCGCCTCCGGGTCGCGCGCGAGCTCGACCTCCGCGAGGAGCAGGGATTCCTCGTGCGAACGGTCGGGTTTCCCGAGCAGCGAGGCCGCCTCTTCCATCCGCCCGCATTGCGCCAGCGCGCGGGCCCGGGCGAAGCGAAGGGGGCGGCTCGACGGCAGCCGCTCGCGTCCCCGCGCGGCGAGGCGCCCGGCCTCGGCATGGTTGCCGCCGTGGTCGACGTAGGTCACCAGCATGTGCCACGCCCGCTCGTCGTCGGGATGGGAGGCGACGAACTGGCGCGCCATGCTCTCGGCCTGCGCGAGGTTGGCGCGGGAGCAGGCGGCGGCGAGTTCCTCGACGGAGCGCGGCGCGGAGGCGGCCGGCGCGTCGCGCCCCGCAACCCGCTCCGGGTCAGGCGCCGCCGGCGATCTTCCCGTCCCTGCGGTCATGTCGGATTCGGCGTTCTCGTCGGGCCACGGATGCGGTACCTCGGCGCGCTCCTGGTGCCGGGAGAGGGACTCGAACCCTCACGGTGTCGCCACCGGCGGATTTTGAGTCCGCTGCGTCTACCGATTCCGCCATCCCGGCCGTGGATGGAGGGGAAAGTATAATCGACGCATGCCAATCGCCGACCCGCCGGCCGCGCGGCGCGGCCGGTGAAGCTCTCCGACTTCGACTACGCGCTGCCGCCGGAGCTCATCGCGCAGCACCCCGCGCCGCAGCGCTCGGCGAGCCGGCTCCTGCGCGTGGAGCCGGGCGGGGCGCTCCGCGACCTCGCCTTCCGCGACCTTCCCTCGCTCCTCGACCCGAAGGACCTCCTCGTCTTCAACGACACGCGCGTCATCAAGGCGCGCCTGCGCGGCCGCAAGGACACCGGCGGCGAGGTGGAGGCGCTGGTCGAGCGCGTGACGGGGGAGGGGACGGCGCTCGCGCACGTGCGCGCGAGCAAGTCGCCCAGGGCGGGGCGCAGGCTCCTCTTCGCGCCGGGGGTCTCGGCCGAGGTCACGGGGCGCCAGGGGGACCTCTTCGAGCTGCGCTTCGAGGGCGGCCTGCGCGTGCTGGACGTCCTCGCGGCGCATGGCGAGGTGCCGCTGCCGCCCTATATCGCGCACGCGCCGCAGGCCGAGGACGAGTCGCGCTACCAGACGGTGTACGCCGAGGTGCCGGGCGCGGTGGCCGCGCCCACGGCGGGGCTGCACTTCGACGCCGCGATGCTCGCCATGCTCGCGGAGCGCGGGATCGCCTCGGCGCGCGTGACGCTGCACGTCGGCGCGGGCACCTTCCAGCCCGTGCGCGTCGAGGACGTCTCGGCGCACGTGATGCACGAGGAGTGGTACAGCATCCCGGAGGCAACCGTGAGCGCGATCGCGGCGGCGAGGGCCAGGGGAGGGCGGGTGCTCGCGGTGGGCACGACCACGCTTCGCGCGCTGGAGTCGGCCGCCGCCGCGGGGCCGCTCGCCGCGGGCTCGGCGCAGACGCGGCTCTTCATCGTCCCGGGGTACCGCTTCCGGGTCGTCGACCGCCTGCTCACCAACTTCCACCTCCCGAAATCGACGCTGCTCATGCTCGTGTGCGCCTTTGCGGGCACCGGGGCCATCCGTCGCGCCTATGCGCACGCGGTGGCGGCCCGCTACCGGTTCTTCTCGTACGGCGACGCGATGCTGCTCGACCGCGCGGTGCCGGAAGCCGGGGAAGCCTAGGCGCCGAGGAGGCGCTGGGCGCGGAAGCGCGCCTCGAGGAGGCGCTCCTCGCCGAGCAGCTCGCCCGGCATTCCGCGCGGCTCCTCGTCGCGCAGGGCGACGCGGGAGTCGGCCATCGCCTGGACGAGGGTGCGGCCGGCGCGCCTCACGACGAAGGACTCGCCCGCCGCCACGATGAAGTCCTGCGGCTCGCCTTCCTCCGTGATCCAGAGGGTGCCTTCGCGCGCCTGGATGCGGGTGCCGAGGGCGTCGTCGAGGGCCAGGAACTGGCCCGCCTCGAGGGTGAGAACGGGGGAGTCGAGTCTCAGCTGCATGGCGGCCTCCTTGATGAATGCGTTCCGGGAATGCAGAATGTTCGTCGGGTGCGCCCAGTATCGTTACAGCGCCACTGAGGGACAAACGAAAAACCGGAATGCCTTGCATGATCCCAGCGCATGCATAATCCCCGCCGTCCCCTGCCGCCGCTGGACCTCGTGCGAGGCTTCGAGGCCGCCGCCCGGCGCCTGTCGTTCACGCAGGCGGCGCAGGAGCTCTTCGTCACCCAGTCGGCGGTGAGCCGGCAGGTGCAGGCGCTCGAGGAATTCCTGGGGGTGAAGCTCTTCGAGCGCCGGCACAAGGCGCTCGAGCTCACCGAGGCGGGCCAGGCCTACTACCGCGCCGCGGCCGCCGCCCTCGCGGAGCTGCGCGCAGCCACGCAGCGCCTTCGCGAGTCCACGCGCGGGCACGTGCTCACCGTCACCACCACCGGCTCCTTCGCCTCGATCTGGCTGGTGCCGCGCCTGGGCCGGTTCCGCCAGGCCCATCCCGGCATCGACGTGCGCATCGCCGCCACCCACCTCACGCTCGACCTGGAGCGCGAGGGCATCGACGTGGCCGTCCGCGACGTTCCTTCAGGCAGGGAGCCGCCGGGCTCGGTGCGGCTGGTGGGCGAGCGCCTCTGCCCGGTGGCGAGCCCCGCCTACCTGCGCGAGTCGAAGGCGCCGCTGGCGCAGCCCGCCGACCTGCGCCATCACGTGATGCTCCTGCTGCACGACCCGCAGGGGCGCTGGCCGTGGCTGAGCTGGGCGGCGTGGCTGGAGGCCAACGGCGTGGCCGACCTCGTGCCGGGCGGCACGCTCGCCTACGACCAGTACGACCAGGTGGTGAACGCGGCCGTGCACGGCCAGGGCGTGGCCCTGGGGCGGATGTCGGTGGTGGATTCCCTCGTGGAGGAGGGCAGGCTCGCGGCTCTCTTCGGCAAGCGGATGCAGGTGCCGCGCGCCCTGCACGCGATCTACGCCCCGGGCGCGGAGAACCGCCCCGAGGCGCGCGCCTTCGTGAACTGGCTGAGGCGGGAGATCGCCTAGGCGGCTTCCCGGAGGTCGACCCAGGTGGTGTCGATGGCCTGGACGACCGTGCGGCCCTTGCGGGACACCACGAATTCCTCGCCCGGGTTCACGACGAAGTCGCTGCAGTCGCCTTCTTCGGTGACCCACACGCGGGCGCCGACGGGACGGATGTGCACGCCCTTCGCGTCGTCGATCGTGAGGACCTGGCCGGGTTCGAGGACCACCTTCGAGGAAGTGACTTTGAGTCGCATGGTTTTCGCTTCTCCGTGTCCGGCGCAGCACCCGACGGCCGAGGCCGCGCTTCGATGGGAAAATGCTGCGCCGCAGCGAAGGCGCCCACAAGCGAGATTTCCGAAAGCGATGCGATAGTTTTTCTAATGCCTCTCCCGGCCGGGCACGATTGACGCCGCGCAGGCGCCCGCCGGGCGCGGTTTGTATAATTCCGCTTCCCGAACAACGAGCGACCGGTCCCCTTGGCGCAACACCCGCGACAGCGGTCGGAGGATTCCCGTGGATGACGTGGTGACGTCGACGCCGGCGCTTGCGCCGGGCGCCGCGGCCGCGGGCGTGCGTGCGACCCTCGACTGCGACGACATCCACGCGCTGCCCGCGCGGCTGGGGACGCTCGCGCCTTTCCTGCCCCAGATCGCCTGGTCGGATTCCTCCGCCGGCGGCGAGCGCTGGCTCGCCCTGGGCGAGATCGATTCCCTCGTGGCGCCGGCGGGCTCGGGATTCGTCGCCGCCTACGAGCTGCTCGCGCGGGCGCGCGAGCGCGTGCGCCTGCTCGCGAGGCTCGCCCCGGAGCCGGGGCTCGTCCGCTACATCGGAGGCGTGGCCTTCGATCCGCGCCACGGCGCGAACGAGGGCTGGCCCGGCGGCCAGGCGGCGCGCTTCGTCCTGCCGCGCGTGCTGCTGCGCCAGGCGGGAGCGCGGGCCGAGGTCACGGTGCTCGGCACGCCCGAGGCCGAGGCCCACGACATCGTCGGGCGCCTGCGGGAGGCCGCGCGCCAGGCTGCGCCCGCCCCGAACCGCATCCGCGTGCGGGAAGCGATCGCGGAGGGCTCGCGCGAGCGCTGGACGCACGCCGTGCAGGAGGCGCTGCGCGCGATCGACTCGGGCGCCGTGCGCAAGGTCGTGCTCGCGCGCGACATCCTCCTCGACGCCGAGCGCGAGATCGATCCCTGGGCCCTGCACCGCCTCGTGCACGCGGGCGAGCCGCACGGCCTGCGCTTCTGCCTTCGCTTCGAGGCCGGGTCGGCCTTCATGGGCGCCAGCCCCGAGCGGCTCGTCGCCCAGCACGGCGCGGCGATCTCCTGCGATTGCCTCGCGGGCACCATCGCGCGCGGCCTCTCGCCCGGGGACGAGGCGCGCAACGCCGCCGCGCTCCTCGCGAGCGAGAAGGACGGCAGGGAGCACCGCATCGTCCTCGAGGAGATCCTCGCGGCCATCGCCCCGCACGTGCGCTCCGTGCAGTCCCCGGAGGCGCCGCGCATCCTGGCGCTTCCCGGCGTGCTTCACCTGTGGAGCCCGATCCGGGCGCAGCTTCGCCAGGGCGTGGGCCTGAGCGAGATCGTCGCGGGGCTGCACCCGACGCCCGCCGTGGGCGGCTCGCCGCGGCTGGCGGCCATGGACCTCATCCACGCCCTCGAGGGCCGCTCGCGCGGCTGGTACGCGGGACTCGTGGGCTGGATCGGCGCCGACGCCGCCGACTTCGCGGTGGCCATCCGCTCCGGCATCGTGCGCGGCAACCGCATGACGGCCTTCGGCGGCGCCGGCATCGTGCGCGGCTCCGACCCGGGCGCGGAGTGGGACGAGACCGCGCGCAAGGCCGCCTCCTTCATCCACCTGTTCTCGGAGCGCGCGTGACCGCTGCCGACGGCGGCGGCGCCCCGCGCGCGGGCGGCGCGGCCACGGCGCGGGCGAACCTCCTGTGGGGACGGGCCCTCGTGGAGGGGCTCGTCGCGGGCGGCGTGCGCCACCTGTGCCTGAGCCCCGGCTCGCGCTCCTCGCCGCTCGCCATCGCCGCGCGCCTCGAGCCCCGGATCGCGTTGAGCGTGCAGATCGACGAGAGGAGCGCCGCCTTCCTCGCGCTGGGAATCGCCAAGGCGACCCGCGCTCCCGTGGCGCTCGCCTGCACCTCGGGAACCGCGGCCGCCAACTTCCTTCCCGCCGTGGCCGAGGCCAACCTCGCGGGCGTGCCGCTGGTCGTGCTCACCGCGGACCGCCCGCCCGAGCTTCGCGGCACGGGGGCCGCGCAGACGATCGACCAGCTGGATCTCTACGGCACGCACGCGCGCCACTTCCGCGACCTGCCTTGCGCCGACGAGCCGGGCGCGTCGCCCGAGCAGGCCGCTGCCGCGGCGCTCGAGGCCTGCCGCCTCGCGCGCGAGGGCGCGATGGGGCCGGTGCACCTCAACGTGCCGTTTCGAGAGCCGCTCGTGCCTGCGCCTCGGGAAATGCCCGAATGCGATTCGCAGTGGTCGCAGGTCGCCGCCCGCCTGGCGGTCTCGCCAGGTTCCGCGGCAACTTCCGCGCCCGCGATGCCGGCTGCCGCCGTGCTCGCCTCGCTGGCGGCGCGGCTCGAGGCGGCACGCCGCCCGCTCATCCTCGCGGGACCCGAGGCGGTGCGTGCGGCCGACGCGTGGGCGGTGCTCGCGCTGGCGAGCGCGGCGGGCGCGCCGGTGTTCGCCGACATCGCCTCCGGGCTTCGCGGCGAGCCGGTTCCCGAGGGCGCTCTCGCCTGCGCGCAGGCCGACCTCTTCCTGCGCGACGAGGCGGTGGCGGCGCTCGCGCCGGACTTCATCCTCCGCCTGGGCGGCATCCCGACCTCGAGGACGCTGGCGACCTGGCTCGCGCGCCACCGCGCGCCGATGGTCGCCGTCCAGCCCGACGCGCGGCGCCGCGACCCCGACGGGGTGGTGGGCGAAGTCGTCATCGCTCCGGCGGCGGCACTGTGCGAGGCGCTCGCGGCGCAGGCCAGGCGAGGCGCGCGCGACGAAGGCTGGCTCGCGGCGCTGGCCGCCGGCGAGGCGGGCGCGCGGGCGCTCGTGCCGATGGCCCCGAAGGAGGCCGCGGCCGTGGTGGCGGCCTGCGGCGCGGCCCCGGCGGGATCGGCCATCTTCCTGTCGAGCAGCATGCCCATCCGCTGGGCGGAGTTCTACGCGGCCGAGCTCGCCAACGGCGTCGAGGTGCTGGCCAACCGCGGCGCCAACGGCATCGACGGCGTGGTCTCCACCGCCATCGGCGTGGCCGTCGGCAGCCGCAAGCCCACGCTCCTGGTGACGGGCGACCTCGCCTTCCTGCACGACGCGGGCGGGCTGCGGGCCGCGCGCGACCTCGCCACGCCGCTCGCCATCCTGCTCCTCGAGAACGATGGCGGCGGCATCTTCTCGCACCTGCCCGTGGCGCGGCACGAGGAATTCTTCGAGCCGCTCTTCGGCACGCCGCACGGCTGCGACCTCGCCGCCGCCTCGCGCGCGTCCGGCATCGAGCACGTCGTGGCCGCGACGCTGGAAGAGGTGTCCTCGCTCGTGTCGGCGACGCTCTCGCGCGGCGGCACGCGCGTGATCGAGTGGCGCACCGAGCGAGCGCGCACGGCGCGCGAGCAGGCCGCGACCGCGAGCCTGCCGGGCGTGCACGCCGAGCGCCTGGATGCCGGCGGGATTTCGTGGCAGGTACGCAGCCGCGGCCCGCGCGCGGGCGTCCCGCTCGTCCTGCTGCACGGCTTCACCGGCACGGGCGAGTTCTGGATGCCCGCGGCCAACGCGCTGCCGTCGCGGCGCTGCATCTTCCCGGACCTGCCGGGCCATGGCGCGACCGGGGCGCCGCGGCCCCCCGGAGCGTGGCGCCTGGAGCGCGCGGCCGATGCGCTGGCGGCTCTCCTCGACAGCCTGGGCGTGGAGCGCCTCGCGCTCGCGGGCTACTCGATGGGCGGGCGGCTCGCGCTCGCCTTCGCCCTGCGCCATGCGCGGCGCGTGGCGGCCCTTGCCCTCGTGGGTGCCACGCCCGGCATCGCCGACGACGCCGAACGCGAGGCGCGCACGAAGGCCGACCTCGAGCTCGCCGACTCGATCGAGCGCGACGGCATCGAGGCCTTCAGCCGGCACTGGGAAGCGAACCCGCTCTTCGCGACGCAGGCCGCGCTCGCACCGGAGCTGCGCGAGGCGATGCGCCGGCAGCGCCTGGCGCAGGATCCCGGGAAGCTCGCCGCGGCGCTGCGCGCCTTCGGCACCGGCTTCCAGCCCGCGCTGCACGGCGAGCTCGCGCGCCTGGAGATGCCGGTGCTGGCGATGGCCGGCAGCCTCGACACGAAATTCGCGGCCATCGCGCGCGACATGGCGGGCCGCATTCCCGGCGCGAGGCTCGTCCTCGTCCCGGACGCGGGGCACGCCGTGCCGCTGGAGCGCGCGCAGGCCTTCGCCGCCGAACTCGAAGCATTCTTGCAAGGGAGCATCGACGCATGACCAGGAAGACGCAGGCCCGCGCCACCCGGAAGAAACCCGACGCCGCGAAGAGCACCGTGATCCCCGCTGCCGCCTGGCGGTCCGTCGGCCGCTACGAGGACATCCTGTACCACAAGGCCGAGGGCATCGCGAAACTCACGATCAACCGGCCCGATGTGAGGAACGCCTTCCGGCCCACGACGCTGCACGAGCTGGCGCGGGCGTTTCGCGACGCGCACGAGGACCCCGAGATCGGCGTCATCGTGCTCACCGGCGCGGGCGACCTCGCGTTCTGCTCCGGCGGCGACCAGCGCATCCGCGGCGAGAAGGGCTACGTGGGCCCGGACGGCGTGCCGCGCCTGAACGTGCTGGACCTGCAGAAGCAGATCCGCTCCTGCCCCAAGCCGGTGATCGCGATGGTGGCGGGATATGCCATCGGAGGAGGTCACGTGCTGCACGTGGTGTGCGACATCACCATCGCCGCGGACAACGCGCGCTTCGGCCAGACGGGCCCGCGCGTGGGCAGCTTCGACGGCGGCTTCGGCTCGAGCATCCTCGCCGACCTCGTGGGGCCCAAGAAGGCCAAGGAGATCTGGTTCACCTGCCGCCAGTACGACGCGAGGCAGGCGCTCGCGATGGGGCTCGTGAACGAGGTGGTGCCGCTGAAGGACCTGGAGAAGGCGACGGTCGCGATGTGCCGCGAGATCCTGCAGCACAGCCCGCTCGCGCTTCGCTGCCTCAAGAGCGCGTTCAACGCGGTCTACGACGGCGAGTCCGGCGTGCAGGAGCTCGCGGGCAACGCCACGCTCCTCTACTACATGAGCGAGGAGGCGCAGGAGGGCCGCAACGCCTACGTCGAGAAGCGCCGCCCCGACTTCCGCAAGTTCAGGCGCGTGCCCTGACCGGGCCCGCGCGCGGGCCCTCGCGTGCGCCACGAATTCATCCCCTACGCCATCGCCTTCCGCGAACCCGTCGCGACGGGCGCGGGCGAGTGGGTGGAGCGGCGTGGCGCCTGGCTTCGCCTCGAGGCGGACGACGGGCGCGTGGGGCTGGGCGAGGCCGCGCCCCTGGGGCGCGTGGAGACGGCTGCCTCCCTGGAGGAGGCGCTCGCGCAGGGGCCCTTCCGCGACGCAGCCTTCGACCTCGCCGAGCTCGACCTCGAGGCGCAGCGCTTCGGCCGCCCGCTCGCCTGGGTGCTGTCGGACGCGCCGCGCCCGCAGGTCGCGGTGAACGCGATGCTCTTCGCGCCCGATCCGCAGGCGCTGGCGGACGAAGCGGGGCGCGCGGTGTCGGCGGGATTTCGCACCCTCAAGGTGAAGGTGGCCGCCGCGAAGCCGGAGGTGGACGTCGCGCGCCTCCTCGCGGTGCGCGAGCGGGTGGGCGCGGGGGTGGCCATCCGCATCGACGCCAACGGCGCCTGGGACGAGGAGACGGCGATCGCGGTGCTGCGCGCGGTGGAGGCCTGCGACATCGAGTATGTCGAGGACCCCGTCGCGGGCGACCTCCGCGCCGTGGGCCGGCGCGTCAACATCCCGGTGGCCGCCGATCCGGCCACGCTCGAGGAGGGCGAGGGCGTGCTGCGCAGCCGCGGCGCGGACTTCCTCGTCCTCAAGCCCATGGCGCTGGGCGGGCTGCGGCCCACGCGCAAGCTGGCCGTGGCCGCCATCGACGCGGGGCTGGGCGTGGTGATCACCTCGATCCTCGAGACGGCCGTGGGCGTGGCGGGCGCGCTGCACCTCGCGGCGAGCCTGCCGGGACCGGAGAGGGCGCACGGGCTGGCCACCGCGGGGCTTCTGGAGGAGGCGCCGGTGGAGGGGCTGGATCCGCCCCACGACGGCCGGATGCGCCTGCCGAAGGGACCCGGGCTGGGCGTGCGCCTCCGCGAGCGCACGCCGTGACGCCGGCGATCGTCTCCTGGAGCGAGACCGTCTCGCGCGAGGCGCTCGGGGACCGCGTGGCGGCGGCGGCCGGAAGGCTTCGCTCGCTGGGGGTTCGGGAGCGCCACCGCGTCGGGCTGTGGGCCGAGAACTCGGTGGAGTGGATCGTCATCGCGCTGGCGGTGGCGCGGGTGGGAGGCGTCCTCGTGCCCCTCAACACGCGGCTGGCCGACGCCGAGATCAACTGGCAGGTGGCGCGTGCGCGATTGCGCGTCGTGATCGCGGGCGACGCGCTGGCCGCGCGCGCGGTGTGCGCGGCCCGGCTCGTGTCGCTGGCGGAATGGCGAACGCTCGCATCCGTGAACGCGGAAGCCGCGGCCGGCCAGGACGATCCGGCGCGCGAGGCGGCCATCGTCTTCACCTCCGGGACCACGGGACGGCCCAAGGGCGCCGTGCTCACGCGCGGCAACCAGCTCGCCGCGGCGCGGGCCTCGTGCGCCGTGCTGCCGCTCGCGCCGGGAGATCGCTGGCTTGCCTCGCTGCCTTTCTTCCACGTGGGCGGCATGGGGATCGTGGAGCGCTGCCTGCTCTCGGGCGCCTGCGTCGTCCTGCCGGCGTCGTTCGCGGCCGACGAGCTCGGGCGCTCGGTCGAGGAGCAGGCGGTGACGCACCTCTCCGTGGTCGACGCGACGCTGCGCCGCCTCCTGGAAGCGCGCGGCGGGAAGGGGATGCCGGCGCGCGTGCGCGCGGCGGTTGTGGGCGGCGGGCCGGTGAGCCCGGCGCTGCTGGAGGCGTGCCCGCAGGCGCTCGCGAGCTACGGGCTCACCGAATCGTGCGCGATGGCGACCCTCGTGCGGCCCGGCGCCGCCCCGGCGCAAAGGCGAACGGCCGGGCAGGCGCTTCCCGGCATCGAGCTGCGCATCGCGGCCGACGGCGTGATCGAGCTGCGCGGACCCACCGTGATGCGCGGTTACCTCGACGACGCCGAGGCGACGCGCGCGGCGATCGTGGACGGCTGGCTGCGCACGGGCGACCTGGGAGAGCTGGACGCGGACGGGTCGCTCCGCGTGCTCTCGCGCCGCGACGACCTCATCATCTCCGGCGGCGAGAACGTCTATCCGGCCGAGATCGAGCACGCCCTGCGGGAGCATCCGCAGGTGGCCGACGCGGTGGTCATCGGCATCGCGGACGGGAAGTGGGGGGAGGTGCCGCTCGCCTTCGTGCAGCTGCGCTCGCCGGGGGAGCCCGACATGCGCGCCTTCCTCGCGCCGCGGCTGGCGCGCTACAAGCTGCCGCGCGTCGTGTTCGTTGCCGAGATCCCGCGCCTGGCGAACGGCAAGCCCGACCGGGCCGCGCTGAAGACGTGAAAAAAGGGACGGTTCCTGTACCCGTCCCCCGTTCAATAGGGGACGGGTACAGGAACCGTCCCTTTTTTCACTTCCTCAGGCGGCGTGCAGGCGCGAGTTGGCCGACACGTGCTGCTTCAGGAACTCCATCTGGTCGGCGAGGATGCGGCGGTTGGCGAGGATGAGGAATTCCGCGCGGTTGGGCACGTAGGGCGCGTAGAGCAGGTGCATGTGCGCCTCCTCCGGCGTGCGGTTGCCCTTCCTCTGGTTGCAGGCGCGGCAGGCGGTCACCACGTTCATCCAGGTGTCGCGGCCGCCGCGCGACATCGGCAGGATGTGGTCGCAGGTGAGCTTCTGGGGCGGGAAGAGGCCGCCGCAGAAGGCGCACACGGCGCGGTCCCGATGGAAGAGTTCGCGGTTGTTCAGGGGCGGGGTGGAGTGGAACCCCTTGATGGCGAGCGCCTTGCCGCGGATGGCGATGATGGAGTTCGCCGTGATGTACGACTGCTTCCCGGTCAGGTGCGAGCGCCCGCCCCAGATCGTGAAGGCCTCGCGGCCGGTCTCCCACGCCACGCGCTCCTTGGCGTAGTACCAGACGGCCTGCTGCCACGTGACCCAGCGGTGCGGGACGCCGTGCTGGTCCAGCGTGAGGATGAGGGGAAGCGCTCGGTTCATCGTTTTGATTCGGCTTTTTTGCCAGTCAAATCGGGAACTTGCGATAATGCTGCCCTGCGTCACGCAATTTACCACATCCGACGAGCCTGCCGCCGCCAGCCACCCTGGCGGCCACACCGAAAGTCCCCGCCATGTACCTCGAACGCGTCACCGCCGGCACCGACCTTCCCAACGACTTCAACGTCATCATCGAGATCCCCGCGCACGCGGATCCGATCAAGTTCGAGGTGGACAAGGCCACGGGCGCTCTCTTCGTGGACCGCTTCGTGCAGACCTCCATGCACTACCCGTGCAACTACGGCTACATCCCGCACACGCTCTCCGACGACGGCGATCCCACAGACGTCCTCGTGATCACCCCGTTCGCGCTCATCCCGGGCGTGGTGGTGCGCTGCCGGCCCATCGGCATGCTCAAGATGACGGACGAGGCCGGCGGCGACACGAAGCTGCTCGCCGTGCCCATCGACAAGCTGACACCCCTCTACCGCGACATAGAGACCCCGCGCGACCTGCCGGAGATGCTCCTGCAGCAGATCACCCACTTCTTCGCCCACTACAAGGACCTGGAGGCGGGCAAGTGGGTGAGGATCGAGGGCTGGGTCGGCCCCGAGGAGGCCAAGGCCGAGATCCTCGCGAGCGTGAAGCGCTACAAGTCGCCCGCGAAGAAGGGGAAGTAGGCCGGCCCTTCAGGCCGGCCAGAGCATCGCCGCCCCGCGCACGCCGCTCGCGTCGCCGTGGCGCGCGCGGACGACGGGAGGCGAGGCCTTCGCGTAGGCGATCGCGGCGATCCTCGCGGGCAGGCTTGCGTAGAGATGGTCGAAGTGCGACAGGCCGCCGCCCAGCACGATCACGTCCGGATCCACCAGGTTCACCACGTGGGCGAGCGCGCGGGCGAGCCTCTCCTCGTGGCGCGCGAGGCTCGCGCGGCAGGCGGCATCGCCGTTCGCCGCCGCGGCCAGGATCGCGGCCGGATCGAGGCGCGAGCCGGTGGCGCGCTCGTGGTCGGCCGCCAGCGCGGGGCCGGAAACGAAGCGCTCGATGCAGCCGTCGTTCCCGCAGTAACAACGGGGCCCGGGAAGCTCGTCCGCGCGGATCCACGGCAGCGGGTTGTGGCCCCACTCTCCCGCGAGCCCGTGTGCGCCGCGAACGAGCCGCCCCTCGACCACGATGCCCGAGCCCGCGCCGGTGCCCAGGATCGCGCCGAAGACGATGCGATGGCCGGCGCCGGCCCCGTCGGAGGCTTCCGACAGCGCGAAGCAGTTGGCGTCGTTCTCGAGGCGAACCTCGCGCGCGAGCGCGCGCCCGAGATCGGCCCCGAGCGGCCGGTCGTTGAAGACGGTGGCGAAGGCGTTGCGCAGCAGGCCCGCGGACGGATCGACGGCGCCGGGGTGCCCCAGGCCCACGCTCGCCTGCCGGCCCAGCTCGCCCTCGGCCTGCGTCACGAGCGCCGCCAGGGAGCGCACGGCCTCCCCGTATTCCCCGGCAGGCGTGGGCACGCGCCGGCGCAGGAGCTCCGTCCCGTCGCGGTCGAGCGCGGCGATCTCCGTCTTGGTGCCGCCCAGGTCCAGTCCGATGCGGATCAAGCGCGCCCCTTCAGAAGGCCTGGTCCCAGGGGATGGACAGGCGGGTGGCGCTGTTGATGAGGCCGACCATGCTGTAGGTCTGCGGGAAGTTGCCCCAGAGCTCGCCGGTGGCCGGATCCACGTCCTCCGACAGCAGCCCCAGCGGGTTTCGCCGCGCGAGCGTGGATTCGAAGAGGGCGCGCGCCTCCTCGCGCCGGCCCAGGGCCGCGAGCGCGTCGATGTACCAGAAGGTGCACACGAGGAAGGCGTTGTCGGGCGCGCCGAAGTCGTCGGGCTGCGTGTAGCGGAAGATGAAGTCGCCGCGCCGCAGCTCGCGCCCGACGGCGTCCACCGTGGCGGCGAAGCGCGGGTCGTCCGCGCGAAGGAAGCCGAGTTCCGCGAGCAGCAGCAGGCTCGCGTCGAGCTCGCCGCCCTCGAAGGTGGCCACGAAGCTTCCCCGCTTGGCCGACCAGGCGCGCTGCGAGATGACGGCGTGGATGCGGTCGGCCTCGGCGCGCCAGCGGCCCGCGGGCTCGGCCAGTCCCAGCCGCCGCCCGATCTTGGCCAGCCGGTCGCAGGCGACCCAGCACATCACGCTCGAGAACGTGTGCACGTGCGCCGACCCGCGCAGCTCCCAGAGCCCGGCATCGGGCGTCGCGTGCAGCTCGGCGGCCTTCGAGCCCAGGACCTCGAGGCGGCGGAAGAGCCCCTCGTTGCCCAGCGAGGCGAGCCGGCGGTCGAAGAAGGCGTGCGTGGCCGCGAGGATGGCCGAGCCGTAGACGTCGTTCTGCAGCTGCCGGAAGGCCTGGTTGCCCACGCGCACCGGTCCCATGCCGCGGTAGCCCGGAAGCGAGTCCACGATGGATTCCTCGAGGTCCGCGCGGCCGCTGATGCGGTAGACGGGCTGCAGGCGGCCTTCGCTCGACGCCGCCACGTTGATGATGTAGCCGAGGTAGCGCTCCATCGTGCGCGTGGCGTTGAGGCGGTTCAGCGCGTTCACCACGAAGTAGGCGTCGCGCAGCCAGCAGAAGCGGTAGTCCCAGTTGCGGCCGCTCGCGGGCGACTCGGGGATCGAGGTCGTGAGGGCGGCGACCACCGCGCCGGTGTCGTCGTAGGCGGCCAGCTTGAGCGTGATGGCGGCGCGGATGATCTCGTCCTGCCACTCGAAGGGGATGGAGAGGTCGCGCACCCAGTCGTGCCAGTAGTCG
>JAHCLE010000100.1 GCA_026125445.1 Burkholderiales bacterium
ACCGGGCGGTGAAGTTGCGCGCAGCGAACTGCGCGGCATTCCGCCCGTGAAAGCGTTCCACGACCTCCTGCGCGAACTCGAACTTCACGTCGCGTGGATTGGCGCCCTGCTCCACCGCTTTTTTCTTCGCGCGGATCTTTTCCATCGACTCGAAGGACAGCAGCTCGACATATCGCCACATCAGCTCGTCGGAGATGCTCATCAGCTTGCCGAACATGTCCTCCGGCGGGTCGTGGATGCCGACGTAGTTCCCGAGCGACTTGGACATCTTGTTCACGCCGTCCAGGCCCTCCAGCAGCGGCATCGTGAGGATCACCTGCGGCTCCTGCCCGTAGTGCTTCTGCAGCTCGCGCCCCACCAGCAGGTTGAACTTCTGGTCCGTGCCGCCGAGCTCCACGTCCGCCTTCATCGCCACCGAGTCGTAGCCCTGCATCAGCGGATAGAGGAACTCGTGGATGGAGATCGGCTGGTTGCCCCTGAAGCGCCTGGAGAAGTCGTCGCGCTCGAGCATGCGCGCCACCGTGTGCGTCGCGGCGAGCTTGATCATGCCGCGGCGCTCATCCGGCCCATCCACGCCGAATTGAAGACCACCTCGGTCTTTTCGCGGTCGAGTATTTTGAATATCTGATCGGTGTAGGTGCGCGCGTTGCACGCGACTTCCTCGGATGTCAGCGGCGGCCGCGTCGCGTTCTTGCCGGTGGGATCGCCGATCATCCCGGTGAAGTCGCCGATCAGGAACAGCACGTGATGGCCAAGATCCTGAAACTGCCTGAGCTTGTTGATGAGGACCGTGTGGCCCAGGTGCAGGTCGGGCGCGGTGGGATCGAAGCCGGCCTTGACGCGCAACGGACGGCCGGTCGCCAGCCGCTCCCGCAGTTCATCCTCGACCAGCAGCTCGTCGCAGCCGCGTTTGATGATTTCAAGCTGTGCTTTTACGGACGCCATCGTTCGGATGCCCGGATTTCACCATGCGAAAATCCGGGTTTGCCATACCGGAGGATTCTGATAAGCTGCCGCCAGTCAAAAAACTCAAGTAAATCATACGGGAAGCTGGAGGCGTGATTCTAGCGCAAAACCTGCTGCGGCAGGCCCTCGGTAACAAGCTGACGCGGCTCGCTGCCGCCGTGATTCTGCCTTTCGTGGGGGTCGTCGCCGCGTTCGGCATCGCGCCCAACACCGTGATCGACAGGCCTGAAATCGAGAAAATCGTCGAAGAAATCACACTGCCCGCACTCCCGGTCGCCAGTGATACCGACGAAGCGTACTGGCGCGAGGAACGCATACAGCACGGCGACACCGTCGCCAGCCTGCTCGCCCGCCTGCAGATCGACGACCCGGAGGCGGTCAGGATATTGCGCGGCAACGAATCGCGGGCGCTGCATCGGCTGATGGCGGGCCGCATGGTACGCGCCAAGACTTCCGCCGACGGCAAGCTGCACGCACTGCACTACCTGAGCAACAACAGTCTCTTCACCGGCGAGCGCGGACCCGACGGTTTCGCCGTCGGCGAGCAGCCGGTGGACCTCGAGCGGCGCACGCTGATGAAGTCGGGCGAGATCAGAAGTTCCCTGTTCGCCGCCACCGACGCCGCCGATCTTTCCGATGCCGTGGCGATCCAGATCGCCGAGATTTTCTCCACCGACATCGATTTCCACCGCGACCTGCGCAGAGGTGACCGCTTCACTGTCGTCTACGAAGCGTTCTATCACCTCGGCACCCCGGTCCGGACGGGGCAGGTGCTCGCGGCCGAGTTCATCAACCAGGGCAAGGCCTATCAGGCGGTCTACTTCCAGAATGCGGATGGCGAGGGCGGATATTACACGTTCGACGGGAAGAACATCCGCAAGGCGTTCCTGCGGTCCCCTCTCGAATTCTCCCGCATCACGTCCGGTTTCACCAATGCGCGCTTTCATCCGATCCTCAAGCAGTGGCGCGCGCACCGCGGCATAGACTACGCCGCGCCGACCGGCACCCGCGTCCGGGCGACCGCGGACGGCATCGTCGAATTCACCGGCCAGCAGGGTGGCTACGGCAACCTGGTCGTGCTGCGCCACCAGTCGAAATACACCACCTGGTATGCACACCTCTCCGGTTTCGCCAAGGGCATACGCAAGGGAACGCGCGTTTCGCAGGGTGACACCATCGGTTTCGTCGGCATGACCGGATGGGCAACCGGCCCCCACCTGCACTACGAGTTCCGCATCAACAACGTGCACCAGGATCCGCTGCGCGTTGTGATGCCTTCCGCGCCACCGATCACGGCAGCCCAGATGCCCGCGTTCGAGGCTGACGTCGAGCCGATGGCACAACGCTTGGCGATGCTGCGCGAAACCAACACCAGCCGTCTCGACTGACCCTCTGCAGCCGATGCCCGAACTCTACGTCGGGTTGATGTCCGGCACCAGCCTCGACGGCATTGACGCGGCGGTTGCCGATTTCGGCGAAAGCCGTAGCCGCCTGCTCCACAGCCACTACCAGCCGTTCCAGCCCCAGTTGCGCGAAACGCTGCTCGCACTGCAGGACAGCGGACGCGACGAGCTGCATCGCGCGGCCGTAGCCGCCAACCAGCTTTCCCACGCTTATGCTGCCGCGGTCCGGACCCTGCTCGCGCAGGCGGCACTGCTGCCCGCGCAGATCACAGCCGTCGGCTGTCACGGCCAGACCGTGCGGCACCGTCCCGATACCAGCTACACGATCCAGCTCGTGAACGGCGCGCTGCTTGCCGAGCTGACCGGCATCAGTGTCGCATGCGATTTCCGCAGCCGCGACATCGCCGCCGGCGGCCAGGGTGCGCCGCTGGTGCCGGCCTTTCATCGCGAGCTGTTCCATGACGCCGGCCTGCACCGCGCGATCGTCAACATCGGCGGCATCGCCAACGTCACCGACCTGCCGCCTTCCGGGCCGGTGACCGGCTTCGACTGCGGCCCGGGCAACCTGCTGCTCGACGCCTGGATCGCGGACCGGCTGGGCAAGGCCTACGACGAGCACGGCGCGTGGGCAACTCAGGGCAAGGTACTGCCCGCATTGCTCGACGCTCTGCTCGCCCACGATTTCTTCCGACTTTCCCCGCCCAAGAGCACCGGGCGCGACACGTTCAACCTCGCCTGGTTGAAACGCGCGCTCACCGGATCGGAAGCCGACGCCGACGTGCAGGCGACACTGCTGGAGCTGACCGCGACAGGCATCGCGCGTGCGATCGACGCTCACTGCAGCGCCGCGTCGGAAGTGTTTCTGTGCGGTGGCGGTGCGCGCAACCGGGCGCTCGCCGCGCGGCTGCGCGAACTCATGCCGGGCAGGCGACTCGACGCCACCGACGCGCTCGGCGTGGACGCTGAATGGCTGGAGGCGCTGGCCTTCGCGTGGCTGGCGAGACGGACGGTCCGGCGCGAGCCCGGCAACCTGCCTAGCGTCACTGGAGCGCAGGGACCACGCGTTCTCGGCGCGATCTACGCCGTCTGAAACGAAAAAGGCGGCTGCCGCCGCCTTTTCTCATCGAGACGCGTTTTCCGCCTATGCGGAAAACGAGGACCCGCAGCCGCAGGTGGAAGACGCGTTCGGGTTCTTGATCACGAACTGCGCGCCCTCGAGGCCTTCCGAGTAGTCGATCTCGGCGCCCACGAGGTACTGGTAGCTCATCGGGTCGATGAGCAGGCTCACGCCGTTCTTCTGCATGACGGTGTCGTCCTCGTTGACGACCTCGTCGAAGGTGAAGCCGTACTGCAGGCCCGAGCAGCCCCCGCCCGTCACGAAGACGCGCAGCTTGAGTTCCGCGTTGCCCTCCTCCTCGATGAGGGACTTCACCTTGTTCGCCGCGCTGTCGGTGAAGACCAGCGGATCGGGCATCGTCGTGGACATGTCGTTCATGGAGTTCTCCTAAGGAAATTCCGTGCGGCCCGCGTCAGTCGGACGCGCCGCTCGCGGGCTTCAATTCGACCACCTTGTCGCTCTTCTGGGGGTTCTCGTAGACCAGTTGCCCCATGACGATCGCGCCCACGTGGACCTCGATCGACTTGTACGCCACGTCCCCTGTGACTCTCGCCTTGGGCAGAAGTTCGACGTACTCCGTGGCCCGGACGGGGCCCGCGACGGTGCCGTTGACCACCACGTGCGCGACGTCGATCTCCCCTTCCACCTTGGCGAGCTCGGAGAGCACCAGGGTGCCCGGCTTGTTGCCCGTGGCCTTCACGTTGCCCTTCACGTGGCCGTCGACGCGAAGCCCGCCCACGAAGGTGATATTGCCTTCGATGACGGTTCCGGCGCCGATCAGGCTGTCGATCGGGCTCGGCTTGTTGCCCTTTCCGAACATGGGGTTACCTCATTGCAGGTTGACGCTCCGGGAGAGTTTAACCTGTCCCCCGGGAATGGCAAGGACCCGGACCTCGTAGCCCCTGAGGACGGCGCCCTCGGGGATCCGGAACCGGCCGTCCACCTTCTGGTAGAAGCGGAACTCCACCGCCCCGGCGCCTTCGCCGGCGGCGGCATCGGGAAACGCGAGGGTGCTCATCGCCCCCCCGCTCGCCACGCGCGCCAGGATCTGGACCTTTCCCTTGAAGTCCTGCTTGCGCTGCCCGCCCTGGGTGAGGAGCATGCGGTAGCGGTACTCGTTGGGCTGGCCGTCCTGCTCGACCTTGAGGTTCGCGATGCCCAGGCCCTCGGGCGTGGCACCCGACGACATGATGTTGCGCAGGAACCCCAGGTCCTCCTTGAGCGTCGCGTTCTCCTCCTGGAGCTGGGTGACGCTCCGGGCGAGCTCCATCTGCGCGGCCTTGTCGATGGCGATCTGGCGGTCGCGCTCGGCCGCCACGGTGCGGGCGGCCTCCAGGTCGCGCTTGAGGGTCGCGTTCTGCTCGGTGAGGTTGGCGATCTGCTGCCGGGCCTCCTCGCGGTTGAAGCCGGTGATCCGGTAGCTGTTCTCCACGAGCCACCACACGATGCCGGCGACCGCCGCCATCATCAGGATGTTGAGGAGCCATCGCCAGTACCACGCCAGGTGCGAGCGGATCGTCATCCGCGACGAGCGGATGCCGAAGTTGCTGCGCAGGCGGCGGGCGATACCTCTCACGGCAGCAGCGCCACCTGCTCCAGGCCCCGCGTCTCGGGCAGGCCGAACATCAAGTTCATGTTCTGTACCGCCTGGCCCGCCGCGCCCTTCACGAGGTTGTCCTCGACGGCCAGGATCACGAGGGTGTCGCCGCCCATGGGGCGGTGCACGGCGATGCGGCAATGGTTGGAGCCGCGCACCCAGCGCGTCTCGGGCTGCGTGCCCGGCGGCAGGACGTCGACGAAGGGCTCGCCGGCGTAGCGCTTCTCGAAGAGCTGCTGGAAGTCCGCCTCCCGGGTGACCCTCGCGTACACCGTCGCGAGGATGCCGCGGATCATCGGCACCAGGTGCGGCACGAAGGTGAGGCCCAGGTCCCGGCCGCCCGCCGCGCGCAGGCTCTGCACGATCTCGGGATGGTGGCGGTGACCGCCCACCGCGTAGGCCTTGAAGTTGTCGCCGGCCTCGGAGAAGAGGATGTCGATCTCCGCCTTGCGTCCCGCGCCGCTCACGCCGGACTTGGCGTCCGCGACGAGGTGGTCGCGGTCGACGAAATCCGTCTCGACGAGCGGCAGCAGCGCGAGCTGCACCGCGGTCGCGTAGCAGCCGGGATTGGCCACGAGCCGGGCCTTGCGGACCGCCTCGCGGTTGATCTCCGGAAGCCCGTACACGGCCTCGGCCACGAGATCGGGCGCGGCGTGCTTCGTCTTGTACCAGCGCTCCCAGGTGGCGATGTCCTTCAGCCGGAAGTCGGCGGACAGGTCGATCACCTTCACGCCGGCGTCCACCAGCGGCTTCGCCTGCCCCATGGCCACCCCGTTGGGCGTGGCGAAGAACACGCACTGGCAGGCGGTGAGATCGGTCTTCGCGGGGTCGCTGAAGGCGATGTCCACCCGCTTGCGAAGCGACGGGAAGAGGCGGTCCACGGGCGTGCCCGCCTCGCCGCGCGAGGTGATCGCCGCGATCTCGACGTCCGGGTGGGCCGCGAGCAGCCTCAGGAGCTCCACCCCCGTGTATCCCGTGCCTCCGACGACGCCTGCCTTGATCATCTATCGTCACCTTTCCTGTCGCCTTCCGGCGACCACGGCACATCCCATCAACGAAAAAGCCGCCTTTCGGGGCGGCTTTGTCGTGCTCCGGCGAAACCGGACAGCGCTCTCCCGCCTTAGCGTTTCGAGTACTGCTTGCGGCGCCGCGCCTTGTGCAGGCCGACCTTCTTGCGCTCGACCTCGCGCGCGTCGCGCGTCACGAGCCCGGCCTTGGACAGCGCCGGCTTGAGCGTCGGGTCGTATTCGATGAGGGCGCGCGTGATGCCGTGGCGCACCGCGCCGGCCTGGCCGGACTCGCCGCCGCCGAACACGTTGACCTTGATGTCGAACGTCTCGGCGTGGTTGGTGAGCTCGAGGGGCTGGCGGACGATCATGCGCCCCGTCTCGCGCGAGAAGTACTCGTCCAGCGGCTTCTCGTTGACGGTGATCTTGCCCTTGCCCGACTTGATGAAGACGCGGGCCACCGCGTTCTTGCGACGCCCCGTGCCGTAGTTGTACTTGCCGATCATGGTCTCGTCGCTCCTTAGATCTCGAGGGACTTGGGCTGCTGGGAGGTGTGGGGATGCGCGGGGCCCGCGTAGATCTTGAGCTTCTTGATCATCGCGTAGCCGAGGCGCCCCTTCGGGAGCATGCCCTTCACCGCGAGCTTGAGGACGCGGTCGGGATGGCGAGCCTGCAGCTTGTCGAAGGTCGTCTCGTAGATGCCGCCCGGGTAGGTCGAGTGGCGGTAGTACTTCTTGTCGCTCGACTTGGCGCCCGTGACGCGCAGCTTCTCCACGTTGACCACGACGATGTAGTCGCCGGTGTCGACGTGCGGGGTGAACTCGGGCTTGTGCTTGCCGCGCAGCCGGCGCGAAACCTCGACGGCGAGACGCCCGAGCACCTTGTCGGTGGCGTCCACGACGTACCAGTCGCGCTTGACTGTCCGCGGATTGGCGGAAATGGTCTTCATGGTGGTCCTTGTCGTAATGGTGCCCCTGGGTGCTTCCGGCGGGCGCCGGAAATACTTTGGGCCCCTTGTTTGGAAAAGCGAACTCGAAATTTTAGGGAAATCAGGCTCTTGTGTCAAACCGGGCTCCCGGGGGGCGGAAAGGAGGGACGCCAAGGCCCCCCTCGGCTAGAATTTCTCGTCTCCCCGCCTCCTCCCCCATGGACACCACCCGTTTCGAGCAGTACGCCCGGGTCGCCGGGATCGCCTTCCTGGCCATCGCGTGCTTCCTCGTCATCCGCCCCTTCCTGGCGGCCCTGCTCTTCGCCGCCGTCCTCTGCCTGTCGACCTGGCCCGCCTTCCGGTGGGTCCGGGACCGGCTGGGCGGCCGGGGCACGCTCACGGCCCTCCTGTTCGTGCTGGCGATGTTGGTGGCCATCGCGCTGCCCGTGGCCCTGGCCGGCATCAGCCTCGTCACCAACTCTTCCCAGGCGATCGACTTCGTCCGGGGGCTCATCGACCGCGGCCCGATCGCGCTGCCCGCCTGGGTGACCGGCCTGCCCGTCGTGGGCGCCTCCCTCGACGAGTACTGGCACAGCCTGCTGGGCAACCGCGAGGAGATCGTGGCGCTTGTCAGGCGCGCCGCGGAGCCCGCGAAGGGACTGCTCGTGACGGCCGGCTCGGCCGCCGGCGAGGGCCTCCTGCAGATCCTGGCCGCCATCTTCATGGCGTTCTTCTTCTACCGGGACGGGGAGGAAGTGGCCCGCATGGTCCGCGACGGCATGGCTCGCCTGGCCGGCTGGGAGCAGGGCGAGGCCGTAGTCGACACCGCCCAGAGCGCCATCCGGGGTGTCGTCTACGGCCTCATCGGCACGGCGCTCGCCCAGGCGGCCGTGGCCCTCGTGGGCTTCCTCATCGCCGGGGTGCCGGGCGCGATGGCGCTCGCGGCGCTGACCTTCGTGCTTTCGTTCATCCCGATGGGCCCGGCCATCCTCTGGGGCGGGGCGGCGGCGTGGCTGTACTCGAAGGGCGAGACGGGCTGGGCGGTCTTCATGGTCGCCTACGGCGCACTGGTGATCAGCTCCGTCGACAATTTCATCAAGCCCATCCTCATGAGCCGCGCGGGCAACCTCTCGATGCTGCTGGTCGTGCTCGGCGTGTTCGGCGGCGTGGTGGCATTCGGGTTCATCGGCATCTTCGTGGGTCCCGCGCTGCTCGCCGTGGCGTGGAGCCTCCTCAACGCGTGGCTCAAGGCCCAGCAAGTCAGGGAGTCGGTATGAAGGCGCGAGTGAAGCTGGTCGAGGGGATCACCTTCGTGGCCGAAAGCGGCAGCGGGCATGCGGTGGTGATGGACGCTTCTCCCGACGTGGGCGGCCGCAACCTCGGCGCGCGGCCCATGGAGATGGTCCTCATGGGCGCGGGCGGCTGCAGCGCGATCGACGTCGTGCACATCCTGCGCAAGGCGCGGCAGGACTTCGTCGACTGCGTGGTCGAGCTCGAGGCGGAGCGCGCGCCGGAGGACCCGAAGGTCTTCACCCGCATTCACATGCACTACGTGGTGACGGGCCGCGGGCTCAACCCGGCCCAGGTCGAGCGGGCGATCAAGCTCTCGAAGGAGAAGTACTGCTCCGCGACGATCATGCTCGCGAAGACCGCAGAGGTCACCGCCGACTTCGAGATCCGCGAGGCCTGAAGGCGGCCGGCTAGAACCGGTAGGCCGTCTCCGTCATCACCTTCGCCATCAGGCGCATCGCGCCCTTGACGGGCGCGGGCAGCTCCTCGCCGCCATGCGACCGCCCGCTCTCCGCGTGCGCGATCTCGTCCACGCGCATCTGCTCGAGGATCGCGCGGCTGCGCGCGTCGTCCGGCGGAAGCTGCTCGATGTGCCCGTCGATGTGCTTCTCGACCTGGCGCTCCGTCTCGACGAGGAAGCCCATGCTCCAGCGGTCGCCCGCCGCACCCGAGACCACGCCCAGCGCGAAGGACCCCGCGTACCAGAAGGGGGAAAGAAGGCTCGGATGCGAGTCGAGCTCGCGCAGGCGCTCGGCACACCACGCGAGGTGGTCGCGCTCCTCGGCACCGGCCTTCTCCAGCGCGGCGCGCACGCGCGGATCGCGGGCCATGAGCGACTGGCCGGCATAGAGGGCCTGCGCGCACACCTCTCCCGCATGGTCGACGCGCATGAGGCCCGCGACGTGAACCGCCTCGGCAGCCCGCTCGTCGGCCCCGGGCTTCCTGCCGGGCGTGGGCCGCGAAGGCGACACGGCGCCGGACAGGGTCCTCAGCGCGTTGTCGGCAGCGATCAGGAGGCGATCCAGCGAGGAGTGTGTCATGCCGATATGCTAACCCTCGCGAGTGCCGACGGGGGCCCGGAAAAGAAAACGGGCGCGGCTTTCGCCGCGCCCGTGGAGCTTGCTGCCTGATCCGTGGGGATCAGAAGATGTGACGCACGCCAACCGCGAAGTTGGACAGGTCGCCACCCGTGCCGCCCGTGCCGGCGGTACCGTAGTTGCAGTTCATGCCAGGCGAGTTGTCGACTTCGGTGTAGCTCGCGATGAAGAACGTGCGCTTGCTGAAGTCGTAGCGGTAGCCGACGGAGTACATGTCGCAATCCGGCGTGCCGACTTCGGCGTTCTGGTAGGAACCCAGCAGGACGTGCTTGCCGGCGAAGTTCCAGTCGAAGCCGACCATGTAGGACTTGTCCTTGGCCGAGTTGGGCTTCTTGTACTCGCCGTAGTGGCCCATGATGCGGAACTTGCCCATGGTGAAGCGGGCGGCGATCGCGTTGCCTTCTTCCTTGCCAGCACCGCCGGCGGCACCGGAGGTGGCGATCTGGTCCTTGTGCTCTTCGTACGCGTAGGCGACGTAGATCGGGCCCTTGCTGTAGGCGAGCGAGACGCTGGTCAGGCTCGGGTCACGGCCAGGGGTGGAGCCGGCGGCGTCGACCTTGCCTTCGTTGGGCACGTAGCCCGCGCGCAGCGTGAAGCCGGACCAGTCGGGCGACCAGTACTGGATCATGTTCGACTGGCGGCGGCTGAAGTTGCCTTGGTCCAGCGCGGCGCCGGTGATGTCGCCGGGGGTCAGGTCGCCCCAGGGGTCGACCGCCGTCTGCGTGACCTTCATCGGGGTGTCCCAACGGCCGAGGATGACGCTACCCCAGCCACCCTGCAGGCCCACGCCGCTGTTGCGGTTGGCGAACGTGCCGGACGCGTCCTGGGGATCGAAAGCCGTCTCGAGCTGGAAGAACGCCTTGAGGCCGCCACCCAGGTCTTCCGTGCCGCGCACGCCGAGGTACGACGCCTGGTCCACCATGCGGATGCGGCTGGACTGGGGAGCCGTCCCGCCGTCGACCTTCGATTGCTCGGCCGTGATGTAGATGCGGCCGTAGAGGGTCACGGGGTTCGCGGTCTGGGCCATGACGGTCGGGGCAAAGCAGGCGCCCGCCACTGCCAGCGCGATCAGTTTCTTGTTCATCAGAATCTCCTTTGTTGAAGTGAGGCCGAATTCACTTAAAGCGCTTGGGAACCTCTTGGGGATCTTCGCCCCGATTCTTGGCACTTCTCCCAGATATTTATTGAGAAGCCGATAGCATGATGCCAAACCCGGGCCCTTCTCTCAAGGGGGGGGTGGGAAATGTGCAACAACCCCCCCTCGTTGTTGCGCGTCTGCAACGCCCTTTTCAGGCCCCCGAAAAGAGCCGCGAAAGCTCCTTTCCGGGGTCGTCCGCGGCCATGAAGGCGCTTCCTACCAAGTAAGCGCCTACTTTCATTCCCCGCAAGCGTTCCACGTCCTCCGGAGTCGCGATTCCGCTCTCCGTCACGAGAATCCTGCCGGCCGGCACCCGCCCGACGAGCTCCAGGGTGGTTTCCAGCCGGATTTCGAAGCTCCGCAGGTCCCGGTTGTTCACGCCGATAAGGGGCGTTTCCAGCCGGAGTGCGCGCTCGAGCTGTCCCGCATCGTGGGATTCCACGAGGACGTCCATGCC
>JAHCLE010000101.1 GCA_026125445.1 Burkholderiales bacterium
CCCGTACGGCGCGCGCGAGCTCGACGACCAGAACCGCGTGATGAAGAAGTGCACCCTGTGCGTCGATCGCATCTACGACGCCTCGCTCCCGGCGCAGGAACGCAAGCCGGCCTGCGTGATGGCCTGCCCGACCTCGGCGCGCCTCTTCGGCGACATCCACGATCCCGCGAGCGAGGTCTCGCGCGCCATCCGCGAGGAGGGCGGCTACGCCCTGATGCCGGAGTGGGGAACGCACCCGGCCAACCACTACCTGCCGCGCCGCAAGACCCGCGTGCACATCCACGCCGACGAGCTCGAGCGCGCCGACAACCCCCTCAAGGTCGATCGCCAGCTGCCCCGCCCCGCCAAGGGCGAGCCCACGCTGGACGACGCCGTCACCTGGTAGGCGCCCCACCGCATGCGACCGGCCCTCTCCGTCATCCTGCTCACCACCCTGCTCGGCGCCGGGCAGGGGCTGTTCCTCGCGATGGTCACGCACCAGACCTACGCGCTGTTCGGCGTGCTCTCCCCGGGAGGCTCCCGGGGCCTGTACGGCCCGGCCGCGGCAGCCTCGCTGGCGCTCCTCCTGGCCGGGCTCGTGGCCTCCTTCTTCCACCTCGGCCGGCCGGAGCGCGCGTGGCGCTCGGCGGCGATGTGGCGCACCTCGTGGCTGTCGCGCGAGGTGATCGTGCTGCCGGCGCTCATGGGAGCGGTCTTCCTCTACGCGGCCGCGCACCTGACCGGCTTCAATCCCGTCCTCGCCCGCCTGCCGGGGGGCGTGGCGATCGACGCGAGCATGGCCATCGGGGCCGCGGGCGCCATTCTCGCCTTCGCGCTCTTCGTGTGCACCGGCATGATCTACGCATGCCTGAAGTTCCTGCGCGAGTGGCACAGTCCCCTCACGGTCGCCAACTACGTCCTGCTCGGCACCGCCTCGGGATTCACCGCCGCCGCGGCGCTAGCCACCGTGCTCGCCCCCGGCGAGGCGACCTTCTTCGCCGGCTGGGCGCTCGTGTTCACGGCCCTGGGCGCGGCCTCTCGCGGGGCTTCCCTGGTGCGCAACGCCCGGCTGCGCCCCGTGAGCACGTTGCAGACCGCCATCGGGGTTCGCCACCCCGCGATCCGGCAGATCTCGCAGGGCTTCACGGCGGGCTCGTTCAACACGCATGAGTTCTTCCACGGCCAGGCAGCGTCCTTCTTGCGCTCGGTGAAGTGGATCTTCCTCGCGGCCGCCTTCGTCGTGCCCGCGGCGCTTCTCGCGGGGCACCTCGGCAACGGCTCGCACGCGCTGCTGGTTTCGGCCATCGCGATCCAGATGGCGGGACTCATGGCGGAGCGGTGGTTCTTCTTCGCCGAGGCGAACCACCCGCAGAACCTCTACTACCAGGCCGTGGCCTAGCGCCGCGGCGACACCGGCGATGAAGAACGGCAGACCACAGGAGGAAATGACATGGCGCTCGTGAATCCCCATGGCGGCGGGCCGCTGCGACCGCTCGCGCTCGAGGGCGCCGCCCTCGCGGCCGAGCTATCCCGCGCGAAGAAGCTCCCGCGGCTCACGGTGAGCTCGCGCGAGAAGGGCGACCTCATCATGATGGGCATCGGGGGATTCACGCCCCTGGAGGGCTTCATGACGCACGCGGACTGGCAGGGCGTCTGCGACGGCATGCGCACGGCCTCCGGGCTTTTCTGGCCCATCCCCATCACGCTCTCCGCGCGGGAGGCGGAGGCCGGCGCGATCGCCGTCGGGGGGGAGCTCGCGCTCCTCGACCCGGACGACGGCTCGATCCTCGCCACGATGCTCGTCACCGAGAAGTACGCGATCGACAAGGCGCACGAGTGCGCGTGCGTGTTCCGGACGACGGAAGCCGAGCATCCCGGCGTGCAGATGGTGATGGCCCAGGGCGAGGTGAACCTCGCCGGCCCCGTCAAGGTGCTCTCCGACGGCGGCTTCAAGGCGAAGTACGGCGCGCTCTTCATGACGCCCGCCGAGACCCGGGCGGAGTTCGAACGGCTCGGGTGGTCGCGGGTGGCGGCATTCCAGACTCGTAACCCCATGCACCGCTCGCACGAGTACCTGGCCAAGGTGGCCATCGAGGTCTGCGACGGGGTCCTCATCCACTCGCTGCTGGGAAACCTCAAGCCCGGGGACATCCCGGCCGACGTGCGCACGAAGGCGATCGGCGTGCTCACCGAGAAGTACTTCCTCGGCAAGACGGTGGTGCAGGCCGGCTACCCGCTGGACATGCGCTACGCGGGTCCGCGGGAGGCGCTGCTGCACGCGCTCTTCCGGCAGAACTACGGCTGCTCGCACCAGATCGTCGGACGCGACCACGCGGGGGTGGGGAGCTACTACGGGCCCTTCGACGCGCACCATGTCTTCGACCAGATCCCGCACGACGCCCTCGAGACCAAGCCGCTGAAGATCGACTGGACCTTTTGGTGTTACCGATGTGGTGGCATGGCCTCCGCGCGCACCTGCCCGCATGGCGACGCCGACCGGCTGCTCGTCTCGGGGACGAAGCTTCGCAAGTGGCTCTCGGAGGGCGCGGAAGTGCCCGCGGAGTTCAGCCGCCCGGAGGTCCTCGAGATCCTGCGGGAGTACTACGCGACGATCGACGCGAAGGACAGGGTCGAGGTGAAGCTCACGGGGCACTCTGCGCGCTGAGCGCGAGTCCCTCGGCCGCCGCCTCCCTCCCCGGAGGGGCATCCAGCCTGCGCCTGGCGAACTGCACGAAGGCCCCGACGAGCCCGGACTGGATGCGCTCCCGGGGATAGACGGCCGTCAGCTGCCGCGTGAGCGGCGGCGCGAGGGGGATGCGCACGAGCAGGCCCAGCCGCACTTCCTTCTCGACGGAGACGCGCGGCACGATCGCGATGCCCATGCCGGCCGCAACCAGTCCCTTGAGGGCCTCCGGGCTGCTCGCCTCCATCACCACGTGGAGCGACCCGGGCTCGATCCCGGCCCTCTCGAGGTAATGGTCGATCACCTCGCGCGTGCCCGAGCCCTGTTCGCGCGAGAGATAGGCGTGCTCGACGAGGGCGCCGGCCGCCACCGACCTGCGCCTCGCCAGCGGGTGCCCGGGGGCGCAGACGACCTGCAGCTCGTCGCTGCACAGCCGCTCGCCCGCGAGCGCCGGCAGGTACGAATCGCCCTCGATGAACCCGATGTCAAGGGCCCGTTCGCGCAGGCGCTCCTGGACCGTCTCGGAATTGCCCACGAAGAGGCTCGGCACCACCCCGGGATGGGCCGCCTTGAATTCCCCGAGGATCTGCGGCAGCAGGAAGTCCGCGATCGTGGTGCTCGCGCCGATGAGCAGGGGGCCCGCGACCTGGCCGCCCATGTCCCTCAGGGCCGACTCGAGCTCCGCCGTCAGCGCGAGGATCCTCTCGGCATGCGCGAACGCGACGGCCCCCGCGGGCGTGAGGCAGATGCGGCCATGGGTGCGGTCGAAGAGCCGCGTGTTGAAGTGCTCTTCCAGCTGGCGGACCTGGAAGGTCACGGCCGGCTGGGTCATGCAGAGGGCTTCCCCCGCCTTGGTGAACGAGAGGTGCTTCGCGACCGCGTGGAACACCTGGAGCCGCCGATCCGCCATTGCCCGGTCCCCTATTAGAGGGGCTTATTCAAGCATAAAAACGGGGATGCCGAGAGGGCCGGCCCCGTCGCGGGTCGGGGACCCGGGTCGTCGGGCGAACCCGACGGCCGGCTAGCCCGCGGAGGTCAGGTTCACGCCCTTGGACTGCCCGCGCTCGACCTTGTCGATGCACCGGACGACCAGCTTGTTCAGGGCATCCGGGTTGAAGGTCGTGATGTTGGACTTCTTGGAATGGTGCATCAGCGCCGACAGGGCCGCGCCCATCTCGGAAGCGGCGAACGCGGCCGTCAGGCCGTCGTTCAGGACGTCCACGAAGTAGGGATAGAACATGTGCCCGGCGATGCGCGCATCGCCGCGCCCGACCTGGTACTTGCCGTTGAACGCGGCGTCGACCAGCGGGTCGTCGAACGTCTCCGCGATCCTCGTGGACTCCTGCGCGTCCAGGGGAAGGTGTATCAGGTACTGCTTGTTCTGGTACTGGTAGCACGTCAGCGACCCGCCGTTCGAGAAGCCCAGCGCGAAGGTCATGCTGGGATCCATGTGCGGGTTGTGGTTCTTGGTGAACCGCTCCGTGATGTTCAGCAGGACCTCGTTCGACATCTCGTCGGGGAAGATCTGCGTGCCGAACTTCTCGATCAGCTCGTCGTCGTTCAGGCAGACGATGACGTCGTTATTGCCGACGCGCGGCTTGATCGTGTCGAAGCCGATGCCCGTGGGCACGATGACCTGCGGGCCCAGGTAGCTGTTCAGGTATCCCGGCGTGATGATGGGGATGTTGTCCGCCCTCCTGAACCTCGTCTTGATCTCGGCATCCAGCGTGTCGATCGGCGGGTGCGGCGAGACGAGCAGGTACGTCCGCCCGTGCGCATTGCCGTTGTAGCACTCGCGCGGGCCCCAGATGGGCGTATGCACCTGGACGATGTTCACGTCGTTGAAGACGTGGGCGTCGATTTCCTGCTGGGCGATCGACGCGCGGTCCTCGGGCAGGATGATCTTGAACTGGATGTCGACCTGCATCGCGGAATAGAGCGCCACGAGGCTCAGGAAGACGTTCGTCGTGTTGCCGCCCGAGTTGGGCGGGGAAACGTCCTTCCTCGCGATGAAGTATTCCGGGTGGTCCTTCTCGTCCAGCTTCAGGCGGAAGCCGTCCTTGTCCTTGGTGACCGTCTGCAGCGGGATCTTGTTGTAGCGGAACTTCGGAATGTCGACGAATTCCTCGACATAGTAGTCGTTGACCGGCACGCCGATGGCGCGCAGTTTCGGTGTCAGCGTACCCAAAGCCGGATCCTCCCCGCGCGCTCAGTCGCGACGATGCTCGCCATCCCGGCTTCCCGGCCGGGTCGATGCCGCTATTTCCTCTTCGCGCCCTTCTTCGCGGCGGGCTTGCGCGCCGTCTTGCGCTTGCCCGGGGCGGTCGCCTTCACCGACTTCCTGCCGGTTCCCGCGGGAGTCCTTCCCGCGGCCCTCTTCGCCGGCTTCTTCCTCTCCGGCCGGGCGTTCAGCATCCCGGCGGCGATCTTGAAGATGTCGGTCTCCGTGATGATGCCGACCAGGGTCTTGCCGGCGTCCAGGACGGGAAGGCTGCCGATATGGTGGGCCACCAGCAGCCGGGCGGCCTCCTTCAGCTGGGCGTTCGCCGGGACGCAGACCGGAGGGCCGCCGCGCATGATCTCGCCGACGGGCACCTCGGCCGAGCCGTAGTTCGCGGCGGCGAGCAGCACGTCACGCTCGGCGATCATGCCGATCACGCGGTCGCCCTCGACGACCGGCAGATGGTGGATTCGCCGGCTGCGCATCAGGTCGAATGCCCGGTGGAACTCGGTATCCGGCCCGACCGTCACGACCGGGCGGGTCATGTACTGGCTGACTTTCATGTCGATCCTCCAGGCCCTGCTCGTCCGGGCCGCGGCATCACGCCTACGGCTTCTTCGGCGTCTGGTATTCGGCTTCCTTCTGGAACGGTTCCCAGATGGTCTCGTAGCCGACGAACCCCTTTTCGTTCGGGGGCATCTGGCGCGTCGTCAGGAAACGCGTGTGGCCGTCGGGAACCTTGGCGGGCGGCGGTTTGTGATCGCTCATGAGGCACCTTTCTCGCGGGTGTTGTGGGGAATGCTCGGGAAGATCAGCCAACGGGTCTCAGGCGCGCCGGGTCGACGCCGACGCCCGCGGCGGGGATCGCCCCGCCGGCCTTCGTCTCCTCGTCCGTCGCGTCGCGCACGGCCAGGATCTCGAGGACGAAGACGACCTGCCTGCCGCTGAGCGGATTGTTGCCGTCGACCGTGAGTTTTTCGTCGTCCACCTGCGTGACGAGAAAGCTGCGGGTCTCGCCGCGGTCGTTCTCCATGAGGATGGAGGTGCCGACCTGGCGGTACTCCTCGGGCACGTTCTCGATGAAGTCGGTGAAGACCAGCGACTCGTCCCGCGGGCCGAAGATCTGGCTGCCGTCGATCGCCACCTCGATCACGTCGCCGGCGCGCCTGCCCTCGAGCTGCGCGTGGACCGAGGGCGCCAGGATCTCGTTGTGCCCGTGGACGTAGCCCAGGGGGAACTCGACCCGGGTGAGGACGTGCCCCGTCTTCCGGTCCGTCACCTTGTAGGTCAGCTCGACGAACTTGCCGTCCCGGATGGCTTCGCTCACGTGGGGTCCCGGCGACACGATCAGAAGATGGAGGCGCCGAAGATCCGGACCTTGCCGTCCTCGTAGCCGAGGACCAGGCGGCCCAGCCACTCGCCCGGCTTCTTCGTGCTGCGCTGCCGGTAGAGAACCGTCACGTGCTCGCCCCGGCGGATGATGCCGAGGGCATCGGCGTCCTCGGAAAGGTTCCTCGCCAGCTCGCTGTTGGCGAACTGGTGGCCCGCGACGACCTGGTTCATGGCGAGCGCGAGCGCGCTGGAGAAGTTCCTGGCGAACTCGCCGTACTTGCCTTCGTTCGAGTACTTGACGAGGTCGCGCCACAGCGGCTTCGCGAGCGCCATGATCTCCTCGTCGGTCCTGTCGACGATGTTCATGGGCGGCTCCCCGGGGGCGGCAGCGACCCGCCCGGCCGGGACCTGCGCACCGGCTACTTCTCGTCCGCCACCAGGTGATAGCAAGGCGCCTTCTCCATGGTGTATTCGCCCGTCTTCGGGTCGCGGCGGGAGACCGTCAGCACGTGCCAGTTCTCGTCGTCCACCTTCATGGCGTCGCCCCGGTAGTAGTAGCCGGGCCAGCGCGTCTCCTTGCGGAAGAGCGTGTGGTGCGTGACGCACTCGGCGGCGCGGTGGCGGTGCTTCAGTTCCCAGGCGCGCAGCAGCTCGTGGATGTCCTTGGCCGCCAGCTTCTCGAGGTCCTCCTCGAGGATGCGCATCTTCTTGAGGCCGATGTGAAGGAGCTTCTCGTTGGTCATGTAGTTGACCGTCACCCCGCCGCAATACTCGTCCATCAGCTTCTGCAGGCGGTCCAGGCCCTGCTTGGGGTTGATGTAGTGCGGGTTGACGTCGCCCGCCACGATCTCGTTGCGGTAGATGCGGTAGTGCTCGAGGGGCTTGTAGATCTCCTCCTTGCGGCGGGCGATCTGCTCGTCGGACACGACGATGCCCTCGGCCTTCCCGTCGTCGATGTACTTGCAGGCGGCCTTCGCGGCCAGCCGCCCCTCGGTGAACGACCCCGACGAGAAGGCGTGCGGCGTGCCGCCGACCGCGTCACCGGCGCCGAACAGGCCCTCGACGGTCGTCATGCGGTTGTAGCCCCAGAAGTACTCGGGCGGGGAGATGTCCTCGGGGCCGGAGCACCAGGCGCCCGAGCCGGTCGCGTGCGAGCCCATGACGTAGGGCTCGGAGGTGGTGAGCTCGGGGTTCTCGTTCTTGGGATCCACGTCGGTGGCGGCCCACAGGACCGCCTGGCCGACGGTCATGCCGAGGAAATTCTCCCAGCCGACCTCCTCCAGGTGGGGATCCTGGAAGGCGCGCATGGTGATCATGTGGATGGGGCCGCGGCCGGCGTTGATCTCGCTGATCAGCGCGTGGTTGCGCAGGCAGGTCGGGATCGGCCGGTGCGTCAGGTGCGAGGCTTCCGGGTCGAGGTATTCCTTGCCGACCATCTTCTGAAGCTCGGGGAACCACTTGGACTCGTACTCCTCGCCCAGGCCGTTCTGCGTGTAGGTCTTCAGGTGCAGGAAGTAGGCGCCCACCGGGCCGTAGCCGTCCTTGAACCGCGCCAGCACGATGCGGTTCTCCATCTGCGTCATCTTGGCGCCGGCGTTGATCAGGAGGCCGTAGGCGGAGCCGGACGACCAGGGCGCGTACCACGTGCGGCCGGAACCCTCGCCCACGGATCGCGGCTTGAAGATGTTGGAAGCCCCGCCCGCGCCGCAGATCACGGCCTTCGACTTGAAGACGTGGTAGTTGCCCGTGCGGACGTTGAACCCGACCGCGCCGGCGACCCGGTTCGGCTTGGCGTCGTCCATCAGCAGGTGGGTGACGCAGATGCGGTTGAAGACCTTGTCGGCCGACTTCTTGGCGGCCTCGGCCACGATGGGCTTGTAGGACTCGCCGTGGATCATGATCTGCCAGCGCCCTTCGCGCAGGTAGCGCCCGGTCTTCGGGTCCTTCATGATCGGCAGGCCCCACTCCTCGAACTGGTGGACCGCGGAGTCGACGTGACGGGCCATGTCGAACAGCAGGTCCTCGCGCACCATGCCCATCAGGTCGATGCGGGCGTAGCGGACGTGGTCCTCGGGGTTGTTCTCGCCCCAGCGCGTGCCCATGTAGCAGTTGATCGCGTACAGGCCCTGGGCGACCGCGCCGGAGCGGTCGATGTTGGCCTTCTCGGCGATGACGATCTTCTTGTCCTGCCCCCAGAATCTCGCCTCCCAGGCGGCGCCGGTGCCGCCCAGTCCCGCACCGACGACCAGGATGTCGATGCCGTCTTCGATGATGGTTTCGTAGGCCATTAGTAGGACACGCCTTTCCTCAGCTTGAGCCCTGCGTCCTTCAGCGAGCGCAGGCCGCCTTCATCCAGGCGGATGTACTTCGGTTCGTTGTACAGCAGCTCGCCGGCACGCATCTCCTTGCTGGGACCGGGGACCTCCGCGAGCTTCGGGATCGCCTGTCCCCAGGGCTTGGTGGTGATGGGGGAGAGGAAGTTCTTCTCCGTGCCGTTGCGGAACTTGATCCGCCAGGCGATCGTGCCCTTCTGCTCGTCGCGGTGGACGCGGACGCTGTGTCCCAGCGGCGCGAAGTCGGCATAGCCGCGCACGTCGATGGCGTGCTGCGGGCAGGCCTTCACGCAGGAGTAGCACTCCCAGCACATGTTCGGCTCGATGTTGTAGGCGCGCCGATAGGTCTTGTCGATGTGCATGATGTCCGAGGGACAGATGTCGACGCAGTGTCCGCATCCGTCGCACCTCGTCATGTACACGAAGGTAGGCATAGGCTGTCTCCTGGGTTTGCGTTCCGCGGCGATTCCCGCGGGGTGTTCTCTAGTAGTGGCGCGGGGCTTCGCGCTTGATGCCGAGCCCCATGTCCATCGGGGCGTCCTTCAGCAGCTCCATCGAGTGCCGCTCCCGCTGCGCGGGATCGTCCCGGGACTGCGTCGGCAGGTTCATGTTCGTGCCGTTGGCCTCGGCGACGCGCTTCTCGAAGGCCGCCGCGGGCTTGAAGAACATGTGCGCGAACTTGGACCAGTACACCCCGCCGAACAGCACCGTCGTGGCCAGCAGGTACAGGCCGAAGACCGCGCCGGAGGCCGCGCTGCCGCTCGCCTGCAGCCAGGCCCAGACGAGGCCGAGAGTCACGCTGGCGAGGAGCGAGAGGATGAAGAGATCGGCGCGCATCACGCGAAGGGGCGTGCCGCCCTCGGCGGCGACGTCGACGCGGATGAAGAACCAGAACCAGTAGCCCCCGGCCAGCGCCATCAGGCCGCCGAGCCACCAGAGCTGCGCCACCAGCGCCGGCGTGGGCGTGGCGGCCGTGGGGTAGGCGTAGACCATCAGGAGGGTGGTGACGAGGTACAGGATGAACCCGTACATGGTCAGCAGGTGGGCGACGCGGCGCCGCTGGTTGCAGAATTCCCCCGAGGCGAGGACGTCCACCACGACGGTCTTGACCGCGATCGAGGCGACGTCGACCGGGGCGCCCTTGTCCTTCGTCTTTCGCCAGTTGGCGAAGAAGTACGTCGCGCTGCCCTTGTGGGCGACGTCCAGGAGCGTGCCGACGATTACCGCCAGGATCATCAGCCCCACGTACCACTGCATGAAGCCGGCGGGCAGGCTTCCCGAAACCGCCGCGAAGGCATTGCTGGTGAACATCCTTTTCCTCCCTGCTTGTCGATCGTGCGCGTCGCCGAAAGAAGACGATTATGGAGGGCGATCCCGGGGGCGTGGAAAGAATCGGGTGATGGGCCTATAAAGGGATCGTATGGACCTCGAACCGCATTTCGGCGAGGTCGCCCAGGACCCACGTGGCCGGGCCGGAAAGGCCCGCCACCGTGCCGGGATTGACCAGCCACGAGGAGCCCCCCTTCACGTCGGGCACCTGCCGGGCTTCCGCGCGGTGCGAGTGCCCGCAGCACACCAGGTCCCACTCGCCCGTGCAGGCGAGCGCGTAGCCGAGGTGGTCGTAGTGGGTCACGATGACGTGCCGGCCGGCCAGCTCCAGACGGGCCTCGGCGCCGTGGTACTGGAGCAGGCCGCCGCTCATGCGCGACTGGTAGTGCATCGCCTGCGCGTCGCCCAGGTTGTTGCCGTGGATGGCGTGCACCGGCAGGCCGGCCGCGAGGGCGGGCTTCACGGTCTGGGCGCCGATGAGGTCACCACAATGAACGACCGCTTGGGCGCCAAGGGCCTTCGCCGCGTGCACCGCGCGGGCGAGCGGGTCGGCGCGATCGTGGCTGTCGGACACTATGCAGATCTTCATGGCCGGGCCGGCGCCTACCAGAGCACCTCGAGGCGGCCGCCGGTGAGGCGGTGCTCGAGGCGATTGAGGGGGCTCGAGCCCTTGGCGATGCAGTCGCCGGTGGCGATGTCGAAGGCCCACTCGTGCTTGGGGCAGGTGAGGGTGCGGCCCTCGAGCGCGAGCTCGGGGATGTTGGTCACCTGGTGCGGGCAGCGGCTGTCGTAGACGCGGATCTCGGCGGCGCTGCGGTAGACGAAGAGCCCGCGATCGCCCACCTCCAGGCGCTTCACGCCGTCGGCCGGCAGGTCGGCGAGCGCGGCCACGTCGTGCCACTCGGGCTTCGCCTTGCCGCCCAGCCGTTCCGGGTCGAAACCGGGAATATTCATCTCGAGGATGATGTTCACCGCCCAGATGATCTTCGCCAGCCCCAGCGCGGGGAAGGCCATGAGCAGGGCGTCCAGGATCTCGTCGGGCG
>JAHCLE010000102.1 GCA_026125445.1 Burkholderiales bacterium
ATCGAGCACCGCATCCTGCCGCTCGCGCAGGTGGCCGACGACTGGTTCATGTCGCCCTCGGAGAAGGAGAGGCTCGCGGCGGGCGAGATCGCGTTCCGCGACCGGCCCGGCGGCGGGCAGGTTTACCTGAGGAAGCTGCCGGGCGGCGACCGGGTCCTGCGCATCGAGTGGGTGGGGCTCTACGAGTACCTCGCGGTGTACTACTCGGTCATCGTGGCGCTGGTGACGCTGGGCCTCGCCCTCATCCTGCTGCGCTGGGTGAAGCCGCTCTACCGCGATCTCGAGAACCTCACGGCCGCGGCGCAGCGCGTGGGCGACGGAGACTTCCGAGCGCGCGCGGCCGTGGGCAGGGCCTCCCTCGTCGAGCCCATCGCCGGCGCCCTCAACGCCATGAGCGAGCGCATAGGGCGCCTGCTGGAGTCGCAGCGCGACCTCGAGCAGGGCGTGGCCCACGAGCTGCGCACGCCGCTCGCGCAGCTCAAGTTCGACCTCGAGCTCGCGCGCGAGTCCGAGAGCGCCGTCGAGCGCGAGGAGCGCTTCGAGGCCATGGGCCGCGACATCGCCGACCTCGAGGAGCTGGTGAACGAGCTGCTGCTGCTCGCGAACCTTCGCCAGGCGCCCCCCTATGCGCCGAAGGAGGTCCCGGCGCGGGTCCTGGTGGACGACGTGATCCGCCGGGCCCGCGACGAGATGCGCGCGAGCGGCCACGAGGTCGCGATCGAGGCGCCTCGGGAGCTTCCCGAGACCCTCACCTGCGACGGCAAGTTCCTCGCCCGCGCGCTCGCCAACGTGCTCAGGAACGCGGTGCGGCACGCGAGCTCGCGCGTGGCGCTCTCCGTCGAGCGCGCGGGAGGGCGCACGGTGGTGCACGTCGACGACGACGGCCCCGGCATCGCGCCCGAGGACCGCGAGCGCCTCTTCGAGCCCTTCATCCGCGCCGAGCCGGGCAGGGAGCGCGAGACGGGCGGCGTGGGCCTGGGGCTCGCCATCGTGAAGAGCGTGGCGGAGTGGCACGGCGGCGGCGCCAGCATCGCCACCTCGCCCCTGGGCGGGGCGCGCGTGTCTATTTCCTGGTAGAGCGGGGTCTTCTCGCCGCGGGCTTCTTCGCCGCGGGCTTCTTCGCCGCGGGCTTCTTCGCCGCGGGCTTCTTCGCCACCGGCTTCCTGCCCGCGGACTTCTTCGCCACCGGTTTCCCGCCCCCGGACCTCCTCGCCGGAGGCGCCTTCGGGGCCGGTTGCTTCGCGAGCCAGCGCTCGAACTCCGCGGCGGGCATCGGCGGGCAGGCGAGGTAGCCCTGGAAGGAGGCGCAGCCCTGCTCGCGCAGGAAGGCGAGCTGCGTGGGGCGCTCCACGCCCTCGGCCACGACCTCCAGCCCCAGGCCGCGCGCGAGCCCCGTCACGGCCGCCACGATCGCGGCGCCGCCGCTTTCGGTGGCCTGCCGCTTGCCGCCGTTGATGTCGGCCACGAAGGACTTGTCGATCTTGAGCGTGTCCACGGGCAGGTGGCGCAGGTGCGACAGGCTCGAGAAGCCGGTGCCGAAGTCGTCGATCGCGATCCGGAAGCCCATGCGGCGAAGCTTGCGCAGCACGAGGCTCACGCCCTCGACGTCGCGCACCATGCTGGTCTCGGTGATCTCGAGGGTGAGCCAGTTGGGCGCGCAGCCCGCCTTGGCGAGGATCGACTCGAGCTCGGCCACGATCGTGGAGTCGCGAAGCTGGCTCGCCGAGAGGTTCACGCTCACGGAGAACGGCCGGCGCCCCTCGGCATTCCAGGCGGTGGCCTGGCGCGCGGCGGCCTCGAAGACCCAGTGGCCGAGCTCCCGCATGAGGCCCGCCTCCTCGGCCACGGGGATGAAGGTGGGGGGCAGCACCACGCCGCGTCCCGGGTCGTTCCAGCGCACGAGCGCCTCGACGTGCGAGACGCGGCCCGTCACCACGTCGAGGATGGGCTGGTAGTAGAGCTCGAACTCGCGGTTGCGGATGGCGCGGCGCAGCGCCGCCTCCAGCCCCAGGCGCTGGTCGCGCCGCTGCGCGAGCGAGCGCGAGAACGCCCGGTAGCTGTTCCGGCCGAGCTCCTTGGCGTGGTACATCGCGGCGTCGGCGTTCTTGAGCAGCGTCTCGGCGTCGGCGCCGTCGTCGGGGTAGACGGCGTAGCCCAGGCTCGCGCTCACCTGCACGTCGTGGCCCTCGATGGCGAAGGGGCGCAGGACCTCGTCGAGGATCTTCTGCGCGACGCGGTCGGGGCCGCCTTCGCTTTCCAGGTCCTCGAGCACGATGACGAATTCGTCGCCGGAGATGCGCACCAGCAGGTCCGACTGGCGAAGCGCGGCGCGGATGCGCCGCGAGAGGCTCTTCAGCAGCTCGTCGCCCACCTTGTGGCCGAGCGTGTCGTTCACGTCCTTGAAGTGGTCGAGGTCGAGGAAGAGCGCGGCCACGCCGGTCCCCGAACGCTGCGCGCGCGCGAGGGCCCCCGAGAGGCGGTCGCCGAGCACGAGCCGGTTGGGCAGGCCCGTGAGGCCGTCGTGGGTGGCCATGAACTGCAGGCGTTCCTCGGCCTGGATGCGCGTGGAGACGTCCTGCGCGAAGGACAGGATCGACACCAGGCGGCCCTCCGAGTCGCGCAGCGCCGAGTTGTGCCACTCCACCCAGATGACGGAGCCGTCCTTGCGGTAGTTGCGGTTCAGGTGCGAGGCCTGCGACTCGGGCCCCTCGATCAGGCGCCGGAACATCGCCTCGACCGCCTGCTTGTCGTCCTCGAAGACCAGGCGCCAGTCCCACAGCGCGCGGCCCAGGGCCTCGTCGGCGCTCCAGCCGAAGAAGGACTCGGCGTTGCCGGACCAGCGCACGACCCGCAACGACGGGTCGAACTCCACCACCGCGAGCGGCGTGCCCTCGACGTGAGCCGAGAGCACGGAGTGGGCGCGGCGAAGCTCCTCCTCGACGGCCTTCTGCTCGTGGATGTCGCTCGAGGTGGCGTAGTAGCCGATGACGCGGCCGGCGTCGTCCTTGCGCGGCGTGTAGCGGATGGTCATCCAGCGCTTGCGCCCGTCGGCGTAGGAGACGAGGCGCTCCTGGCTCACGATCTCGCCGTCGAACACGCGCTTCAGGTAGGGGGCGAGGCGCTCGTGGCGCTCGCGGCCCAGCACCTCGAGGACCGTGTGGCCGAGCACCTTCTCGTTGGGAAGGCCCACGTAGTCGAGCAGGGCGTCGTTCACGTAGCGGTAGACCTGGTCGGCGTCCACGTAGGCCATGGGCGTGGGGATCGAGTCGATCACCTGGCGAAGCTCGCGCTCCTTGTCCTCCAGGGAGGCGCGGACGGCCACGAGGTCGTGGATGTCCGTGGACACGACGTAGAAGCCGAGCACGCGGCCCGCGTCGTCCTTGCGCGGCGTGAGGCGCACGCGCACCCAGCGCTTGCCGCCGGTGGTGGCGTGCCGCACCTCGCGCTCGTAGACCACCTCCTCGCCGGCGCAGACGCGGTCGAAGCCCGGCTGCAGGAGTGCCAGCTCCTCGGGGCCGTAGACATCCTTCGGGAACTTGCCGAGCAGGAACTCGCGGGTGAAGCCGCGGGTCGTGAGGAACAGGTTGTTCACGAAGGTGCAGCCGCGCTCGAGGTCCACGTAGACGATGGCCTCGGGGATGTTCTCGGCGAAGAAGCGAAGCTCCTCCTCGCGGGCGCGCAGCTGCTCCTGGGCGCTCTTGAGCTCCTGCACGTCGTGGCCCACCACGTACATGCCGCGCACCCTTCCGTCAGGCCCGCGGTCGGGGACGGCGCGCCCGAGGATCCAGCGCTTCTCGCCCGAGGGCAGGACCATCTCGCGCTCGTAGGTGGCCGTCTCGCCGGCCATCACGCGCCGCACCATCGGGGCGAGCTCGTCGGCGGCCTTCTGGCCCAGCACCTCGGCCGCGGTGCGGCCGATGATCTCCTCGCGAGTCTTGCCGCGCACCTCCGCGAAAGTGCGGTTCACGAAGAGGTAGCGGCGCTGCGTGTCGAGGTACGCGATGGAGACCGGGACGTTGTCGGTGAAGAGGCGCAGCTTCGCCTCCTGCTCCTCGACGCGCTCCTGCGCGAGCTTCACCTCGTGGATGTCGGTGCCGACGATGTAGTAGCCGGCGAAGGCGCCGTCCTCGCCCATGTGCGGCTCGAGCCGGACCTGGATCCAGCGCTTCTCGCCCCCCTGGGGGCCGGCCAGGCGCTCGTAAGTGCAGGTCTCGCCGCGCCTCAGCCGCTCCACGAAGGGCGTGAAGTACTGCTCCGCGTCCTCGCCCAGCACCTCGGAAACGGTGCGCCCGACGATCCGGTCGGCGGGCACGCCGCGGATGCGCTCGAAGGTCTTGTTCACGAACTCGTAGCGGAAGGCCGGGCCCACGAAGGCGATGGCCTCCGGGATGTTCTCGGCGTAGAAGCGCAGCTGGCGTTCCTGCCTTTCCAGGGCCTCGCGCAGCCGCTTGTCGTCGTCGATGTCGATCATCACGGAGAAGATCCCGTGGACGCGGCCCTCGACCACGTCGGGCATCAGCGTCACGCGCACCCAGCGCTGCTCGCCGCGGCCGTTGCGGCCGAGGCGCTCGTAGACCACCTTCTCGCCGGAAAGCGCGCGGCGGACGAGCGGCTCGACCTTCTCCAGCACCTCGCGCGGGTAGATCTCGTCGAGGCTGCGGCCCATCACGTTCGCGGTGTTGATCTCGCGCGGCCAGTCGGGGCCGGGGGAGTTGGCGAAGCGGAAGCGCCTGTCGGCGCCGATGTAGGCCATGGGCACGCCGACGTTGTCCATGATGAGCTGCAGCTCGCGCGTGCGGGCGAGCAGGGATTCCTTGAGGCGGTAGTCCTCCTCGATGTCCATCAGGACGACGAGGGCGCCGCGCACCGCGCCGGTCTCGTCCTTGTCCGGAATCATGTGGCCGCGGATGCGGCGGGTTTCGCGCCCCGGCCAGAGGGCCTCGCGCTCGTAGGTGACCGCCTCGCCCGACCACGCTCGCCGGAGCAGCGGCCAGCTCTGTTCCAGGATCTCGGGCGGAGCGAGCTCCGCCATGTTCCTGCCGATCATGGAATCGGGCGTGAGCCCGGCCCAGGCGGCGCTGTGCGCGTTGGCGAAGCGGATGACGCCGGCGCAGTCGATGTAGGTGACCGGGAAGCCGATCGTGTCCGTGATGAGGGCGAGCTGCCTCTCGCGCGCGGCCATGGCGGCTTCCGCGTCCTTGAGGTGCTGGATCGGCATCAGGTACACGGCGGCGCCGAGCACTTCCCGCTCGCCTCGAACGGGCATGTAGTGCGCCCTCACCCACTTGCCCTTGTTGGGCCCGTTCCGGGTGACGCGGTCGAAGACGATCGTCTCGCCGGCCAGGGCCCGGGCGAGCGCCTTGCGGCGGTCGTCGTCGGGCAGGTCGACGAAGAGCTGCGCGAGGGTGCGCCCGATGAACTCGTCGGGGACCTTGCCGAAGTACTCGGCGTAGTCCCCGTTGGCGTAGCGGTAGCGCAGCTCCTGGTCGATGACGCAGGCCGGGATCTCGATGAGGTCCAGCCCCGGTCGCAGTTCGGCCAGGCGGATGTCGAGGGCGTCGGAGCCGCCGGTGGAGGGGGGGGCCATCGAAGTTGCTTCTTCTTTTCAGGCGAGTTTACGGGGTCTGCTGCATTGTCCCAAGGGGCGGCGGTAAACTTCCACGGATTCCTCCGCATCCGCCGTTTCAGCTGTAACGGCGCACCCCCCCTTCCCGCCGACCTCCCCATGAACCTCCATCGACTCCTGCAAGAACGCGAGGCCGCCTCGCGCCCCGTCCGCGTCGTCCTCGTCGGCGCCGGAAAGTTCGGCTCCATGTACCTGTCGCAGGCCCGCCGCACGCCCGGGATCCACCTGCTGGCGGTGGCGGACCTGGCGCCCGACCGGGCCCGGGCGTCGCTCCTTCGCGTGGGCTGGGAAGCCGGCCGGCTGGGCGCGTCGTCGCTGGACGACGCCCTCGAGTCGCGCACGACCTTCGTCACCGACGACGCGGCCGCGGCCATCGCGCATCCGGCCACGGAGGTGGTGATCGACGCCACGGGCAGCCCCTCGGCCGGCATCCGCCACGTGCTCGCCTGCTGCGCGGCCGGCAAGCACATCGTGATGGTGAACGTGGAGGCCGATGCGCTCGCCGGCCCCATCCTCGCGCGAATGGCCAGGCAGGCGGGAATCGTCTATTCGCTCGCCTACGGCGACCAGCCGGCGCTCATCTGCGAGCAGGTCGACTGGGCGCGCGCGGCGGGCTTCGAGGTGGTCGCCGCGGGCAAGGGCACCAAGTACCTGCCGGCCTACCACGCCTCCACCCCCGAGACGGTGTGGGGCCACTACGGCTTCTCGCCGGAGAGGGTGGCCCAGGGCGACTTCAACGCGCAGATGTTCAATTCCTTCCTCGACGGCACCAAGAGCGCCATCGAGATGGCGGCGGTGGCCAACGCCACGGGGCTTCGCGCCGCGCCGGGCGGGCTCGAGTTCCCGCCGTGCGGCGTCGACGACCTTGCGCGCGTGCTGCGGCCCAAGTCCGACGGCGGCCATTTGTCCGTACGAGGCCAGGTCGAGGTGATCTCGAGCGTGGAGCGCGACGGCCGCCCCGTGTTCCGCGACCTGCGCTGGGGCGTGTACGTGACCTTCGCCGCCGGGCACGAGTACGTGCGCAAGTGCTTCCAGGAGTACGGCATCGTGACGGATCCCTCGGGCGAGTACGCCTCGATGTACAAGCCCAGCCACCTGATCGGGCTGGAGCTCGGCATCAGCGTCGCGAGCGCGGCCCTTCGCAAGGAGGCCACGGGGGCCGCCACGGGGTTCCGTGCCGACTGCGTGGCCACCGCCAAGCGCGACCTCAAGGCCGGCGAGATGCTGGACGGCGAAGGCGGCTACACGGTCTACGGCAAGCTCATGCCGGCCTCCGACTCGCTCAAGGCCGGCGGGCTGCCCATCGGGCTCGCGCACAAGGTGAAGCTCGTGAAGGACGTGGCCGCGGGCAGGCCCGTGTCCTGGAGCGACGTCGCCGTCGACGAGGCCGCCGAGGCGGTGAGGATCCGCCGGGAAATGGAACGCGAGGGTGCCGACGCATGAAGAAGGCCACGAAGCTGGTCCACGGCGGGCGCCACGCCGTCCACCCGCCCAAGACGGTGAACCTGCCCATCGCGCGCGCCTCCACCGTCCTCTTCGATTCGCTCTCGGAGCTCGCCGAGACGCAGAAGCTCTTCGACGCGGGCGAGAGGATCGCGACCTACGGCATCGTGAACATGCCGCAGCGGAACGCCTTCGAGGAGCTCGTCTGCGAGCTGGAGGGCGGCCACCGTGCCGTGACGGTGCCCTCGGGCCTCGCCGCGGTGGCCGTGGCGATCCTGGCGGTCGTCAAGGCGGGCGACCACGTGCTCATGGTCGACTCCGTCTACGGGCCCTCGCGCACCTTCTGCGACCGCACGCTCGCGCGCTTCGGCGTGGAGACCACCTACTACGACCCGCTCGCGGGCGGCGAGGCGGTGGGCGCCCTGATGCGGCCCAACACGACGGTGGTCTACGTGGAAAGCCCGGGCTCGCTCACCTTCGAGGTGCAGGACGTGCCCGCGATCTGCCGCGCCGCGCACGCGAAGGGTGCCTTCGTCATCGCCGACAACGCGTGGGGCACGGGGCTTTACTGCCCGGTGATGGACTACGGCGTGGACCTCGTCGTGCAGCCCGCGACCAAGTACCTGGGCGGGCACTCGGACGTGATCCTGGGCGCGGTGGTGGCCAACGAGCGCGCCTGGCCACGGCTGCACGAAGCGGCCCGCGACCTCGGGCAGACGGCGAGCCCGGACGACATCTACCTCATGGTGCGCGGCATGCGCACGCTCGCCATCAGGCTGGAACGGCAGGGCGCGGCGGCGCTCGAGATCGCGCGCTGGCTCGCGAAGCGCCCCGAGGTGAAGCGCGTGCTGCACCCGGCGCTCGAGAGCGATCCCGGGCACGCCCTGTGGAAGCGCGACTTCAAGGGGTCGTCGGGCCTCTTCGGCGTGGAGCTGCAGCCGTGCTCGAAGGAACAGGTGGCCGCGCTCATGGACCACTGCGAGCACTTCGGCATCGGCTACAGCTGGGGCGGTTTCGAGAGCCTCATCATCCCCGCGAACCTGCGCCACGGCCGCAAGGTCCGCCCCTGGGACGGGGGCCCGCTCATCCGCCTGCACATCGGGCTGGAGGATCCGGCGGACCTGATGGCCGACCTAGACGTGGCCTTCGCCCGCTTCCGCGCCGCCGCCTGATGCACGCCACGCCGGAGATCCGCGAGGCGCTCGAGCGCGCCGTGATGGACGCGACGCGGGCGGACTGGACGCTCCTCGCGACGGAACCCGTCTCCGGAGGCTGCATCCACACCGCGATGTGCCTGAAGGGCGAGGACGGCGGCGGCAAGACGAAGCACTTCGCGAAACTCGCGCCCATCGAGCGCGCGCCGATGCTCGCGGCCGAAGCCGAGGGCCTCGCGGCGATCCGCGCGGCGGGCGCGGTGCGCGTGCCTTCCGTGATCGCGCAGGGCGACGACGGCGAGACGGGCTGGCTCATCCTGGAGTGGCTGGAGCTGGACGGGCTCGCCGCCCGCTCCGGCGCGACGCTGGGCACGGCGCTCGCGGCGCAGCACCGCATCCCGCAGGCGAAGTTCGGCTGGGAGAAGGACAACTTCATCGGCGCCTCGCCGCAGGCCAACGGCTGGAGCGAGAACTGGCTCGACTTCTGGCGCGACAAGCGCATCCACGCCCAGCTTCGCCTGGCGATGAAGAACCGCTATCCCACGAAGATGATCGACCGCGGCGAGCGGCTGCTGGCGGACTGCGAGGCGTTCTTCCGGACGCACAGGCCCGTGCCCTCGCTCCTGCACGGCGACTTGTGGGGCGGCAACGCCTCGGCGCTTTCCGACGGCACGCCCGTGGTCTTCGACCCCGCGGTGTACTGCGGGGATCGCGAGGCGGACCTCGCGATGACCGAGCTCTTCGGCGGCTTCCCCAAGGACTTCCACTCGGCCTACCGCAACGCCTGGCCGCTGGACGAGGGCTACACCGTGCGGCGCGACTTCTACAACCTCTACCACGTGCTCAACCACGCGAACCTCTTCTCCGGTGGCTACGTGGAGCAGTCGGCGCGCCTCGTCGAACGGCTGATCGCCGAGATCCGATGAAGCTCGCGGCGGCGAAGTGGACGCTGGGGCCGCTGCTCCTCGCGCAGGGCCGGCGCGTGCGGCGCGAGACTCCCGTGCTGCCGGAGCCGCCGGGGCCTCGTGAAGGCGAGGCGGGAGAGGGTCCCCGGCTGCGGCTGCTGGTGGTCGGCGATTCCGCCGGCGCGGGCGTGGGCGCGGCCACGCAGGACGAGGCGGTCACGGGGCGCATCGTGGCCGGGCTTCGCGATCGCTTTCGCGTGGAGTACCGGCTCATTGCCCGCACGGGAGCCTCCACCGCCTCCACCATCCTGCATCTCGAGCGCATCGAGGCGTTCGCGACGGATGCCGTGGTGACCTCGCTGGGCGTGAACGACGTCACGGGCGACGTGGGCGTGGCGCGCTTCCTCGAGCTTCAGGGCCGGCTGCACGAGCTTCTGCGCGCGAAGTTCGGCGCGCGGCTCATCCTCGCCACCGGCATCCCGCCGATGGAGCGCTTTCCGGCGCTGCCGCAGCCGCTTCGCTGGTACCTGGGCGCGCGCGCCCGGGAGCTGGACCGGGCGCTCGCCGCCGCGTTGCCCGACGGCCGGGGAGCGGAGTACCTTGCGCTCGCGGGGGAACTCGGCGCTGGTCACATGGCGGCCGACGGCTTCCACCCGGGGCCGGCCGTCTACGCGGCCTGGGGCGCGGCTGCGGCAGCGCGCATCGCCGCGGCCAGGCTGGGTAGGTGAGAGCGTGGCGCCTCAGGCGGCGTCTTCGAGCTTGAGGCTGGAAGCAGGAGGGGGGAGCGGCCGTTCTTCGGCGCGATAGATGGCAACCGCCTCCTCGACCACTCCAGCGGGCTCACCACGCCGCGCCCGCCGCGGTTGAGGACGTGCGTGTAGATCATGGTGGTGCTCACGTCCTTGTGGCCCAGCAGCTCCTGCACCGTGCGGATGTCGTAGCCCGCCTCCATGAGGTGCGTGGCGAAGCTGTGCCGCAGCACGTGCGCGGTGACGGGCTTGGCGATCCCGGCCTGCCTCGCGGCCCGGGAAAGGGCGCGGGAGAAGGTCTGGTCGTACATGTGGTGGCGGCGCCGGATGCCGCTTCGCGGATCGACGGCGAGGCCGCGCTGCGCGAACACCCATTGCCAGAGAGGAGCCCCGCCGAAGGATTCTTGCGCCCGTAGGCGCCCGGAAGCTCCACCGGAGGCACGCTGGCGGCGCGGTCGGCATCGAAAAGGGTGCGTACCCGCGCGAGGTGGTCGCGCAGGGGCTCGACGAGCGTGGAGGGCAGCACGGGGACCCGGTCGCGGCCGCCCTTGCCCTCCCGGATCACCACTTCCCTGCGCGTGAGCTCCACATCCTTGACTCGCAACTGCAGGCATTCCGTGAGCCGCATGCCGGTGCCATGGAGAAGGCGGGCCATGAGCGCATGCGTGCCGTCCATGCGGGCAAGGAGGGCCCGGGCCTCCTCCCGCGTGAGTACCACGGGAAGCCTCCGGGGACGCTTCGCCTTCTTGATGCCGTCCAGCCAGGGAAGCTCCATCCCCAGCACCTCCTTGTAGAGGAAGAGCAGGGCGGAGAGCGCCTGGTTCTGCGTGCTGGCCGCAACGCCGCGACCGTCGGCCAGGGCGGACAGGAAGGCCTTCATCTCCTCCGGGCCGAGCTCGCGCGGGTGGCGGTGGCCGTGGAAGCGGAGATAGCGCCGCGTCCAGTGCACGCAGGTC
>JAHCLE010000103.1 GCA_026125445.1 Burkholderiales bacterium
TGGGTCGGCAACTACGTGCTCATGGGCTACGGCGAGGGCGCGGTGATGGCCGTGCCGGGCCACGACGAGCGCGACTTCGCCTTCGCGAAGAAGTACGGCCTCGCCATCCGGCAGGTGATCGACGTGGGCGGCCAGCCCTACTCCACCGACGCCTGGCAGGCCTGGTACGAGGCGCCGGGCGTGTGCGTGCATTCCGGCAAGTACGACGGCCTGGACCAGGCTCGGGCGATCGACGCCGTGGCCGCGGACCTCGCCGCGATGGGTCTGGGCGAGAAGCGCAAGCAGTTCCGCCTGCGCGACTGGGGCTTCTCGCGCCAGCGCTACTGGGGCACGCCCATCCCGATCGTGCTGTGCCCGGCGTGCGGCGACGTGCCCGTGCCCGACGACGAGTTGCCCGTGGTGCTCCCGGAGGACCTCGTGCCCGACGGCGCCGGCAGCCCGCTCGCGAAGTCGCCCGCCTTCTACGAGTGCCGCTGCCCGAAGTGCGGCGGCCAGGCCCGGCGCGAAACCGACACCATGGACACCTTCGCCGACTCGTCCTGGTACTTCTTCCGCTACGCCTGCCCCGGCGCGAGGACGATGGTCGACGCGCGCGCCGACTACTGGATGCCGATGGACCAGTACATCGGCGGCGTCGAGCACGCCATCCTGCACCTGCTCTACGCGCGCTTCTGGACCAAGGTGATGCGCGACATGGGCCTGGTGAAGGTCGGCGAGCCGTTCGCCAACCTCCTCACGCAGGGCATGGTGCTCAACCACATCTTCAGCCGGCGCAACGACAAGGGCGGCATCGCCTACTTCGCGCCCGACGAGGTCGAGGTGGCCACCGACGCCGAGGGCCGCATCACCGGCGCGAAGCTCCGGGCCGACGGCTCCGCCGTGGACTACGGCGGCATCGGCACGATGTCGAAGTCGAAGAGGAACGGCGTCGACCCGCAGGACCTCATCGACCGCTACGGCGCGGACACGGCGCGGCTCTACGTGATGTTCGCGAGCCCGCCCACGGACACCATCCTGTGGTCGGATTCCTCCGTCGAGGGCTCCTTCCGGTTCCTCAAGCGCCTGTGGAAGCTCGTGCACGACCACCTCGCCGCGGGCGGTCCCGTGACGGGCCGCGCGCAGGGCGAGCTCCCCAAGGAGCTCAAGGGCCTGCGCTTCAAGCTGCACCGGACCATCGACAAGGTGGGCGACGACTACGGCCGGCGCCTGCAGTTCAACACCGCCATCGCCGCGGTCATGGAGCTGCTCAACGCGCTCGGCGACTGCGTGGTCGAGGAACGAGCCGGCAAGAAGGAAAGCAACACGTCCGCCGCGGCGCGCGCGGTGGCCCAGGAAGTGCTCGAGGGCGCGGTGCTCCTGCTCTCGCCGATCGTGCCGCACATCGCGACCGCGCTGTGGGCCGAGCTGCGCCCGGGCACGCGCCTCATCGACCAGTCCTGGCCCGAGGTGGACAGGTCCGCACTCGTGCAGGACACGGTGGAGCTCGTCCTGCAGGTGAACGGGAAGCTTCGCGGCCACATCGCCGTGCCGGCCGCGGCCCCGAAGGAGGAGATCGAGCGCATCGCGCTGGCGAGCGAGGGCGCGGTGAAGTTCATGGAAGGCCGTCCCGCGAAGAAGGTCGTCGTGGTGCCGGGCCGGCTGGTGAACATCGTTGTCTAGGGTCGCTGCCGCCCTCGCCCTCGCCCTCCTCTCCGCCTGCGGCTTCCAGCTGCGCGGCGACGTCGGCACGGGCCTGAAGACGCTGGCCGTCTCGAACGACGTGCCCTCGCAGGTGGCGGTCGAAGTGCGCCGCCAGCTCACGGGGGGGCCCACGAAGCTCGCGGCCAACGCGAAGGATGCCGAGGCGCAGCTTCGCTTCCTGGCGGAGAGCACCGACAAGACGATCCAGTCGCTCACCGGCGCCGGCCGCGTGTTCGACTACCGCCTGAGCCTCAAGGTGCGCTACCAGGTGAGCGACGCGGCCGGGAAGTCCATCGTCGATCCCGCCGAGATCGAGCTGTGGCGCATCATCTCGTACTCGGAGACGGCCCCGCTCGCCAAGGAGGCCGAGGAGCAGCTTCTCTTCGCGGAGATGCGAAGCGAGGCCGCCACCCGGATCCTGCGGCGCATCGCCGTCGTCCGCGCCAACGCCCCCGCCCGATGAAGATCGCCACCCGCCAGCTGGCCCAGCACCTGAAGAAGGGCCTTTCGCCCCTCTACGCCGTGCACGGCGCGGAGACCCTCCTCGCCCTGGAGGCGGGAGACGCCATCCGCGCCACGGCGCGCAGGGACGGCTGCACGGAGCGCGAGGTCTTCACGGCGGAGCCCGGCGCCGACTGGTCGAAGCTCGGCGCCTCGGCGGCCAACCTGTCGCTCTTCGCGTCGAGGAAGCTCCTGGAGATCCGCATTCCCACCGGCAAGCCCGGGGCCGAGGGCGGCAAGGCCCTGGAGGCGCTGTGCGCGAACCTGCCCCAGGACACGGTGGTGCTCGTGATGCTCCCCGAGCTGGAATGGCAGGGCCTCAAGACCGCCTGGTTCGCGGCCCTCGAGGGCGCGGGCACCGTCGTCGAGGCGAAGGCGGTCTCGCGCGAGGAGCTGCCGCAGTGGCTGGCCGACCGCCTGGCCGCGCAGAGGCAGCACGCAAACGTGGAGACCCTGGAGTGGATGTCCGACCGGGTGGAAGGCAACCTGCTCGCGGCGAAGCAGGAGGTCGAGAAGCTCGCCCTGCTCCTGCCCGAGGGGGAGATCTCGCTCGCCTCGATCCGCGAGGCGGTGACCGACGTCTCGCGCTTCGAGCGCGACGCCCTCCTGGACGCGATCCACGACGCCGACCCCGGGCGCATCGCGCGCGCCGTCGATTCCCTCGAGGCCGAGGGCGAGCCCCTGCCGCTGCTGCTCTGGGCCCTCACGGAGGAGCTTCGCCTCATGATGCAGCTCACCGCGGGCGAGCGCCCCCGCCGCTTCCTCGATCCCGACCGCCTGCAGCGCGTGCAGCGCACCGCGCGCAAGCACGACGCCGCCTCCTTCGACCGCCAACTCTTGCGGGCACACCGGATTGACCGCATGATCAAAGGCGTCGAGACGGGCGACGCCTGGGAGGAGATCCTCGAGATGAGCCTCGCGCTCGCCGGCCGGCCCGCCCTGCGGCCCGCCGCCTGAGCCCGCCCCGCAACGACGGACACCCATGAACGACCTGAACACCGCGAACGACGTCGCCGCCCTCATCGCCGCCCTCGGACAATCGGCCCGCGAGGCGAGCCGCGTGCTCGCGCGCGCCGGCACCGCCGCCAAGGACCGGGCGCTGGAGGCCGCGGCCGAGGCCCTGGTCGACCGCGAGAAGACGATCCTCGCCGCCAACGCGAAGGACGTGAAGGGCGCGAGGGCCGAGGGCGCCGACGACGCCTTCATCGACCGCCTCAAGCTCACCGCCAAGGTGGTCGAGGAGATGGCCGAGGGGCTGCGCCAGATCGCGCGCCTGCCCGACCCCGTGGGCGAGATCACGGACCTGCGCTACCGGCCCTCGGGCATCCAGGTCGGGCGCATGAGCGTGCCGCTGGGGGTGGTGGGCATCATCTACGAGTCGCGCCCCGACGTGACGGCGGACGCCGGCGGGCTGTGCCTGAAGAGCGGCAACGCGGCCATCCTGCGCGGCGGCAGCGAGGCGATCCACTCCAACCAGGCCATCGCCGCCTGCCTGCACCTGGGGCTCAAGGCCGCGGGCCTGCCGGAGGCCGCGATCCAGCTCGTGAGCACGACCGACCGGGCCGCGGTGGGCGAGCTGATCGCCGCCGAGAAGTTCGTCGACGTGATCGTGCCGCGCGGGGGCAAGAGCCTCGTGGAGCGCATCTCGAAGGAGGCGCGCGTGCCCGTCATCAAGCACCTGGACGGCGTCTGCCACGTCTACGTCGACGAGGGCGCGGACCCCGCCAAGGCGCTCGCCATCGTCGAGAACGCCAAGACCCAGCGCTACGGCACCTGCAACACCATGGAGACGCTGCTGGTGGCGCGGGCGGCGGCGCCCGCCGTGCTGCCGGCCATCGGGAAGATGTTCGCCGCCAAGGGCGTGGAGATGCGCGCCTGCGCCGAATCGAGGGCGCTCCTCGCCGCCGCCGGCGTGAAGGGCGTGGGCGAGGCGAGCGAGGACGACTGGTACGCCGAGTACCTCGCGCCCATCGTGGCCATCGCCATCTTGCCGGGCCTCGACGAGGCCATCGCGCACATCGCGAAGTACGGCTCGCAGCACACCGACGCCATCGTGACGCAGGACTGGGCCCGGGCCCAGCGCTTCCTGCGCGAGGTGGATTCCGCCTCCGTCATGGTGAACGCCTCCACGCGCTTCGCCGACGGCTTCGAGTACGGCCTGGGCGCCGAGATCGGCATCTCGACCAACAAGCTGCACGCCCGCGGCCCCGTCGGGCTCGAGGGGCTCACCTCCCGGAAATGGATCGTGCTCGGCGACGGGCACGTGCGAAGCTGATCCTTTGGCCTCTCCCATCGGTCTTTTCGGAGGAACGTTCGACCCGGTCCACTTCGGCCACCTGCGGCTCGCCGCCGAGTTGCGCGAGGCCTTCCGGCTCGAGCGCGTCGTCTTCCTGCCCGCCGGCCACCCCTGGCAGAGGAGCCGCGACACCTACGCCGGCGGCGCCGAGCGCGTGCGCATGCTCGAGCTCGCCATCGCGGGCGAGCCCGCCTTCCGCGTCGACGACCGCGAGGTGCGCCGCGAGGGCCCCAGCTACACGGTGGACACGCTCGAAGAGTACCGCCGCGAGGCGGGGCCGCAGGCGCCGCTCGTCTTCCTCTGCGGCACCGACGCCTTCGCCCGCGTGGAGAGCTGGCACCGCTGGGAGTCGCTCTTCGAGCTCGCGCACTTCGCCGTGGCCGTTCGCGCCGACGACCCCGGCTGGCAGTCGAAGGGGCCGGGGGCCATCCCAAAGGCCCTGTGGCCGCGCGTGACCATGAGCCTGCGGGACATCCTGGACGCGCCGGCCGGGCGGATCATGACCTTCGCGATGACGCCCATCGCCATCTCGTCGACCGCGATCCGCGCCCTGCTGCAATCCTCCTCCTCCATCCGCTACCTCACCCCCGACCCCGTGGTCGACTTCATCCACCAGCACCAGCTCTACGGATCCAGCGCGTGACCAGACAACTCACGACCCTCGCCAAGAAGAAGCTCGTCGTCTCCGCCCTGGAGGACATCAAGGCCCGCGACATCCTGGCCATCGACGTGCGCAGGATCACCTCGATGTTCGACTGGATCGTCGTGGCGAGCGCCGACTCCGCCCGCCAGACCAAGGCGCTGGCCCGCCACGTGCGCGACAAGCTCAAGGAGGCCGGCTGCGCCATCGTGGGCACCGAAGGCGAGGAGAGCGCCGAGTGGGTGCTGGTCGACTCCGGCGACATCGTGGCCCACATCATGCAGCCGGCGGTGAGGAGCTACTACAACCTCGAGGAGCTCTGGGGCGAGGGCAAGTTCGACCGGCCCGCCAATCCCACCTCCCCCTCGGGCTCGCGCCTCGCGCATGCCTCCGAGGAGGCCGAGCCCGCGCTCCCGCACGGCAAGCCCGGACCCCGCGCCCGCCCCGCCACGCGCGCGCGCAAGACCGCCGCCGGGTCGGCCAAGCCGCGGCGCCGCAAGCCCGCCGCCTGAATGCGCGTCTCGGTCGTCTGCGTCGGCCACAAGATGCCCGCCTGGATCCAGGCCGGCTTCGGCGAGTACGCCAAGCGCCTGCCGCCGGAGATCCGCCTCGAGGTGGTCGAGCTCAAGCCCGAGGAGAAGACCAGCGGCAAGACGGTCGAGAAGGCCCGCGCGCTGGAGGGCGAGCGCATCCTCGCCGCCATCCCCGATGGGGCCACGGTCTACGCCCTCGACGAGAAGGGGCGGCCGGTGACCACCCAGGGGCTGTCGGTCCTGCTCGCCGGCTGGATGCGCGACGCCACGCACCCGGCCTTCGTCATCGGAGGCGCCGACGGCCTGTCGGAGGCCGTGAGGAGCCGCGCCGACAAGCTGGTTTCCCTCTCCGCTCTCACCCTCCCGCACGGGCTCGTTCGCGTGCTGCTCGCCGAGCAGCTCTACCGCGCTTGGACAATCCTCGCCGGCCACCCTTACCATCGCGAATAGCGCCATGACCGTCATCTACCTCGCCTCCCGCAGCCCGCGCCGCCGCGAGCTCCTCGCCCAGATCGGCGTGAAGTTCGAGATGCTGCTTTTCCGCGAGGGCTCGCGCCAGGACGTGGAGACCAGCGAGGACGCCTTTCCCGGCGAGCACGCCGACGACTACGTGCGCCGGGTGGCGCGGCTGAAGGCCGAGGCGGCGTGGCAACGCGTGGTGATGCGCCGGGGGCTTCGGCGCATGCCGGTCCTCGCGGCCGACACCACGGTGGCGCTCGCCAACGAGATGCTCGCCAAGCCCGTGGATGCCGCCGACGCCGCGCGCATGCTGCGGCTGCTCGCCGGCACCCGCCACCGCGTGCTCACCGCCGTGGCCGTCGCCTTCGAGGAGCGCCTCGAGATGCGGGTGAACGAGTCGTTCGTCACCATCGCGCCGCTGGACGAGGCCCGCATGGAAGCCTACGTCGCCTCCGGCGAGCCCTTCGACAAGGCCGGCGGCTACGGCATCCAGGGCCGCGCGGGCGCCTTCGTGAGCCGCGTCGAGGGCAGCTATTCGGGGGTCATGGGGCTGCCCCTGTTCGAGACGGCCGAGCTCCTGCGGGAATTCGGCGTCTCCGTTCCGTGAAGCGCAAGCCTTCGGAGCGCCGAAGTTGAACGAGCAGATCCTCATCAACGTCACCCCGCAGGAAACGCGGGTCGCCGTCACCGAGCAGGGCTCGGTGCAGGAGCTGCACGTCGAGCGCGACTCCTCGCGCGGCATCGTCGGCAACGTCTACCTGGGCCGCGTCTGCCGGGTGCTGCCCGGGATGCAGTCGGCCTTCGTCGAGATCGGGCTCGCGCGCGCCGCCTTCCTGCACGTGGCCGACATCTGGATGGCCAGGAACGGCGACGGGCAGGTGAAGCCCATCGAGAAGATCCTCTCCGAGGGCCAGGCGCTCCTCGTCCAGGTGGTGAAGGACCCCATCGGATCCAAGGGCGCCCGCCTTTCCACGCAGGTCTCCATCGCCGGGCGCCTGCTCGTCTACCTGCCGCAGGATCCCCACATCGGAATTTCGCAGCGCATCGAGGACGTGGCCGAGCGCGAGAACCTGCGCGAGAAGGTCCACGCCCTCATCCCCCCCGGGGAATCCGGCGGGTTCATCGTGCGCACCGTGGCGGAGACCGCGTCCGAGGACGAGCTCAAGGCCGACATCGACTACCTCGTCACGCTCTGGAAGCAGATCCAGGAGGCCGCCTCGACCGCGCCGCCGCAGGCGCTCCTCTACCAGGACCTGGCGCTCGCCACGAGGGTGCTGCGCGACCTGGTGACCGACACGACCGAGCGCGTCATCGTCGACTCGCGCGAGACCTTCCACCGCCTGAAGGACTTCGCCCAGAAGTACACCCCGAAGGCCCTGCCCGTACTCGAGCACTATTCCGGCGAGCGCCCCCTCTTCGACCTGTTCGCGGTCGAGGAGGAGATCGAGAAGGCGCTCGCCCGCCGCGTGGACCTGAAGAGCGGCGGCTACCTCATCATCGACCAGACCGAGGCCCTCACGACTGTGGACGTGAACACCGGCGGCTTCGTCTCCGGGCGCTCCTTCGACGACACCATCTTCAAGACCAACCTGGAGGCCGCGCAGTCGATCGCGCGCCAGCTTCGCCTCCGGAACCTGGGCGGGATCATCATCGTCGACTTCATCGACATGGACACGCAGGAGCACCGCGACGCGGTCCTGGCGGAGTTCCGCAAGGCGCTCGCCCGCGACCGTACGCGCGTCACCGTGAACGGCTTCTCGCAGCTGGGCCTGGTGGAGATGACGCGCAAGAGGACGCGCGAGTCGCTCGCGCACGTGCTGTGCCAGCCCTGCCCGGTGTGCGAGGGCAGGGGCGAGCTCAAGACCGCGCAGACGGTGTGCTACGAGATCCTGCGCGAGATCCTGCGCACGGAGCGCCAGTTCGGCGCGAAGGAGTACCGCATCCTCGCCTCCCAGGTGGTGATCGACATGTTCCTGGACGAGGAATCCAACGCCCTCACGATGCTCGGCGACTTCATCGCCAAGCCCATCTCGATGCAGGTGGAGACGGCCTACACCCAGGAGCAGTACGACGTGATCCTGGTCTGAGGGCCCTCAGGTCTTCGGCGTGGATTCCTGCAGGATGCGCCGCGCCTCCTGCAGCTTCTCGATGGACTGCTCGAGCGTCTGGGTGGCGTTCGGGTCGAGCTTCTGCGTGCTCCCGAAGTCGAGCTTCTGGGTGCTGCCCGGGTCGAGCTTCTGCGTGGACCCGAAGTCGAGCTTCTGCGTGCTGCCCGGGTCGAGCTTCTGCGTGCGGTCGGCGCCCGGCGGCTGGGCCGGGGCGGTCTTGCGCGAGCCGTCGGGGTTGTAGAGGCGCGGGTCGAAGGCGGGAAGGCGCTGCGTCTTTTCGCCGTCGCTGCCGCGCTCGTTGATCGTGGCCTCGCCGGAGTGCCGCGAGAGCGCGGCGAGCATGTCGTCGGAGATCAGGGGCGCGGCCGCCGGCGCGGCAGGCGCCGCGGGACGGGGCGCGGCCGGCTTGGGCGGCTCTTCCTTCACGTGCGCCACCTCGCGGAAGACCTCCTGCGCGCGCGCGGCCCGGCGCGTGATCGTGAGCGGGGCCTCGAAGACCGAGAGCTTGGTGGTCTCCATGAGCTCCGGCGGCATCATCGGGGCGGTCTTCTCCGAGGGGCCCGCGGCCGGCGCGGCCGTGGCGGCGGCCTCCTCGCGCGAGACGCGCGCGAGCAGGCCCTCGATCATCTCGCGCTGCTTCAGGAGCGCGTCGCCCACCGCCCTGAGCTCGGCCAGCTGCTCGTTGATGTTCGTCGATTTCTCGTTGATCTTGGAGAGGTTGTCCAGCCGCGCCTGCAGCTGCTGCTTGTGGTCCTTCATCTGGGTTTCCAGCGGCAGCGTGACCGACTGCACCCAGCGCTCGGTCTGCGAGCGCGCGTCGTTGAAGAGCCCGCGCGCCTGCGCGATGAGCGAGGCGTGGAACTTCTTCACGAAGAAGCTCTTGTAGTTGGCGACGTTGATGGGGTCGCGGCTGAATTCGTCGGTCTCCGCGACCAGGAGCTTGAGCTTGGTGGCGTGCAGCTCCAGGTCCAGGGACGGGAAGGTCATCCGGTGGAAGCCGAACTTCTCCACGAAGGTGTTGTAGACGCCCTGCATGAGCTTCTTGATGTCCTCGCTCGCGGCGTAGACGCGCTCGAAGTCCGCGCTCATGAGCTTCGAGAGCTCGCGCATGGCGCGCTGCAGGCCCACCGTGGTCCAGGAGTCCTCCATCGCCTGGGCGCTCTGGGCGAGCATCGCGTCGAGCTTGGCGGGGTTGAGCATGTCCATCAGCGCCGAGCGCTTCGCGGAGAAGGTCGAGTGGTTGACCTTGTACTCGGCGAGCGCGGCGTTGTAGGCGCTCTTCTCCGCGGTGATCTTCTGCCAGAGCTTGGTGACGACCTCGCGGCTCTTGCCCACCAGGCCCTGCAGCTCGGCGACGGAGGCCTGGTTGGCCTGCTGCTTGTTGGCGATGGAGGCGCGCGAGGAGACCATCATCGCGCCGATCTCGTTCATCACCGCCTTGCACAGGATCTGCCGGCGCATCGGCACGATCTCGCGGGCGAGGTAGGCCTCCAGGGCCTCGATGCCGCTCTTCCTCACCAGGCCCGCGTCCTCGCGGATCTTGCCCAGCAGCGCCTTCTGCGCCGACAGCGGGAAGACGCGCGAGACGTCGATCGAGAGCGCCTTGGCCGTGGTCTCCACCATGCGCTGCACGGCCCGCTGGATCTCCTCCGGGGTCTTGAGCTCGTCCCACATGAGGTCGATCTTGTTGAGCACCGCGATCTTCTGCGGCAACCCCGGCTTCACGTAGCGGTCCCAGATCTCCAGGTCGCTCTTGGTGACGCCCGTGTCGATGGACAGCAGGAAGAGGATCGCGTGGGCGCTGGGCAGCGTCGAGACGGTGAGCTCGGGCTCCATCCCCAGGGCGTTGAGGCCCGGGGTGTCCAGGATCGACAGCCCGTTGGAGAGCAGCGGGTGCGGGTAGTTGATCATGGCGTAGCGCCACGCCGGCACCTCGACCAGCTCCTCCTCGCCGGGGATCTCGCCGTTCTCGTTGACCATCGGCGCGAGGCCCAGCATGCGGGCCTCCAGCGCGTAGACCCTCTTCGTGTCGGCGAGCGCGGCGAGCGTCTTCTTCATCTCCGCCGCGGAGCCCGTGTTCAGCCGGATCTTGCTCCACTCGACGGGGTTGTTCTTGAGCTGGGAGATGGACTCGTCGCGGTAGCGCGTCTCCACCGACAGCAGCTTCAGGTAGGGCTCCTCGCTGGGATCGTGGAAGATCTCCGTCGGGCACATCGTGGTGCGGCCCACGTCCGAGGGCAGGAGCCGCTCCTTGAAGCTCGAGAAGAACAGCGCGTTGATGAGCTCGGACTTGCCGCGCGAGAACTCCGCGAGGAAGGCGAGCATGAGGCGGCCCTTGTTGAGGTTCTCCAGCAGGTCGTAGAAGCGGATGGACTGCTGGACGTCGAGCTGGCCGTTGG
>JAHCLE010000104.1 GCA_026125445.1 Burkholderiales bacterium
CGGTGCCCGGCATCCAGCTCGCGCACGCCGGGCGCAAGGCCGGCTGCGACAAGCCGTGGAACGGCGGCAAGTCGCTCGCGCGCGACGCCGGCGGCTGGCGCACCTACGGCCCGAGCGACGTGCCCTTCGGCGACTATCCCGCCCCGCGCGCGATGACGGCGGCGGACCTCGAGGCGTGCATGGCCGACTTCCACCTCGCCGCCGACCGCGCGCTGCAGGCCGGCTTCGAGGTGGCCGAGGTGCACGCCGCGCACGGCTACCTGCTGCACGAATTCCTCTCGCCGCTTTCCAACCGGCGCGAGGACGACTTCGGCGGCTCGCTCTCCAACCGCATGCGCTTTCCGCTCGCGGTGGCGCGCGCCGTGCGCGAGGCCTGGCCGCAGGAAAAGCCCGTGCTGGTGCGCATCTCGGCGAGCGACTGGAAGGAGGGCGGCTGGGACCTCGAGCAGTCGATCGCCTTCGCCCACGAGCTGAAGGAGATCGGGATCGACATGATCGACGTCTCCAGCGGCGGCAACGCGGCCGACCAGAAGATCGCGCTCGGGCCCGGCTACCAGGTGCCCTTCTCGGCGGCCATCCGCCGCGACGCGGGCATCCCGACCGCCGCGGTGGGCCTCATCACCGAGCCCGTGCAGGCCGAGCACATCCTGCACACCGGCCAGGCCGACGCGGTGTGCCTGGCGCGGGCGCTGCTGCGCGACCCCTACTGGCCGCGCCATGCCGCGAAGGCGCTGGGCGAGTCGATGCCCTGGCCCGACCAGTACAAGCGCTGCGAGAGCGGTCCGCTCGGCCGCTGAACGAGGAGGATGCCATGATCGATCTCTACTACTGGACCACCCCCAACGGCCACAAGATCACGATGTTCCTCGAGGAGGCGAAGCTCCCCTACCGCCTGCACGGGATCAACATCTCCAAGGGCGAGCAGTTCGCGCCGGAATTCCTGAGGATCTCGCCCAACAACAAGATCCCGGCCATCGTGGACCACGAGCCGGCCGACGGCGGCAAGTCGATCAGCGTCTTCGAGTCGGGCGCGATCCTGCTCTACCTCGCGGGCAAGACCGGGAAGTTCATCCCGAAGACGCTGCGCGGCCAGGTGGTGGCGCTCGAGTGGCTCATGTGGCAGATGGGCGGCCTGGGCCCCATGCTGGGCCAGAACCACCACTTCCAGCACTACGCGCCGGAGAAGATCCCGTACGCCATCGACCGCTACGTGAAGGAGACCAACCGCCTCTACGGCGTGCTCGACAAGCGCCTGGCGGGCCGCGACTTCATCGTCGGCAAGGACTACACGATCGCCGACATGGCCGCCTACCCGTGGATCATTCCGGAGCGGCAGGGACAGGACCTCGCGCAGTTCCCGAACCTCGCCCGCTGGCACGCCGCCATCAGGGCGCGCCCGGCCACGGCGCGCGCCTACGCGCGGGCGAAGGAGATCAATCCCGCGCCGCGCGGCCCCGTCACGGAGCAGGAGCGCAAGGTCCTCTTCGGGCAGGACAGGAGCGTGCTGAAGTAGGCTTCAGCGCCGCGGGCGGTAGAACCGGCGCTTGGCGAACTCCGTCGCGGCGAGGTAGGCGAGGACCACGCCCACCGAGGCGGCGAGCATGCCCGCGGGAAGCGGCACGAAGCCGAACGCGGCCGCGAAGGAGCCCGTCCAGGGGACGGCGAGCGCGGCGGCGATCACCGCCAGCGTCGAGACGGCGAGCAGCGTGCTCGCCCGCCCCGCGAGCGCCGGGCCGCGCGTGCGAAGCACGAACACCACCGCGAGCTCCGTCAGGAGCGAGACCACGAACCAGGCCGTCTGGAAGGTGGCCTCGTCCGCGCCGAAGACGCGCAGCAGCAGGAAGAAGGTGAAGAGGTCGAACACGGTGCTGATCAGCCCGAAGACCACCATGAACCGGCGCACCTCCCCCACGTCCCAGCGCTGCGAGGCGGCGAGCTCCCCGCGGTCGACGCGGTCGGTGGAGATGGCCACCGAGGGCAGGTCGGAGAGGAAGTTGTTGAGCAGGATCTGCTTGGCGGCGAGCGGCAGGAACGGCAGCAGCGGCGTGGCGAGCGCCATGCTCACCATGTTGCCGAAGTTGGCGCTGATGGTGATCTTGATGTACTTGAGCGTGTTGGCGAAGGTGTGCCGGCCGTCCTCGATGCCGCGGCGGAGCACGGCGAGGTCGTGGCGCAGGATGATCACGTCGGCGCTCTCGCGCGCCACGTCCACCGCGCCCTGCACGGAGATCCCCACGTCGGCGCAGTGCAGCGCCGGGGCGTCGTTGATGCCGTCGCCGAGGTAGCCCACCGCGTGCCCGCGGTGCTGCAGCGCGCGGATGATGCGCTCCTTCTGCTGCGGGTCGACCTCGACGAAGAGGGCCGTGTCCTCCGCCAGCCGCCACAGCGACTCGTCGCGCATCGCGGCGATCTGCTCCCCGGTGAGCATCGTCCCGTGGTCCAGGCCGATGACGCCGGCGATGTGGCCGGCGACGTAGCGGTTGTCGCCGGTGATCACCTTGATGCGCACGCCCAGGTCGGCCAGCGCGCGCAGCGTGTCCGGCGCGTCGGGCTTCGGCGGGTCCGCGAAGCTCAGGAACCCCGCGAAGACCATGTCGCGCTCGTCGGCGCGGTCGTAGCGGCCGCGCGCCGGCACCTCGCGCCGCGCCAACGCGATGACGCGCAGCCCCGCCTCGCCCATGGCGCGATACCTGCGCCCGAGCTCCGCGCGGGCGGCATCGTCCAGCGGCCGGGCCGCGCCGTCGCGTTCCACGCTGCCGCAGGCCGCGAGCACGGTGTCGAAGGCACCCTTGGTGATCATGAGGTGCGTGTCCGCGGAGCCTTCGGAGGCCGCGACGATGGTCAGGCGCCGGCGCAGGAAGTCGTAGGGGATCTCGTCCACCTTGCGCCAGCCGGCGGTGGTGATGCCGTCGCGGCGGCCCGCTTCGATGATGGCGGCGTCGAGCGGGTTCTCGATCCCGGTCTCGAAGGCGGCGTTCAGGTGCGCAAGGCGCCGCGCCTCGCCGGAAGGGCGCCCGTCGGCGTCCAGCGCCGCCTCGAGGGCGACGAGCCCCGCGGTGAGGGTTCCCGTCTTGTCGGTGCACAGGACGTCCATCGAGCCCAGGTTCTCGATCGCCTCGAGCCGGCGCACGATCACCCCGCGCCGCGCCATGTCCCTCGCCCCGCGCGAGAGCGTGACGCTCATGATCGCGGGCAGGAGCTCCGGGGACAGTCCCACGGCGAGCGCCACGGCGAAGAGGAGCGACTCGAGGACGGGGCGGCCCAGCCACTGGTTCACGGCCATGACGAAGACCACCATCACGATCATCACGCGCACCAGCAGGTAGCCGAACTGGTGGATGCCGCGCGCGAACTCGGTCTGGGGGGCCTGCGCGCCCAGGCGCGCGGCGATGGCCCCGTAGGCGGTGTCGCGCCCGGTGCGCGCGATGACGACGGTGGCCGTGCCGCTGCGCACCGAGGTGCCGAGGAAGACGCTGTTGGTCCTCTGCGCGAGCGGCGCGCCGGCCGCGACCTCTCCTGCCTGCTTCTCCACCGGGAAGGACTCGCCGGTGAGGGCCGCCTCGCTCACGAGGAAGTCGCGCGCCTCGAGCACGCGGCCGTCGGCGGGAACGAGGTTGCCGGCGGCGAGCACCACCACGTCGCCGGGGACCAGCTCGCGCGCGGGCACCGCCAGGACCTCGCCGCCGCGGCGCACGCGCACGGTGAGCGCGATCCGGCCCTGCAGCTCGGCCACGGCCCGCGAGGCGCGGAATTCCTGCACGAACCCGAGGACCGCGCTGCCGGCCACGATGGCGAGGATGATCGCGGCCTCGACCCAGTCGCGAAGCGCGAGCGAGACCAGCGCGCCGAACAGCAGGATCAGGACGAGGGGGCTCGCGAACTGCGCCAGGAGCTGGCGCTCCCAGCCGTGGCGGCGCTCCTCGACGAGGCTGTTGGGGCCGCCGGCGCGAAGGCGCTCCGCCGCCGCGGCCGGCGACAGTCCCTGCGCGCCGGAGCCGAGCCCGGCCAGCAGTTGCCCGAGCGGCGTGCTCCACCATGCCGCTGCGCCGGCGCCATCGGGCTCGCCCACGGGGATCGCTCCGCAATGCCTGGGATTTCAGGCTACGAGCAAAGGGGTCGCGGGGGCTTGACCGCGAGCAACGAAGTCCCGCGCCGGCGATGCCGGCCCGGGGGGAACTACTTGCCTTCCTGCGCCTTCTTCGCCGCTTCCTGGTCGTCCACGAACTTCTTCATCACGGCGTTGTGCTCGCGCACGGCCGCGTTGCCGGCTTCCGTGTGCGCCTTGGAAGTCGCGTTGCGCTCGGTGACGTAGGCCTTCACGCAGTCCTGGTACTTCTTGACCGTGGCCTTGAGCTTGTCCAGGTCCGCCTCGCTCTTGATGTTGTCGATGCCGGGGTAGACGGGCTTGGGGTCGCACTGGAAGGGCGGGATGCCGGGAGTGGCGGGGGCGGCCGCCGGCGCGGCCTCGGGCGCGGGCGCCTGCGCGAAGGCGGCGAGCGAGCCCAAGGCGAGTGCGGTGGCGAGCAGGATGGGTTTCATGGCGTTGTCCTCGGGTGGAATTCGGGCGGATTCTAGCTGGGTTGCCGGGGTGCCGCAGGCGGCACGGTGTAGTTGAGCGCCAGCCGGCCGCCGTCGGGGTAGAGAGCCTGGCCGGTGAGGTAGGAGGCGTCGTCGCTCGCGAGGAAGAGGGCCGTCCTCGCCACCTCCTCGGGCTCGCCCAGGCGGCCCAGGGGCGTGCGCGAGAGGATCTTCGCCCTGGCCGCGGCGTCGCCGAGCACCGCCTCGCGCGCGAGCTCGGTGAGGATGGTCCCCGGGCCCACGGCGTTCACGCGGATGCCGTGCGGCGCGAGGGCGAGCGCCATCACCTTGGTGAGCTGGTTGATCCCGCCCTTGGAGACGACGTAGGGCACCTGGTTGGGGATGGCGAGCACCGCGTTCACGCTCGACATGTTGACGATGGCCCCTCCCCCGCCCTGCCGCACCATCTGGCGGGCGGCGGCCTGCCCCGCGAGGAAGATGCCCTTCAGGTTCACGGCGATGACGCGGTCGAAGTCGGCCTCCTCGAGGTCGAGGAATTCCGCGGCGTGCACGATGCCGGCGTTGGCGACGAGGATGTCCAGGCGCCCGAAGTGGCCGACCGCGGCGGCGACCGCGGCCTCGACGTCGGCCTTGCGCGAGACGTCGCAGGCGGCGGACTGCGCCTTCAGCCCTTCGCCCCGGAGGCGCGCGGCCTGCGCCTCGCCGCTTTCCCGCGCGATGTCGGCCAGCAGCACGCTCGCCCCCTCGCGCGCGAAGAGCTCCGCGCAAGCGAGCCCGATGCCGCGCGCGGCGCCCGTGACGAGCGCCACGCGCCCCGCGAGCCTCATGGCTTCTTCGCCGGAGGCGCTTCCGTCGGAGTGAGCTGCAGCATCTCCGGCGCCGAGAGCGCGCGCCCCGATTCCACGGCCGACAGGATCTGCTCGCACACCTTCGCCTGGCCCTTGGGGCAGCTCCCCTTCGCGAGGTCGCGGATCTCGGAGGAGTCCTGGTTCGGGAGGTCCGTGCTGCTCAGCTTCCGCTCCAGCCACTTCTTGAAGGCCGCGTCCTTGTCGAGGATGGGGCCGGCCTCGCCGACCTTCGGCCAGCCGCCGATCACCACGCGCAGCACCGCCTCGGTGACGATCTCGCCCGTCGGGCCCTTGTCGCAGTGCCCGTAGTCGGCGACCGCCTTCTGCAGCGCGCCCCACGAGGTCACGGCGTCGAAGGCCTTTCCGGCGTCGTTGCAGGGTTTGTCGGCGGCGGCCGCGGGAATCATCGTGGCCGCCAGGAGGACTGCCGCGGCGCTAAGCCGCCATGCCCGGTCTCTGGGACGCATCGCCTTGCGAAAGCCTTTCACGGATGGCACGCGCGATGCCGGCGGCGTCGAGGCCGCAGTCGGCCAGGAGTAGCGCCGGGTCGCCGTGTTCGACGAAGTGGTCGGGAAGGCCCAGCTGCAGCACCGGCACCTCGACGCCCTGGGCCGCGAGCGACTCGAGGACCGCGGATCCCGCGCCGCCCTCGAGGACGTTCTCCTCGACCGTGACGACGAGATCGTGCGTGGTGGCGAGCCGCAGTACCAGCGCGTCGTCCAGCGGCTTCACGAAACGCATGTTGGCGACGGTGGCGCCCAGCTCCGCGCCGGCGTCCAGCGCCGGCTTCACCATCGAGCCGAAGGCGAGGATCGCCACGCGGCGGCCCTCGCGGCGGACCTCGCCCTGGCCCACCGGCAGCGCCTTCATCTGCGCGAGGATCTCGGCGCCGGGGCCCGAGCCGCGCGGGTAGCGCACCGCCGAGGGCCCGTCGAGCGTGAAGCCGGTGTAGAGCATCTGCCGGCACTCGCTCTCGTCGGAGGGCGCCATCACCGTCATGTTCGGGATGCAGCGCAGGTACGAAAGGTCGAAGGCGCCGTGGTGCGTGGGGCCGTCGGCGCCCACGAGGCCGCCGCGATCGAGCGCGAAGAGGACGGGGAGGTTCTGCAGCGCCACGTCGTGGATGAGCTGGTCGTAGGCGCGCTGCAGGAACGTGGAGTAGATCGCCACCACCGGCTTCACGCCGTCGCAGGCCAGCCCCGCGGCGAAGGTGACGGCGTGCTGCTCGGCGATGCCGACGTCGAAGTAGCGGTCGGGGAATTCCTTCGAGAAGCGCACGAGCCCGGAGCCCTCGCGCATCGCCGGGGTGATGCCGACCAGGCGGCGGTCGAGCTTCGCCATGTCGCACAGCCAGTCGCCGAAGATCTGGGTGTAGGTCGGGCGCGGCCTGGCGTCGGGCGCGGGGGCGGGCTTCGCGAGCCCGACGCTGGGATCGAACCGCCCGGGGCCGTGGTAGGCGATGGGGTCGTCCTCGGCGTAGGCGTAACCCTGGCCCTTCTTCGTCGCCACGTGCAGGAACTGCGGGCCCTCGAGGCGCTTCACGTTGTTGAGCGTGTCGACGAGCACCTCGAGGTTGTGGCCGTCGATGGGGCCCGTGTAGTTGAGGCCGAATTCCTCGAAGAGCGTGGAAGGCGTGAGCATGCCCTTGGCGTGGCCCTCGAAGCGCTTGGCGAGCTCCTTCATGGGCGGCGACACCGACAGGATCTTGTCGGCCGTCTTCTTGGTGGCGGCGTAGAAGCGCCCGGACATGAGGCGCGCGAGGTAGTTGTTGAGGGCGCCCACGTTCTCCGAGATCGACATGTCGTTGTCGTTCAGGATCACGATCACGTTGGCGCCGGACTGCTTCACGTTGTTCAGGGCCTCGAAGGCCATGCCGCCGGTCATGGCGCCGTCGCCGATCACGGCGATCGCGCGGCCGGGCTTGCCGAGCTGGCGCAGCGCCACCGCCATCCCCAGCGCCGCCGAGATGGAGGTCGAGGAGTGGGCGGTGCCGAAGGCGTCGTAGGGGGATTCCTCGCGCCGCGGGAAGCCGGCGATGCCGCCCTTCTGGCGCAGGCGCGCCATGCCCGCGCGGCGCCCGGTGAGGATCTTGTGGCCGTAGGTCTGGTGGCCCACGTCCCAGATGAGGCGGTCCTCGGGGGTCGCGAACACGTAGTGCAGGGCGATGGTGAGCTCCACCGTGCCCAGGTTCGACGACAGGTGCCCCCCGGTCTTCGAGACCGATTCGACGATGAACCGGCGCAGTTCCTCGGCCAGCGCGGGCAGCTGCTTGCGGTCCAGCCGCCGCAGGTCCGCCGGGTCGTTGAGGGTCTCGAGAAGTGGGTAAGCGCTCATTGTCGGGGATCGGCCGGAAGGCCGCAGAGGGGCATTTTGCCGCATCTGGCCGTTCTCCGTATGCGCTCCCTCAACTCGGGACGCTGAAACGGGGTCAGGTTACTTTGCACAAGTTTTGTGCAAAGTAACCTGACCCCGTTTCAGCGGTCGCGCTTCACGATGAAGTCGGCGAGCTGGCGCAGGCGGTCGGCGCGGGCGTCGAAGGCGGAGAGGGCCTCATGGGCATCGGCCAGGAGATCGGAGGCGAACTTCTTCGCGTCGGGCAGCCCCAGCAGGCTCGTGTAGGTGGGCTTGCCGGCCTCCCGGTCCTTGCCGGGGGTCTTGCCGAGGGTGGCGGAGTCGGCCTCCTCGTCGAGGATGTCGTCGACCACCTGGAAGGCGAGGCCCACGCACTTGGCGTAGCGGTCGAGGCTCGCCATGGCGGTGGCGTCCAGCGGCCGGCCGCACCGGGCCCCCAGCAGGACGGAGGCGCGGATGAGGGCGCCGGTCTTGTGGATGTGCATGTTCTCGAGCTCGGGGAGCGTGAGGCTTCGCCCCACCGCGTCCAGGTCGATGGCCTGCCCGCCCGCCATCCCGCGCGAGCCGCAGGCCACGGCGAAGAGCTGGATCATCTGCAGCTGCACCCGGGGATCGTCGGCGAGCCGGTTCTCCGCGAGGAGCTGGAAGGCGAGGCTCTGCATCGCGTCGCCGGCCAGCAGCGCCGTGGCCTCGTCGAACTCCACGTGGCAGGTGGGCTTGCCCCGGCGCAGGACGTCGTCGTCCATGCACGGCATGTCGTCGTGAACGAGGGAGTAGGCGTGGATCAGCTCGACGGCGGCCGAGGCGATCTCCAGCCGCGGCGCCTCGGCCTGCGACACCTCGCCCGCGGCGAAGACGAGCATGGGTCGCACGCGCTTACCGCCGCCCAGCGTCGCGTAGCGCATGGCGTCGTGCAGGCGGGCGGGGGCGATGCGGGAGGAGGGCAGGAGGCCGTCGAGCACGGTCTCCATGCGTCCGGCCACCTCGCGCGACCAGGCCGGGAAGTCGGTGGCGCTCACGATTCGGCGGCGGGCAGGTCCTTGAGGACTTCGCCCTCCAGGACGCTGATTCGCGCCTGGGCGGCGGAAAGCTTGCCCTCGCAATGGCGCAGCAGCTCGGCCCCGCGCTGGTAGGCGGCCAGCGACTCCTCCAGGGGGAGCTTGCCGTCCTCCATGCGGGCGACGAGGTTCTCGAGCTCCTCGAGGGCCTTCTCGAAGGGCAGGTCGGCGACGGGGGAGGCGGGCTTGGGCATGAATGCAAACATTAGCAAAATTGCTGCGCGGCGTCATTTTCGCCCCCCGCCAAGCCTGCCCGTGACCCTTGGGGGCGTGGGTTGATTCTCCTCAAGTATCAGGACCTTAGCCCTTGCCCGGGGGAGGAACTTTGGGCAGAATTCCCCATCGAAACCGTGTAGTTGCTCGGGACGGAGCTGCAGAGTTAAAAGCTAGCTGACTCGATTAGCCCGATTTGCTTTCGTCGTCTTCGGATCATTTCGGAGGTACGGATCATGTCGGACTTGGCGAGCCAACTGGCGCTCACCCGGACGCCCACCCACCTTCCGCTTTCGTGGTACTTCGACCCGAAAGTGGCGGAAATCGAGCAGAAGCTCCTCTTCGACCGCGGCCCCGGCTACGTCGGGCACGCCGCCATGGCCCCCGAGCCGGGCAGCTACCGCGTGCTGGACTGGCGCGAGCACGGCGCCGGCTGGGTCCTCGTCAACAACGACGGGCGCCACGACCTCGTCTCCAACGTCTGCCGCCACCGCCAGGCGGTGATGCTCAAGGGCGCCGGGCAGCTTCCCGGCGGCACGATCACCTGCCCCATCCACCGCTGGTCCTACGACAGCGCGGGCAGGCACCTGGGCGCGCCGCACTTCCCCGACCACCCCTGCCTGGACCTGCCCCGAAAGCCCCTGCAGCAGTGGCACGGCATGCTCTTCGACGGCCCGCGCGACATCGCGAGGGACCTCGCCGGCATGGGCGCAGCGAAGGACCTCGACTTCGAGGGCTACCTCCTCGACAAGGTCGACGTGGTCGACTACGACTTCAACTGGAAGACCTTCATCGAGGTCTACCTCGAGGACTACCACGTCGCGCCCTACCACCCGGGCCTGGGTCACTTCGTGACCTGCGACGACCTCAAGTGGGAGTACGGCGACTGGTGGAGCGTGCAGACGGTCGGCATCAACAACAGGCTGGCCCAGCCCGGCAGCGCCGTCTACGCGAAGTGGCACGAGCAGGTCCTCAAGTACGGCAGCGGCTCGCCGCCGCCGCACGGCGCGATCTGGCTCACCTACTACCCGAACGTCATGGTCGAGTGGTACCCGCACACGCTCGTGATCTCCACCCTCTACCCGCGCGGGCCGGAGAAGTGCCGCAACGTAGTGGAGTTCTACTACCCGGAGGAGATCTTCCACTTCGAGCGCGAGTTCGTAGAGGCCGAGCAGAAGGCCTACACCGAGACCGCGGTCGAGGACGAGGACATCTGCGACCGCATGACGGAAGGCCG
>JAHCLE010000105.1 GCA_026125445.1 Burkholderiales bacterium
TGGGCGCAGTACGCCGAGATCAGCGTGAAGCGCGTGCTCTCGCGCGACGGCGACTCCAGCTACTACATCAACGGCCAGCACGTGCGCCGGCGCGACGTCCAGGACATCTTCCTCGGCACCGGCCTGGGCCCGCGCGCCTACTCGATCATCGAGCAGGGGATGATCTCGCGCGTGATCACCTCCAAGCCCGAGGAGCTGCGCGTGTTCCTCGAGGAGGCGGCCGGCGTCTCCAAGTACCGCGAGCGCCGGCGCGAGACGGAGTTGAGGCTCGAGGACACCAGGGAGAACCTCGCGCGCGTGGGCGACATCCGCGCCGAGCTCGACGCGCAGCTCGAGCGCCTTGCCCAGCAGGCCGAGGTGGCCGCGCGCTACCAGGACCTGCAGGCGCAGCTCGCGCTCAACCACAACCTGCTCGCCTACACGCGGCTTCGGGAGGCCGAGCAGGCGCGCAACCGCCATGCCAACGAGGTGCAGCGCGTGCAGGTGCAGCTCGAGGCCGAGACCGCGAAGCTGCGCGAGTCCGAGCGCGCGCTGGAGGAGCTGAGGAGCCGCCACTACGAGGAGACCGACCAGCTCTCCACGCTGCAGGGCGCGCTCTACGCCGCCAACGGCGAGGTGCAGTCGCTCGAGCAGGAGATCGCCTTCCTCGGCGAGAACCGCCGCCGCATGGGCGCGCAGCTCGAGGGCCTCGCGACGGAAATCGCGGAAGTGGAGCGGCGCATCGCCGAGGCGCAGTCGGACCGCGGGCGCTGGGAGGGGGAGATCGAGAGCGCCCGCGCTGCCATCGCTCGGCGCGAGGCCGAGCACGCCGCGGCGCGCGACCGGCTTCCGGCGCTCGAGGGCGAGCAGCAGAAGGCGCAGGCCGCGGTGCGCGCGGCCGAGTCCGAGATGTCCGCCGCCGAGCAGGCGCAGGGCGTGGAGGAGACGCGCGAGTCGCACGCGCTCAAGCTCCTGTCGCAGCTCGAGGCGCGCAAGAACCGCCTGAAGCAGGAGAACATGGCCCTCGTCTTCCCGGAGCCCGAGAAGCTCGCCGCGCTCGCCGCGGATCGCGAGCGGCTGGCCGGGCAGGTGAAGGCGCTCGAGGAGGCGCAGCAGGCCGCCGAGGCGAGGCTTCCCGCCCTCGAGGACGAGCGCCGCGCGGCGCAACAGTCGCTGCAGGAGCGCACGCGCGAAGCCGCGACCCTGGAAGCCGCGCTCGGGGCGCTGGAGGCCCAGCAGGCCAAGCTCGACACCAATTCGCGGCTCGCCGACTGGACGCGCACGCACGCGCTGGACCGCGCCGAGCGCCTCTGGCAGGCCATCCACGTCGAGGCCGGCTGGGACGACGCCGTCGAGGCGGCACTGGGCGTTCGCCTGAACGCGGCGAGGCTGGGCGACGAGGGCGCCCTGGAGCCCCTGCTTCGCGACGCGCCCCCCGGCAGCTTCGCGGTCTTCGTCGAGCGCGGCGCCCCCGAGGCGGCTGCGGCGGCCTCGCACCTCAAGCCCCTCGCCTCCGTGGTGTCGAGCCCCCGCACGGGCGTCATGGCCTACCTGCGCGACGCGCTCGCCGGCGTCTTCATCCTGCCCGAGGGCGAGGATGGCCTGGCGCTCGCGCGAGTGCTGCCGCCGGGCGGCCTCCTCGTCTCGCGGGCCGGGCACCTCTTCGGACGCCAGGGCGTGGTCTTCCACGGCCCGCAGTCGGAGCTGCACGGCGTGCTCCAGCGCCAGCGCGAAATCGAGGACCTGCAGGGAAGGCTCCCCGCCGTCGCCGCGGCGCGAAACGCCGTCGAGGCGCGGCTGCGCGAGCTCGAGGCGCAGGTGCGCGAATCCCAGGACGAGGCGCGGCGCCTGCGCGAGGAGCTCGCGCGCGAGCGCCAGTCGGCGCACGCGCTCGAGGTCGAGCACCTCAAGCTCTCGCAAAGCACGGAGCAGGCCGAGCGCCGCCGCGAGGCGATCCGCGCCGAGCTGGCCGACATCGAGCGCGAGGAGGAGAAGGAGCGCCTCGAGATGCAGGAGGCGCAGCACGCGCTGGAGACCGGCTCGCAGGCCATCGAGGCCATCGTTCAGCGGCTGCAGGGCCTGGAAGGCGAGGCGAGAGGCGCCCGCGAGGCGCTGGAAGCCGCGCGCGCCGCGGTCGCCTCTGCCGAGCGCGCGGTGCAGGAGGCGAAGTTCCACGAGAGGAGCTGCCACGACAAGGTCGCCTCCCAGGGGCAGCTGGCGGTGTCGCTGGGCGAGCGCCTGGCGGCGCTCGCCACCACGCGCGGCAACGTGTCGGCGGAGCTCGGGCGCCTCGAGGAGGGCACGGTGCGCGAGCGGCTGCAGGCGGCGCTGGCCGTCAAGGCCGACGCCGAGCGCGCGCTCGCCGACGCGAGGGCGGGGCTCGAGCACCTCACCGAGGAGCTGCGAGCGCTCGAGGAAGGCAGGCTCGCCGCCGAGCAGACGCTGGGGCCGCTTCGCGAGCGCATCACCGAGATCCGCCTCAAGGAGCAGGAGGCCATCACCCACGCCGAGCAGTACGCGCAGCAGATCGCGGAGGCCGGCGTCACGCGCGAGGAGCTCGCCGAGAAGCTCGAGAAGCGCGTGCGCTCCGCGGGCATGCAGGCCGAGATCGCGCGCCTCACCGAGGAGATCGCGGCCCTGGGGCCGGTGAACCTCGCCGCGCTCTCGGAGCTGGGCACGGCGCGCGAACGCAAGGACTTCCTGGACGCCCAGGCCACCGACCTCGCGCAGGCCGTGGAGACGCTGGAGGCGGCCATCAAGCGCATCGACCGCGAGACGCGCGAGCTGCTCCAGGGCACCTTCGACACGGTGAACGCCAACTTCCAGGAGATGTTCCCGGCGCTCTTCGGCGGCGGCAACGCCTACCTCAAGCTCACCGGCGAGGAGATCCTCGACGCGGGCCTGCAGGTGTTCGCGCAGCCGCCCGGGAAGAAGAACGCCTCGATCCAGCTGCTTTCCGGCGGCGAGAAGGCGCTCACGGCCATCGCGCTCGTGTTCTCGCTCTTCCGCCTGAACCCCGCGCCCTTCTGCCTGCTGGACGAGGTGGACGCGCCGCTGGACGATCCCAACACCGAGCGCTTCTGCGACCTGGTGAAGCAGATGTCGGCGCAGACGCAGTTCCTCTTCATCACGCACAACAAGATCACCATGGAGATGGGCCAGCAGCTCATCGGCGTGACGATGCAGGAGCCGGGCGTCTCGCGTATCGTGGAAGTCGACATCGAGGCGGCCATGGAATTCGCGAGGAAGCAGGCCGCGTGAAGCGGCGACGGACCCAGGAGAATCCATGAGCGACCTGCAGCTCGCCCTCATCGCCCTCGGCGCCGTGTTCGTGGCCGGCGTGGCCGGGTACAACGCGCTGCAGGAGCGCCGCGCGCGCCGCCGCGCCGAGGCCGCCTTCCGCGGCGGCCATCCCGACGCGCTCCTCGACCCTGAGTCCGGCCGGCGCGAGCCCGTGCTGGGCGCGCTGCCCGAGGAATCCCCGCAGGACCCGGCCCTGGGCGCCATCGACCGGGTGCTCGAGCCCGTCGCGGGCGAGGAGCCCCCGGCCGCGCCCTCCTCGCCGTCCTCGGTGATCTCGAGCCGCATCGACACGATCGCGCTCGTGCTGGCCGACGAGCCGGTGGCGCGCGCGCAGGTCGAGCCGCTCCTGGACGCCCTCGAGTCCCACGCCACGCCCGTCCACGTCGAGGGGCTGGTCGACGAGCAGTGGATGCCGCTGGAGGACTCGCCGGCCGAGTCGTGGCGGGAGCTGCGCGCGGGCCTGCAGCTCGCCAGCCGCGCCGGGCCGGTGGCCGAGGAGGAGATCGCCGCGTTCAACGAGACCGTGGCCGGCTTCGCGGCCTCGATCAACGCCGTGTCGCAGCGCGAGGGCCCGGCCGCGGCCGCGGCGCGCTCGCGCGAGCTCGACCGCTTCTGCGCCGAGGCCGACATCGAGGTCGCGGTGAACGTCGTGGGCCGCGCGGGCGCCACCTTCGCGATCGCGCGCGTGAAATCCCTCGCGCTGGAGAACGGCTTCGCCGAGACCGGATCGGGCGCCTTCGAGCGCCGCGGCCCCGGGGGCGCGCCCGCCATGTCGCTGCGCCTGGCCGAGGGCGAGGCGAGGCGCGAGGCGGGCTACGTCACCGGCCTCACCTTCGCCCTGGACGTGCCGCACGTCGCCGACCCGGTGGCCGTCTTCGACGCCATGGGCAGGACGGCCGAGGCGTTCGCCGCGGCGCTGGGCGGAGAGCTCGTGGACGACGAGCGCCGGCCGCTCGCCGCGCCGGGCTTCGCCGCCATCCGCCGCTCCCTGGAGGCGGTGGCCGAGCGCATGCAGGCGCACGGCATCCCGCCCGGCGGGACGCTCGCGCGGCGGCTGTTCTCCTGACCATGGCGGTGCCGCGCGCGGTCGCGGAGCGGGTGCGGTGGCTGCGCCGCGAGATCGAGCGCCACAACCACCTCTACTACGTCCTCGACGCGCCCGAGATCCCCGACGCCGAGTGGGATGCGATGTTCCGCGAGCTCGAGGCGCTGGAGGCGGAGCACCCGGAGCTCGTCGGCCCCGATTCGCCCACGCAGCGCGTCGGCGCGAAGCCGGCGGAGGGATTCGCGGAAGTCACGCACCGCGTGCCCATGCTCTCGCTCGCCAACGCGTTCACGGACGAGGACGTCGCCGCCTTCGACCGTCGCTGCCGCGAGGGGCTGGACGCGCCATCGGTCGACTATTCCTGCGAGCTCAAGTTCGACGGGCTCGCGGTCACCCTGGCCTACGAGGAGGGCCTCCTCGTCCGGGGCGCCACGCGCGGCGACGGCGAGACGGGCGAGGACGTGACCGCCAACCTGCGCACGGTGCGCGCCATCCCGCTGCGCCTGCGCGCCGAGTCGCCCCCGAAGCTGCTGGAGGTGCGCGGCGAGGTGCTCATGCTGCGCCGCGACTTCGAGGCCTACAACGCCCGAGCCCGCGAGCTCGGCGAGAAGGAGCTCGTCAATCCGCGCAACGGCGCGGCCGGCGGGCTGCGCCAGCTCGACCCCCGGCTCACCGCCAGGCGCCGGCTCTCCTTCTTCGCCTACGGCCTCGGCGCGCACGAGGGCTGGCGCGTGCCGGCCACGCACGCCGGCGTCCTCGACGCCCTGGCCGCGCTCGGCTTCCCGGTGGCGCGCGACCGGCGCGTGGTGCAGGGCGCGCAGGGGCTGCTCGGGTTCTACGCCGAGATCGGCGCGAAGCGCGCGGGCCTGCCGTACGACATCGATGGCGTGGTCTACAAGGTCGACGCGCTGGCGCAGCAGGAGTCGCTGGGTCACGTCGCGCGCGCGCCTCGCTGGGCGGTGGCGCACAAGTTCCCCGCCGAGGAGGCCGCCACGGAGCTCCTGGACATCGGCGTCCAGGTGGGGCGCACGGGCGCCATCACGCCGGTGGCGCGTCTGGCGCCCGTGTTCGTGGGCGGAACCACGGTGTCGAACGCGACGCTGCACAACGAGGACGAGGTGCGGCGAAAGGACGTCTGGCGGCGCGACACGGTGGTCGTGCGCCGCGCGGGCGACGTGATCCCCGAGGTGGCGCGCGTCGCGAAGCCCGGGCCGCGCGCCCCGGGCGACGAGTTCCGCATGCCGGCGCAGTGCCCCGAGTGCGGCTCGGCCATCGCGAGGCTGGAGGGCGAGGCGGTCGCGCGCTGCACCGGCGGGCTCTTCTGCCCGGCGCAGCGCAAGGCCGCGCTGCTGCACTTCGCCTCCCGGCGCGCGATGGACATCGAGGGCCTGGGCGACAGGCTCGTGGACCAGCTGGTCGACGGCGGGCTCGTGCGCACGCCGGCGGAGCTCTACCGGCTCGACCTGCCGAAGCTCGCCGCGCTCGAGCGCATGGCCGAGAAGTCGGCCGCCAACGTGCTCGCCGCGATCGAGCGCAGCAAGGACGCCACGCTCGGGCGCTTCGTCTATGCACTGGGAATCCGCCACGTGGGCGAGGTGACGGCGAAGGACCTCGCCCGGCACTTCGGCAGCCTCGACGCCCTCATGGCGGCCGACCGCGCCGCGCTCGCGCAGGCCCCCGACGTGGGCCCGGTGGTGGCCGAGAGCGTGGCGCGCTTCTTCGCCGAGCCGCACAACCGCGAGGTGATCGCGCAGCTGCGCGCGGCCGGCGTGCGCTGGACGGAGGGGGAACCCGCGCGCGCGGCCACCGGCGGGGCCTTCGCGGGTAAAATCGTGGTGCTCACGGGAACGCTTTCCGCGATGACGCGCGACGAGGCCAGGGAGAGGATCGAGGCCGCCGGCGGCAAGGTGACCGGGTCGGTGTCGAAGAAGACCGACTACGTCGTGGCGGGCGAGGAAGCCGGTTCCAAGCTCGACCGCGCACGCGAGCTGGGCGTCGAGGTGCTGGACGAGGCGCGCTTTCGCGCCATGCTGGAAGGCTGAACGAGGACCATGAAGAAGATCCGCAAGGCCGTCTTCCCCGTCGCGGGGCTCGGCACGCGCTTCCTGCCGGCCACCAAGGCCTCGCCCAAGGAGATGCTGCCCATCGTCGACAAGCCCCTCATCCAGTACGCGGTGGAGGAGGCGGTGGCCGCCGGGGTGACGGACCTCATTTTCATCACCGGCCGCGGAAAGCGCGCCATCGAGGACCACTTCGACAAGGCCTACGAGCTCGAGGCCGAGCTGCAGGCGGCGGGCAAGAGGCGCCTGCTCGAGGAGGTGCGGGGGCTGCTGCCATCCGGCGTGAACTGCGTCTACGTGCGCCAGGGCGAGGCCCTGGGGCTGGGACACGCCGTGCTCTGCGCCCGCCACCTCGTGGGCGAGGAGCCCTTCGCGGTGATCCTCGCCGACGACCTGATCGACGCCCCCGTCCCCGCGCTCAAGCAGATGGCGGACCTGCACGTTGCCAACGGCGCGAGCCTCGTCGCGGTGCAGAACGTGGACCGCGCCGAGACCGGCTCCTATGGCATCGCTTCGACGCAGGCGCCCCAGGGCCGGCTCGCGCGCATGATGGGGATCGTGGAGAAGCCCGCCCCGAAGGACGCCCCCTCCACCCTGGGCGTGGTGGGCCGCTACGTCCTGACCCCGCGCATCTTCCATTTCCTGGCGCAGACGCCGCGCGGGGCCGGGCGCGAGATCCAGCTCACCGACGCGATCGCGCGCCTGCTCGCCGAGGAGCCGGTCTACGCCTACGAGTTCGAGGGCCGGCGCTACGACTGCGGCTCGAAGCTCGGCTACCTCGAGGCGACGGTGGACTTCGCCCTGCGCCACAGCGAGGTCGCCGAGGGCTTCCGCGCCTACCTCGACCGCCTTCCGCGCGGGGGAGGCGGGCGCGCGTGAACCGCGACGAGGCCCTCGCGATCCTGGAGCGCGCGCAGCCCGTGTGCACGCCGGAAGCTGCGCGCGCCGCGGTCGATCGCCTGGCGCGCGAGATCACCGGGCGGCTCTCGGGCGAATTCCCGGTCGTGCTCGCGGTCATGGGCGGCGCGGTGGTCTTCGCGGGGCAGCTTCTGCCGCTGCTCGCCTTCCCGCTGCAGTTCGCCGCCATCGAGGTCACGCGCTACGCCAACACGACGGCCGGGGGCGGGATCGAGTGGCGGCTCGCGCCGAGGGACGAGGTGCGCGGCCGCACGGTGCTCGTGCTCGACGACATCCTCGACGAAGGGGTGACGCTCGCGGCGATCCGCGAGAGGCTCCTCGGGATGGGCGCGCGCGAGGTGCTCACGGCGGTCTTCGCGGACAAGGAGACCGGGCGCGCGAAGCCGGTGGCCGCCGACTTCGTCGGCGTGCGCGTGCCCGACCGCTACGTCTTCGGCTTCGGGATGGACGCCTACGGGCTGTGGCGCAACCTCCCGGGCGTACACGCGTTGGGGGGCGGCTGATGCTCGCGATCATCGGCGGCTCGGGCCTCGCCCAGCTCGCCTCGCTCGAGGTGACCCGGCGCAGGATCGTGCGCACGCCCTACGGCGAGCCCTCCGGGCCCATCACCTTCGGCGTCCTGGGCGGCCAGGAAGTGGCCTTCCTCGCCCGCCACGGCTACGGGCACACGCTGGCGCCGCACGAGATCAACTACCGCGCCAACCTCTGGGCGCTCAAGGAAAAGGGCGTCACGCGCATCGTCGCGGTGTGCACCGTGGGCGGGATCGCCGCGGAGTTCGGCGCGGGCGCGCTCGCCGTCCCCGACCAGATCATCGACTACACCTGGGGACGCAAGGCCACCTTCTTCGAGGGTACCGGCCAGCCCGTGGTGCACGTCGACTTCACGCACCCCTACTGCGCGCTCACGCGGCGGATGATCGTCGAGTCGGCGGCGCAGGCGGGCGTGGAGGTCGTCGCGCGCGGCACCTACGCCGCGGTGCAGGGCCCGCGCCTGGAGACCGCCGCCGAGATCGACCGCCTGGAACGCGACGGCGCCCACCTCGTGGGCATGACCGGCATGCCGGAGGCGGCGCTCGCGCGCGAGCAGGAGATCCCCTATGCGGCGCTCGCGGTCGTGGCCAATGCGGCCGCCGGGCGGGGGGCGAGCTCGCAGTCCGTCTCGCTCGAGGAGATCAGCAACGTGCTGCGCGAGGCCATGGTGCGGGTGCGCCTCGTCCTCGCGAAGGTGGCGGAGCGCCATGGCCGTCCGTGAGGTCCTGCGCATGGGGCACCCCGTGCTGCGGCAGGTGGCCGCGCCCGTCGGGCGGCTCGGCACGCCGGAGCTCGCCCGGCTCGTGCAGGACATGAAGGACACGATGGCGCACGAGGACGGCGCCGGGCTCGCCGCGCCGCAGATCGGCGAGAGCGTGCGCGTGGTGATCTTCGGCGTGAGCGCCAATCCGCGCTATCCGGACGCCGAGGAGGTCCCCTTCACGGTGCTGGTGAACCCCGTGATCGAGTTCCTCACCGAGGAGACGGAGGAGGGCTGGGAAGGGTGCCTGTCGGTGCCGGGGCTGCGCGGCGTGGTGCCGCGGCGCACGCGGCTTCGCTACCGCGGCTGCGACGAGGCCGGCCGGCCCATCGACCGGGTGGCCGAAGGCTTCCACGCGCGCGTGGTCCAGCACGAGTGCGACCACCTGGACGGCATCCTCTACCCGATGCGCATGCCCGACATGAGCCGGTTCGGCTTCACCGAGGAGCTCTTCCCGGGGACCGACGCCGGGCCCGACGACTGAACGGGCGAGCGAGGACCCGGTCCAACGACGATGGAGATGGCCATGAGCATCCAGCCCGCCCCCGCGGCCGCGCGCAGCCTCGACGACGAGAAGCGCCTGGCGACGATCCTCTACCTGCTGCACGCGCTCGCGCCCTTCACCGCTTGGCTGCTCGCGGTGATCGCCGTGGTGCTGGGCATCGCCAAGCGCGACGACGTGCGCGGCACCTTCCTCGACTCGCACTTCTCCTGGCTCTCGCGCACCTTCTGGTGGGGCCTCTTCTGGATCGTGGCCTGCGGCATCCTCACGGCGCTCATGTTCCTCACGCTCGTCCTCATCCCGGTCGCGTGGCTCCCGTACGCGGCGCTCTTCGTGTGGTACCTGTACCGGGTGGTCAAGGGCTGGCTGCGGCTGAACGACGGCCTCGCCATCGACTGAGCCCGCCATGTTCAAGGTCCTGGTCGCCGACGACGCGCGCGTGATGCGCTTCGCCACGCTGCGCATCCTCAAGAAGCTGGGCCTGGAGGCCATCGAGGCCGAGGACGGCCTGCAGGCCCTCGAGCTCTTCGAGCGCGAGAAGCCCGACCTCGTGCTGATCGACGTGCAGATGCCCGGGCTGGACGGCCTGGAGGTCGTGCGCCGCATCCGCCAGCTGAGCGCGGAGCACTGGGTGCCGGTGATCTTCCTCACCTCCATGGAGGACGACGCGGACTTCACGCGAGGGATCGAGGCC
>JAHCLE010000106.1 GCA_026125445.1 Burkholderiales bacterium
CTGGTTCGGCCTCGGGATCTGGTCCAAGGTGGCCCTGGGCGTGACGCTGGTGTTCTTCATCGTCTTCTTCAACGTCTACCAGGGCGTGAAGGAGGTGAGCCCCGTCGTGCTCAACAACGCCACGATGCTGGGCGCCACGCGCCGGCAGCTGCTGCGCTTCGTCTACCTGCCGTCGGCCACCTCGTGGGTGTTCTCCAGCCTGCACACCTCCGTGGGCATGGCGTTCGTGGGCGCGGTGGTGGGCGAGTACCTCGGCAGCGCCAAGGGCGTGGGCTACCTCATCCACATGGCCGAGGGCTCGTTCGACATCAACACGGTGTTCGCGGGGATCCTCGTCCTCACGATCTTCGCGCTGGTGCTCGACTTCGCGGTGTCCGTGGCAGAAAAGCGCCTGCTGGTCTGGCGGCCGACGCAGAGCGAGACGGAGCAGGCGCTGTAGCCACGCTGTACTCTCCAAACTTGATCCGCATCAACGGGCACGCGGGGTTGCGTGACCAGACTGACTTGTTGCGCTACGGGATTCGTAGGCACTTGGGCCAGGCGAGGTGCGGACATGGGATCGAACCTTCTTTCGGCCGCCGTTCTGATCACGACGGCCCTCTTCTCCACCACGGCACTCGGCGAGCCTCCCGCGCAGTGGGGCGCCGACCTCCAGTCGGCGCACGGCGCGAAGAACAAGCTCACCTGCAAGCGCTGCCACGGTAACGCGGATCCACGCTCGCTCACTGCGGAGGAAGCCCTCGCCGCGGTCAATGCGAAGTGCGGCGATTGCCACGGGACCGTCAAGGAGCTCGCGGCAGAGACGGGCAAGAAGCTCAAGAACAAGCACCTCAAACCGCACGCCTCGCATCTCGTGGAGATCGACTGCGTGACCTGCCACAAGGAGCACGGCCCGTCGCGCTCCTTCTGCCTCGAGTGCCATGCGTTCAACATGCCGATGCCCGACCAGGGCAAGCCGGCGACCAGATAGGGGGAGACGACCATGAAACGGCGAAGCTTTCTCCTGATGGGTTCCGCGGCGATCCTCTGGTCGCCTTCCCTGTTTGCGCAGGAGCGCAGGGAACAGGTGGAAGTGGTGGTTATCGGTGCCGGGGGAGCCGGCCTTGCGGCGGCCATCGTGGCAGCCGATGCCGGCGCCCGCGTGATCGTCCTCGAGAAGATGCCGGTCGTCGGGGGCAACACGCAGCTTGCCGCGGGGGGCATGAACGCTGCCGGCACGCGCGTGCAGTCCGGCAAGGGCATCAAGGACGAATGGCAGTGGATGTACGAGGACACCATGAAGGGCGGGCGCAATCGGAACCAGCCCGAGCTCGTCGAAATCATGACGAAGGGTTCGGCAGGCGCGGTCGAATGGCTCGAGGGACTGGGCGCGCAGATTCCCGGCATCGTGCGCAGTGGCGGCGCGCGGGCCGACCGCACCCATCAGCCGGTGGGGGGTCCCACCTTCGGCCCCTACATCACGCGCGTGCTTCTGGACAACGTCGTAAGGCGCAAGGTCCCGGTGCGCAGGAACTCGAAGGTCGTCGAGATCCTGCAAAAGCCCGACGGGGCGATGCGCGGCGTGGTGGTCCAGGACCGGCGGGGGGGCCTCTACACGATCGAGACGCAGGCGATCGTCATCGCATCCGGCGGCTATGGCAGCAATCCGAAGCGGGTGGCGGAGCTGCGCCCGGACCTCGCGAACTTCACGAGCACGGGACAGCCGGGCACCACGGGCGACGCCATCGACCTCGCAAGCCGGATCGGCGCGGAAGTCTTCGATCTCGACCAGATCCAGATCCACCCTACCCAGGCGGTGGGGGCGAAGACGCTGATCAGCGAGACGGTGCGCGGTGCTGGCGCGATCCTGGTGAACCGCGATGGCAAGCGCTTCGTGAACGAGGTCACGACGCGCGACAAGGCGTCGGCGGCGGTTCTCGCGCAGAAGGGCAGGACGGCGTTCCTCGTGTTCGACGAGGGCGTGAAGGGCAGCATGTCGATGATGGAAGGCTATTTCCATCTCGGCCTGGTCAGGGAGGCCACAACCCTCGAGGCGCTCGCGGCGCGTTGCGGCATCGACGCCGCGAACCTCGCAAGTACGGTCGAGGCGTACAACCGATACCAGGCGCAGAAGCACGACGCGGAATTCGAGCGCGACGACATGGCCCGTCCGATCGCCAGGCCGAGCTACTATGCGATCGAGGTCAACCCCGGCATCCACTTCACCATGGGCGGCATTCGAATCAACGGCCGCACGCAGGTGATGAGCCGCGACAAGCGTGCACTGCCGGGTCTGTATGCTGCCGGGGAAGTGACGGGAGGCGTGCACGGCGCCAACCGGCTGGGCGGCAACGCGATGACGGCCTTGTTCACGTTCGGCCCGATCGCGGGGCGCGAAGCCGCGAGCTACGCGAAGACCGGGCGCTCATGACGCATTCGCATCGGAGGGGTCGAACTTGAAGAACCTTTCAATTGCTGCCAAGCTCGTCGCGGTACTTGCCGCAGGCGTGTTCATCGTTGCCGGCGCGGCCTTCGCCGCCGAGGTGCGCGTGATGACTTCGGGCGCCTTCACCGCGCCCTACAAGGAACTCGTCCCGGCGTTCGAAAAGGCCACGGGTCACAAGGTTATCTCGGCGTACGGGGCTTCGCAGGGCGGGGCGCCGGATTCGATCCCGAGCCGGCTGGACCGTGGCGAGCCGGTGGACGTGGTGATCCTCGCCGGGCCCGCGCTCGATGGCCTGATCAAGGCAGGCAAGGTCGTTGACGGAAGCCGCGTGGACATCGTTCGGTCGACCATCGGCATGGTCGTGCGCCAGGGCGCCCCCAAGCCCGACATCAGCACAGTCGAGGCGCTCAAGCGCACGCTCCTGGAGGCGAAGTCGATCGCCTACTCGGCGAGTGCCAGCGGCACGTACCTTTCCACCGAGATGTTCCCGAAGCTCGGGATCGCCGAGCAGATCAAGGGCAAGACCCAGCGGATCGTGAGCGAGCGCGTGGGCACGGTGGTGGCGCGCGGCGACGCGGAAATCGGATTCCAGCAAGTGAGCGAGCTGCTCTCCATCCCGGGCGTGGACTACGTCGGCCCGTTGCCGCCGGAGGTCCAGCGCGTCACGTTTTTTTCTTCCGGCATCGCCACCGGCGCGAAGGAGCCCGAGGCCGCCCGGGAACTCGTCAGGTTCTTCACTTCGCCGACCGCCGAACCCGTGATCGCGAAGCACGGGCTGGAGCCTGCGCGGGCGCAGGCGAAACCGTAGCGCACCGAGGTCGGAGGAGGGCCCCCGCAGCAAGTACACCATCGGGCTGGATCCCCGGGCGGGCTGCCTTCCTTCGGACGGTGGCCTGGGAAACGGTGAACGAGTACTACGCCAAGTGACCGTTGGGGGACGGTTCTCCGGAGCCGTCCCCGACTTGCGGCAGGTCAACCCGCGGCCGGGATTTCGTTGACGCGCCCGGGGGGCGGTGATTGACTGGACTCGTCGGGGGCGCACGCCTCCGGCGGTGTTTTCTTCTCGTCCGAGGAGGAAGCCATGATCCGGACCAGCACGCTCCACGCGATCGAGCGGGTCGTCCTGGCCACGCTCCTGCTCCTGGCCGCCACGGAGGTCATCGCCCAGGCCGACATCGCCGGCAGCCGCGACCATCCCCTGTTCACGCGCATGGGCGGGTTCTACATCGAGGAATACACGGTCGCCGACTTCGGCGAGCACGCGTTTCCGGTGGCCAAGCCGGACGGCGACATCGACCACCAGACCGTCGAGGGGCGCAAGACGCAGATCGGCTACCGCATCCGGGAGGGCGCGAAGCAGCCCTCCTCGCTTCAGATCGCGCGCAACTTCATCAACGCCGCGGCGCCCGCCGGCGGGAAGATCCTCTTCGACACGAAGGATCCGGGAAATCGCATCGTCACGATCCGGATGGCCCGGGACGGCAAGGAAACCTGGCTGGTCGTCGAGACGGGGGGCGACCAGGCCGACAGCTACGTCCTCACGATCGTCGAGAAGGGCGGGATGGTGCAGGAGGTCACCGCCGGGCGCATCTACGAGGCCCTGGCGAAGGACGGCCGCATCGCCCTCTACATCAACTTCGACACCGGCAAGGCGACCATCCGGCCCGAGTCGCAGGCGATCGTGAGGCAGGTGGTCGACATGATGAATGCGCACCCCGAGGTGAAGGTCGCGGTGGAGGGGCACACCGACAACGTGGGCACGCCGGCCGCGAACAAGGCGCTTTCCGACCAGCGCGCCCGGGCGGTGATGGCCGCGATCACGTCGCAGGGCGTCGCCCCCGCGCGCCTCACGGCAGCCGGCTTCGGCCAGGACAGGCCCGTCGCCGACAACGCCACCGAGGACGGGCGCGCGAAGAACCGCCGCGTCGAGCTCGTCCGCCGCTAGGGAAGGGTCTCAGGTCCTGCGGGGCTTGCGGCCCGACCGGGAGAAGGCGGCGTCGAAGAGCGCGTTGGGCAGCACCGCGAGGAGCCTCGCGACGATCGCCATCTGCCACGGGATCACGGCGTAGTCCTTGCCGGCGTCCAGGGCGCGCGCGAAGCGGCGGGCGAAATCGTCGGCGGAAATGATGAACGGCATCGCGTACGGGTTCTTCTCCGTCATCGGCGTGGCGATGTAGCCGGGACAGATCGTGGCCACGCGAACGCCCGAGCCGCGCAGGTCCAGGCGCAGGCTCTCCAGGTAGCGGATGGCCGCGGCCTTCGAGGCGCTGTAGGCGCCCACGCCCGCGAACCCGCGATAGCCGGCCACGCTCGCGACACCCGCGAGAGTCCCGCGGCCGGCCTTGCGCATCGGCGCGACGAAGGGATGGAAGGTGTTCACCATCCCCAACACGTTCACCTCCAGGATGTCGCGGAAGACATCGATGTCCTCGGCGTGCTCGGTGAGCGTCCCGTGCGAGATGCCCGCGTTGGCGATCACGAGGTCGGGCGGGCCGTGCCGCGACATGAAGTCGGCCGCGGCGGCCTTGAGCGCGCCCGCGTCGCGAACGTCCGCGGTGTAGGTGTCGGCCCTCTCGGGGAGCGATCCCGCGAGCGATTCGAGGAGGTCGGCGCGCCGCGCGACCAGCCCCAGCTTCGCCCCGCGCCCGGCGTACAGGCGCGCGAGCGCCTCGCCGATGCCGCTGCTCGCGCCGGTGAGGAAGACGTTCAGGGCTACTTCTTGGCGGCTGCGGGCTTCGCGGCGGCGGCGGGGGCGGGAGCGGCCGCGGTGAGGCCCATGTCCTTGCGCGCCATCGCGATGAGCTGCTCGACGACCGGGATCACCTTGTCGGGGCCGCCGGCGTGCGCGTTGGAGGTGACGTACTTGCCGTTCACGACGATCGTGGGCACGCCGTCGATCTTGTAGGCGCCCATGAGCTGCACGGCGCGCGACATCTTGGACTGCACGGAGAAGGACTTCTCCACCGCCGCGAACTGCGCCGCGTCGACGCCCTGCTTGGCGAGCCAGCCCTCGCGGATCTTCGGGTTGGAGAGGTTGGTGTTCTCCTTGTGCATGGCGTCGAAGGCGCGCTCGTGCAGCGGGTCGAGCTTGCCCATCGCCTCCAGCGAGTAGTAGAGCTGGCCCAGCTGCGACCAGGCCTGGCTGCCCACGCCGGGCACGCGCTTGAGGACCACGTCGGGGGGCAGCTTCTTCGCCCAGGCCGCGAGGAACGGCTCGAGGTTGTAGCAGTGGCCGCAGGCGTAGGAGAAGAACTCGGTCACCTCGACCTTGCCGCCGCCGTCCGTGGCCTGCGGGGGATTGAGGAGGGTGTATTCGTGCCCCTGGCGGAGCTGGGCCTGGGCCGTGCCGGCCGCGAGGCCGAGGGTGGCGAGGGCGAGGACGAGGATGCGGGAAAGCAGCGGCATGGGAATGGCTCCGTCAGCGGTTCTTGGCTTCGTCGGTGCGGATGATCGTCGCGCCGACCCCGTTCTGGGACAGCGCCGTCTTGATTCGGTTCGCGTCCTCCAGGCTCTGGTACGGGCCCAGGCGGACGCGGTAGAGGGTGCCCTTGTTGGGGATTTCCGCCGATTTCACGCTGGCCTCCAGGCCCGTGAAGGCGATCTTGGCCTTGAGGTTCTCGGCGTCCTTCTCGTCGCCGAAGGCCCCGGCCTGCAGCCAGTACGACTCGCCGGTGTGGGGCTTGGGCTGGGCGGGGGAGGACCCCGGGCCGCTCTTGGCGGGCTCCTTGGGCTTGGCGGCGGCGGCCTTGGCCTCCTTCTCCGTCACTTCCTTCTCGCCCGGGAGCATGGTGTAGAACTCGAAGCGCGGCCGGTCGGTGCGCGGCTTCTCGGCGGCCTTCTCGGCGCCGGGCTTGGCCGGGGCGGGCTTCTCCGCCGCGCCTTTCTCCTCGGGCTTGGGCGGCTGCGTCGGGCCGATCTTCGCCAGCGGCTCGATGGGCTTCGCCTTGTCCACGAACGGGTTGGACAGGCGGTTCAGCCACAGCGCCACCGCGAGCGCGATGACGATGCCCATGAGCAGGCCGATGATGATGCCGAGCAGCAGCGGGTGCCCCGCGCGGCTCGAATCGCGCGGCGGCGGATTGTTCTTGAAGTCCTTGGGCATCTACATCCTCTCCGGCGCGCTCACGCCCAGGACGGCGAGGCCGTTGGCGAGGACCTGTCGCGTCGCGGCGACAAGGGCCAGGCGGGCGAGCTTCACGGCCTCGTCCTCGACGAGGAAGCGCTCGGCATTGTAGTAGGTATGCAACCGGGCCGCCAATTCGTCGTGCAGGTAGAAGCTCACGAGGTGCGGCGAGAACTCGCGCGCGGCGCGCCCGAGCACCTCGGGGAACTGCGCGAGCGCCTGGGCGAGGGCCACCTCGTGCGGCGTGCCCAGCGCCGAGAGGTCCGCGCCCGCGAGCGCCGACGCGTCCCCGCCCCACTCGCGCAGCACGGAGCACAGGCGCGCGTGCGCGTACTGCACGTAGTAGACGGGGTTCTCGTCGCTCTGGCTCTTGGCGAGGTCGATGTCGAACACGAGGTGGGAGTCGACCTTGCGCATGATGAAGAACCAGCGCACCGCGTCGCGGCCCGCCTCCTCCACCAGGTCGCGCACGGTCACGTAGGAGCCGGCGCGCTTGGAGATCTTCACCTCCTCGCCGCCGCGCATCACGGTGACCATCTGGTGCAGGACGTAGTCGGGGTAGCCCTGCGGGATGCCCGCGGCCAGCGCCTGCAGGCCCGCGCGCACGCGCGTGACGGTGGAATGGTGATCCGCGCCCTGCACGTTGACGGCCGCCGAATAGCCCCGGCGATACTTGGTCAGGTGGTAGGCCACGTCCGGCACGAAGTACGTGTAGGTGCCGTCGGACTTGCGCATCACGCGGTCCTTGTCGTCGCCGAAGTCCGTGGTCCTGAGCCACAGGGCGCCCTCGGCCTCGTAGGTCCGGCCGGCCTCCACGAGCATGCGCACGGTCTCCTCGACCTTGCCGTCGGTGTAGAGCGAGCTCTCGAGGTAGTAGGAGTCGAACTTCACGCCGAAGGCGCGCAGGTCCGCGTCCTGCTCGCCCCGGAGATAGGCGACCGCGAAGCGCCGGATGGCATCGAGGTCCTCGCCCTTCGCGTCCTTCGGGTTCTCGGCCACGTAGTCGCGCGCGATGTCGCGGATGTAGTCGCCGCGGTACCAGTCGTCGTGCATTTCCGCGCCCGCGGCGAGCCCGGCGGCCTCGCGGATGCGGAACTGAACCGAGAGGGCGAGGTTGGCGATCTGGTTGCCGGCGTCGTTGTAGTAGAACTCGCGCAGCACCTTCCAGCCCTGCCACTCGAGGAGCGAGGAGATGGCGTCTCCCAGCGCGGCCTGGCGGCCGTGGCCCACGTGCAGCGGCCCCGTGGGATTGGCGGAGACGAACTCCACCATGATCGTGCGGCCCTCGCCCGAGTGGCCGCGACCGTAGGCGGCGCCGGCGGCGCGGATGGCGTCCACGACGCCGAAACGCGAGGTCTTCGACAGGGTGAAATTGATGAACCCCGGCCCGGCGATCTCCGTCTTCGCGATCTCGGGGGCGCCTCCCAGCGCGGCCACGATCGCCTGGGCGGCGTCGCGGGGCTTCATCCCGACGCGCTTGGCGAGCTGCAGCGCGACGTTGGTCGCGAAGTCGCCGTGATCCGCGTTCTTGGGCCGCTCGAGGTCGACGGTCGCCTCGCTGGCGTCGGGAAACGCCTTGCGCACGGCCTGCATGACCAGGTCGGCGAGGCGGGCTTTCGGGTCTGCTGCGTTCACGGGGCGGGTCGGTTGGCGAAAACCCACTATTATACGGGCGCGCCCTCCCCCTGACCCGCCCTTCCCCCGTGGCCTTCCCCCTCACTCGCTGGATCTCGCGTTGGCGCGAATCGGCCGACCCGCACGTGGGACTGGATTCCATCCTCGCCAGCGCGGACCCGTCCGCCAGCGCGGAGGACCGGCTGGCCTGGCTTCGCGACGTGTCGACCTGGCTTCGCGCCGGGCTGGGCGACAACCCCGACGCGAGAGCCGTCTCGCCGCAGACCGTGCGCCTGCGGCACCTGCTCGGCGTGCTCGAGCGCCAGCCCGGGAGGAAGGCCGCCTTCGCGGCGACCCTTCGCGCGGCGCTGGGCCACCGCGACGCCTTCGACCTGCTCATCGAGACGGGCATGCCGCGGGAGGCGGGCTTCATCGGCGAGTTCACCAACCGGGTGCTCGCGAAGATCCTGCCCGAGCCGCCGCCGTCGGACCTCGCCAGCCTCTTCGTCCAGGTCTTCCCGGAGCGCGAGGACGCCGAGCGGGTGGCGGGCGTGGCCGCGGAGAACTGGCGCGGGATCCTCGCGCTCCTGGACCACGGCGAAGGCGCGGCCGAATTCCGCGCGGCGCTCGCGAAGGCATCGGCCCGGGCCGTCGCGAGCCTCGCGGTCCAGGTCTGCGCGGCCACGATGCCCTCGGTGGTGCGCCGGCGGATGCAGCGGGACGAGCAGCAGCCGCTCGCCGCGTGGCGCCTTCCCGTCGCGGCCACGGAGTTCGTCGAGGCTTGCGGTTCGGGGGACGCGGGCCTGCGCGCCCGGAAGGCGGAAGCGCTCGGCGCCCTCGTCGGCCGCTCGCTCATCGAGGTGGACCAGGCCTACGCGCACCTCGACGACCAGGGCGTGAGCATCGCGGTGGTCTACCAGCTCGAGCGCATCCGCGCGCAGCTGCAGCGCGCCGGCGAGCTCACGGAGCTCCTGGCCGCCCCGGATCACCTGCCGCAGGTGCTGCCGCACTTCATCGCGAGCCTCATCCGCGACGTCCACGACCACCGCAGCGCGCTCGCGCTCCTGCGCCAGAACTTCGAGCTGGCCGCCCGCAAGGTGGTCGAGCGCAGCGCCGAGACGGGCGAGCACTACATCACCCGCGACGGCGCCGAGTACCGGGACATGGTGAAGCGCGCGAGCGGCGGCGGCGCGGTGCTGGCGGTCACGACCTACGTGAAGTTCGCCTTCGCCTCCCTGCACTGGCCGCCGTTCTTCGACGGGCTCCTCGCCTCCCTCAACTACGCGGCGAGCTTCGTCTTCATCCAGTTCGCGGGCCTCACCGTGGCCACGAAGCAGCCGGCCATGACGGCGCCGGCGCTCGCCGCGCGCATGCGCAAGCTCGACGACCAAGCGAGGATGGACGCGTTCGTGGACGAGGTGGCGAACCTCGTGCGCTCGCAGTCGGCGAGCATCTTCGGCAACGTCTTCGTCGTCTTTCCCGTGGCCTACCTGCTGGGCATGGCGCTCCTCGGGATGCGCGAGATCCCGGTCGACGCGGCCAAGGCCGCGAAGACGGTGGATTCGCTTTCGGTCCTCGGGCCGTCGGCGCTCTTCGCGGCC
>JAHCLE010000107.1 GCA_026125445.1 Burkholderiales bacterium
ATAGCGCGTGGCCACCGCCACGCCCAGCCAGGCGACCAGCGCCGCCGCGCCCACCCGCCAGTCCGCGGCGAGGATGGCGCCCGCGGCCGTCGCCACGCCCTTGCCGCCCTTGAACCGCAGCCACACGGAGAAAACGTGCCCCAGGAAGGCGGCCACGACCACGACGGCCACCACCATTTCGCCCAGTTCGAAGCGGATCGCCACCCACGCGGGGAGCCATCCCTTGAGGGCATCGCCCGCCAGCGTGAGGATCGCCGCGAGCTTGCTGCCGGAGCGCAGGACGTTGGTGGCGCCCGGGTTGCCGGAACCGAAGGAACGCGGATCCGGAAGCCCCATGGCGCGGCTGACGACCACGGCGAACGGGATCGATCCGACGAGGTAGGCGAGGGCGGCGGCCAGGAGCGCGGTCATGCCGATACTCTACAATACGGCCTCGAAATCTCCCCTCCCCGCCCGCGCGCGGCCCTCCCCCCGATGGATACCATCTTCATCCGCGAATTCCGAGTCGACGCCTGGGTCGGCATCTACGACTGGGAGAAGCTGCGCCCGCAGACGCTGGAGCTCGAGGTGGAGATCGGCATCCCGGACAAGGGCGCGGGAAAGAGCGACGACATCCACGACACGGTGCACTACGGGCAGGTGGTCGAGCGATTCTCGGCGGAGCTCAAGGATCGCCACTTCGGGCTGCTGGAGGCGCTGGCCGAGCACCTCGCGGCGATCGTGGTGGGCGAGCTCGGAGCGCCCTGGGTGCGCCTGTCGGTGGCCAAGCTCGGCCACATCCGCAACGTGCGCAAGGTGGGCGTCACCATCGAGCGCTCGCGGCCCGGCAAGGGGTGAGGCGGCCGTGCTGAAGTGGATCCTCGTGATCGCCGTGGCGGTGGTGGTGCTCTCGCTCTTCGCGCCGCAGTTCTCCAGGATGGGTCTCGGCAAGCTGCCCGGCGACATCACCGTGAAGTTCCGCGGGCGGCTCGTGTACCTGCCCATCACCACCACCATCCTCATCTCGGCGGCGCTCACGGCGCTGGGGCGGATCCTCTAGGCCGCCCCGCCGTCCTCCTCGGTGAACACCGAGCGGTAGGAAGTGTACGTCGAGGCGATCATCATCGGCACCCACACGAGCATGCCCAGCCCCAGCGGGATCACGGCCACGATCGCGAGCGCCATCATCACCAGGCCATAGACCAGCATCGGCACGAAATTGCGGAAGGACGCGAAGAAGCTCTCCTTCATCGCGGGCACCGCCGGGACATCGTGCAGCATGGCGAGCGCGGGCGCGAACCAGAGGGCGGCCATGAGGGGCAACGCGAGCGCCGCCGCGACGAGGCCTCCCAGCGCCACGCGCAGCGGATCGTCGGGCAGCGAGCTCATGATGGCCGCCTCGTCGCCCCGGATGAGCGCCCAGAGGAGCGAGGTCCCCGCCACCGCGCCGAAGGCCACCATGATGAGGATCTCGCCCGCCGCGTAGAGGAGCCCGATCGCGAAGAGGATGCCGGTATTGCGGCGGAACCCCGCGAGCAGGTGCTCGAGCTCCAGCTCCCCGCCCGTCTCCAGCGACCGGCAGCCCAGCGCGATGCCGCCCAGCAGGATCGGCGAGACGAGGTTCGGCAGCCACATCCCCACCCACGGCACCATGCTCAGGCCGATGTGGATGAGGAAGAGCAGCACGAGGATCACGATCCACATGAGCTTCGCCTGCCGGAAGAGCCGCCAGGCGTCTCCCACCCAGTCGGCTCCCGCGCCGGCGCGGACCTTGCGGCCGGGCATCACGAGCGTCGGGGAGCCCGGGTCGTTGGCGGCTGGCCCCGGCAGCGGAAGTCCGGGCTCGTCGGCGCGCATGGGAAGGGTGAGTTGTTCGCGGGAAGGATGCGCGGAAAAGGTTACTCCACGAGCCCCACGTCAACAAGGACGGGCGAGAGTACGCGCGTGATTTCCGAGGGCGGCATGCCCAGCAGGTAGCCGCGCCGGCCCCCGTTGATGTAGATGCGCGGCAGCTCCAGGATCGTGCGCTCCATGTAGACCGGCATGCGCTTGCGGGTGCCGAAGGGCGAGCATCCGCCCACGAGGTAGCCCGAGTGGCGTGTTGCGTCCTCCGGCTTGCAGGGGAAGACGCGCTTCACGCCCGCCACGCGCGCGAGCTCCTTGGTGGAGACCTTGCGGTCGCCGTGCATCAGCACGACGAGCGGGTCGCCCTTGTCGGTCTCCATGACGAGCGTCTTCACGACCTCGTGCTCCGGCACGCCCAGCGAAGACGACGACACGGCCGTCCCGCCGTGCTCGACGTAGTCGTAGAAATGCTCCGTGTACTCCACGCCGCGGGTGGCGAGGAAAGCGGTGGCGGGGGTCCCGGTGTGCTTGGCCATCGGTACTGATCTGATTGGTTCAGTTCAGCAGGGCGCGGGCGAGGAGGACGAGGCCGCTCGCCACGAGGATGGCGCCGACGGCGCGGCGCATCTGGACCTGCGTGAGGCCGACGTGGATGCGCGAGCCCAGCCACAGGCCCGTCCACGCGAACGGGATCGCGGCCGCGGCCAGGGTGAGCAGGGCCGACTTGAAGACGAGCCCGGTGGCCGCGTACACGACCGTGCGCGTCGTGGCCGAAATCGAGATGATCACCGAGACGGTGGAGCGGATCTCGCCCTTGTCGCGCAGCCGCCCGGCGAGATAGGCGACGTTCACCGGCCCGCCGGCGCCGAAGACCGCGGCGAAGATTCCGGCGAACGTGCCCGCGGGAACGCACCACCACGGCGAGATCGTGTCCTTGGGCGAGGGATTGAGGATCGCGTGCAGCCCGACGCCCGCCGCGAACACTCCCAGGGCGCCCCGCAGGGGATCCGCCGGGGCCTTCACGAGGAGCGTCACGCCCAGCACGATTCCCAGCCCCATGAAGGGCAGCAGGCGCTTCAGTTCCGGGACGCTCACCTGGCGCCGGTTCGAGCCGCCCACGGCCGTCGCGGCCACGAGGTCGCCCAGCGCCATCAGGGGGACCAGGAACGAAAGCGGCAGCCAGTTGGCCAGGATGGGCACGGCGATGATGGTGGAGCCGAAGCCCGAGATGCCGAAGACCGTGTAGGCGAAGAGGATCGTGACCGGGGCCACGATCCAGAAGACGGTCGGCAGTTCCGCGAGTCCGCTCATCCGCGCGGGTGGTGCTTCGCGTGGATCTGCTTCAGCCGCTCGCGGGCGACGTGCGTGTAGATCTGGGTGGTGGAGATGTCGGCGTGGCCCAGCAGGAGCTGCACCACGCGCAGGTCGGCGCCGTGGTTGATGAGGTGCGTGGCGAACGCGTGGCGCAGCGTGTGCGGCGAGATGGGCGAGCGGATGCCCGCCTTCGCCGCGTAGCGCTTCACGAGGCCCCAGAAGGCCTGCCTGGTCATCGGCCCGCCGCGCCCGGTGACGAAGAGCGTGTCGCTCTTCCTCGCCCCGAGGATCGCGGGCCGCGCGAGCTTCTGGTAGCGCTGGATCCAGGCGAGCGACTCCTCGCCCAGGGGCGTGAGGCGTTCCTTGGCGCCCTTGCCGAGCACGCGCACCACGCCCATGTCCAGGCTCACCTGCTGCACCTTGAGGCCCACGAGCTCCGAGACGCGCAGCCCGCTCGCGTAGAGCGTCTCGAGCATCGCCTTGTCGCGAATCCCGAGGTCCGTTTCCGGGTCGGGCGCGGCGAGGAGCGCCTCCACCTCGGCTTCCGTGAGCGACTTCGGCAGCGACCTCGGCAGCTTCGGCGCCTCGATCTGCGCGCAGGGGTCGTCGCGGCGCAGGCTCTCCTGGATCGCGAAGCGGTAGAAGCGGCGAAGGGAGGACACGAAGCGTCCGGTCGTGCGCGGCTTCGCCTTCCTCTCCTCCACCTGCCAGGCGAGGTAGCGGTGGATGTCCGCGGGCCCGGCGGCGAGGATCCCGGGGCCTTCGTGCGCCGCGAGCCAGGCCGCGAACTGCGAGAGGTCGCGCCGGTAGGCCTCCAGCGTGTTGCGCGAGAGGCCGTCCGCGAGCCATACCGAGTCGCAGAAGCGTTCGACGACCGGCGTGTCAGCCCCGGCGGGCGCCTTCATGGGCCAGGAGCCAGCGCTTGATGGAAAGCTCGAAGCCCTCTTCCCGGGCCCCCATGAACCCGCCCAGCGAGCCGCCCGCGCCCACGACACGATGACAGGGAACGACGATGGGGATGGGATTGGCGCCGCAGGCCCCGCCCACCGCGCGCGCCGAGGAGCCGATCGACCGCGCGAGCTCGCCGTAGGTGCGCGTCTCGCCCGCGGGGATGGCGCGCATCGCCTCCCACACCGCGAGCTGGTGGCGCGTGCCCGAGAGCCTGAGCGGCACGTCGAACTCGAAGGCGGGATCCTCGAGGTAGGCCTGCAGCTGCACGCAGGCGAGGAAGGCGATGGTGTTCTTCTTCGGGGCCAGCGCGGGCACCTCCGGCGAGAGGTAGCGGATGCCGGTGACGTGCGTGTCCGTCGCGGAGACGCCGATCGTGCCGAACGGGGCGCGCAGGCAGGCCTGGAACGGGGCCACTCAGCCCTCCCCGGCAAGCGAGCGGATCTTCGCGGCGAGGTCGGGCGCGAGGGCGATGCCCTCCTTCGCGATCCTCTCGCGATTGGCGCGGCGCCGGTCGCCCGGCAGGCGCACGCCGTCGTCCATGAGCATCGCCGCCACGAGCGTCTCGACGCGTTCGAGGTAGGCATCGCGGCCGGCGAGCGCGTCGGGGTCGATGGCGAGAAAGGCCTGCCCGATGCGCGTGGGCTTTCCGGCCTCGACGAAGAAGCTGTCGGATTCGAAGCCGAAGGCGGAACCGGAGAGCGCGCACGCGAGCAGCTCCACCGTGAGCGCGAGCATGGCGCCCTTGGCGCCGCCCGCGGGAAGCATCATGCCCTCGAGGCCCGCCTTCGGGTCCGTGGTGGGATTGCCGTCCTTGTCGAGCGCCCAGCCGGCGGGGATGGGCCTGCCCTCGCGGGCGGCCACCATGAGCTTGCCGCGCGCCACTTCCGAAAGGCTCAGGTCGATCACCATCGGGGGCGCGCCGCGCCTCGGGAAGGCCGCGGCGATCGGGTTGGTGCCGAAGAGGGCGCGCTTGCCGCCCCACATGGGCATGGCCGCGGGCGAATTGCCGAAGGCGAGGCCCACGAGCCCGGCCTCGGCGATGGGCTCGGCGTGATAGGCGGCCACGCCGAAGTGGTTGCTGTTGGCGACCGACGCGAAGGCCACGCCGTTCGTCCTGGCGCGCGCGATGGCTTCGCGCACCGCAAGGGCGCAGGCCTCGAAGGCGAGTCCGCCGCCCGCGTCCACGAGGCAGGCGCCGCCGCGCTCACGGGCGACCCGCGGCACCGCGGAACCCGTCGCGCGCCCGTTGGCCACGTGCCCGCAGTACTGCGGGATGCGCGAGGCGCCGTGCGAGGGGATTCCGTCGAGCTCGGCGGCCACCAGGGCGGAAGCGGTCGCCGCCGCCATCGCGGGCGTGGCCCCCGACTTCTCGAGGGCGCGGCGCATGAGGTCCAGCAGGACGGCGGGAGCGAATCTTTCGGTCATGGTGTGGTGCCTGCGACGGCGTTGGCGCGCTTGTGGCGCAGCATCTGGATCACGAAGACGGCGGCGAAGAGCCCGACGCCGACGGCGTCCAGGCTCCCGACCGGGATGATGACGAGCGTGCCCGCGACGACCAGCATCGCACGCTCGAGGAGGTTGGTCTTCTTCAGCAGCCACCCCTGCAGCCCGGCCGCCAGCGCCGCGATGGCCACGAAGATGAGGAAGACGACCCAGGCCACTTCCATCCAGCTGCCGCCCTTGGGCAGCTGCAGCAGCACGCCCGCGCCGAGGGGGTCGAGCACGAAGAAGAACGGCACGACGAAGGCGGGCATCGTGTACTTCCACGCCTGCAACGTCGTCTTGTAGGGGTCCGCCCCGGTGATCGCCGCGGCCGCGAAGCACGAGAGCGCCGTGGGGGGCGAGACCTCCGAGAGCAGCGCGTAGTAGAAGATGAACATGTGCGCCGCGAAGTCGGGCACGCCCAGCGTGATGAGGGCCGGGGCGGCGATCACCGCGCAGATGATGTAGGAGGCGGTCACCGGCACCGCCAGGCCCACGATCCAGACGATGAGCGCGGTGTACACGGCGGTGAGCGCGAGGCTGCCGCCGGCGTAGTCGATCACGATGGAGGAGAACTTGAGCCCCAGCCCGGTGAGGGTGACCACGCCGACGATGATGCCCGCCGAGGCGCAGGTGGCCGCGACGTTGAGCACGCCCGTGGTGCCCGTCTCCATGGCCTTCACGAACCGGCGCGGGAAGAGCGCCGTCTCGCGGTGGAAGAAGCTCACCGCGAAGGCGGTCACCGTGGCCCAGAACACCGCCAGCGTGGGCGAGAACCCCATCATCATGAAGACGACGATCGAGGCGAGCGACAGGAAGTGGTACCAGTAGCGCTTCGAGAGCGTCCACGCGCTCTCGACCGCCTCGAAGACGCCCTCGCTCATGCCGTACTTGCGCGCGTCCAGCTCCACCATGAAGTAGAGCGAGAAGTAGTACAGGATGGTCGGGATCACCGCCATCTTGATCACCTCGAGGTAGGAGATCTTGAGGAACTCGGCGATGAGGAAGGCGGCCGCGCCCAGCACCGGCGGCGAGAGGATGGCGCCCAGCCCGCCCGCGGCCAGCAGCCCGCCCGCCGCGGCCGGCTCGTAGCCGCTCTTGGCGAGCATCGGGTAGGCCACCGAGCCGATGGTCACCGTCGTGGCCACCCCGGAGCCCGAAGGCCCGCCCAGCAGGAACGACGACATCACCACCGCGCGGCCCGCGCTGCTCGACTTCCCGCCCATGAGCGAGAAGGAGAAATCGAGGAAGAACTTGCCCGCGCCCGAGTACTGCAGGAAGGCGCCGTAGATCGTGAACAGGATGATGAGGGTGGCGGAGACGTCCACGGCCGTGCCGAAGATGCCCTCGAGCGTCATGTACATGTGGCCGACCATGCGCGAGAGGTCGTAGCCGCGGTGCGTCCACGGGTGCGGCAGCCACGGGCCCACGAAGGCGTACACGAGGAAGAGGCCGATCACGATGGGCATGATCCAGCCCGAGGTGCGGCGCGTGGCCTCGATCACCAGCACCATGAGGGCCACGCCGAAGACGATGTCCCAGGTCTCGGGGCTGGTGTTGCGGTCGGTGAAGGCGTCGCCGCCGTAGATCATCCAGCCGATGGTCGCGACCGACAGCAGCGCGAGCGCCACGTCGAACCACATCAGGCGGTGGCGGAAGCGCTTCGCCACCGGGAAGAGCATGAACGAGAGGAAGAGGATCAGCCCCACGTGGATGCCGCGCAGCAGGTCCGTGCGCACGATCCCGTAGGCGGCGTAGAGGTGGAAGGCCGAGGTGATCACCGCCACGCCGGTGAGGAACGCGGCGAGCCAACCCTTGTAGCGGTTGAAGCTGCCTTCCTCCTCCTCGATGAACTCCTCGACCTTGTGGCGCTGCTCCTCGGAGAGCTTCGAGAGCTCGTCCTCGGGCAGGAGATCGTCCGGCGGTGCTGCGGGCTGCGTCATGGCTCCTCCAGGCGGCCCTTGTCGGGCTCTGCGCGCCATTTTCCGCGAAAACGGGGAAAAGGGGTCAGGTTACTTTGCATGAAACCCGTGCAAAGTAACCTGACCCCTTTTCCGGTCGCTTACGGCGCGCTTACGCGCTCTCGTACAGGCGCGTCAGGACGAACTCGCGGTGGCCGAGGGCCTCGGCAGCGGTCAGCCGCCCGTTTGCGGTGCGGAACATGCACTCGAGGAGCGCATCCCCCGCCTGGTCCGGGGACATCTCCTTGCGCAGCAGCCCCGAGACGTCCACGTCGATGTGCTCGCTCATCGTGCGCACCGTGCGCGGGTTGGCGCACAGCTTGATGACCGGCAGGATCGGGTTGCCGATGACGTTGCCCTGGCCCGTGGGGAAGAAGTGCACCACGTAGCCCGCGGCCGCGACGAGGGTGACCATCTCCGCCGCCGCCGAGGACGAGTCCATGAACCACAGGCCGGGCCCGGTGGGCGCCTCGGCCTTGTCGAGGACGCCGTCGACCATGCACTTGCGCCCGATCTTCTGGATGTTGCCCAGCGCCTTCTCCTCGATCGTGGTCAGCCCCCCCTCGATGTTGCCCTTGGTGGGCTGCGAGTCGGAGAGGTCGCTCGTCTTGTGCGCCTCGACCACCGCCTGGTAGCGGTCGAACATGAACTGGAACTTCTTCCTCACCTCGTCGGTGCGGCAGCGCGCCGCCACCAGGTGCTCGCCGCCGGTGAGCTCCGTGGTCTCGCCGAAGACCATCGTCACGCCGTGGGGGTACATCTTGTCGAAGGCGTTGCCCACGGTGGGGTTGGCGCCGCAGCCGGAGGTGGTGTCCGACTCGCCGCACTTGGTGGAGACCCACAGGTCCTTCAGCGGGCGCTCCTCGCGGCGCAGCTCGCTCGCCCACTGCACGAACTCCTTGGCCTTCTTCGAGGCGCGCATGATCGTGTCGTGGTCGCCGTGCTGCTCGATGCCGAAGTACGCCACGGGCTTGCCGGTGGCGGCGATGCCGTCGGCCACCTTCTTCGCCCACCCCTCCTCGATGCAGATCACCACCACCGCCGCCACGTTCGGGTTGGCGCCGGTGCCGATGAGGGTGCGGAAGTGCAGGTCGAGGTCCGCGCCGAACTGCAGCCGCCCGTAGGGGTGCGGCAGGGCGAGGGTGCCCTTGATGTTGTGCGCGACGGCCTCGGCCGCGGCGTTCGAGAGGTCGTCGACCGGCAGGATGATGACGTGGTTGCGCACGCCGATGCGGCCGTTCTCGCGCTTGTATCCCCAGAATGTCGCCTTGCTCAGGTCCATGTTTGGCTTCCTTACCAGCGCTTCGTCTTGATGTTGTGGACGTGGGCGTGCTCGCCCAGCCCGATGGGGGCGACCACGCGGCCGATGTCCGTGCCGTACTTGATCACCGTGTCGCCCTTGGCGAGCGGCTTGATCGCCAGCTTGTGGCCGATGGGGATGTCGTTGGCGGCCTTGAAGGTGATCTCCTTGTCCTGGTCCATGATCCAGCCGGTGAGGGTGGCGCCGGCCTTCACGCCCTCCACCACCACCACGCCGACGGAATCGTTCTCGTCGTGCACCACGAAGTGAATCATCGCTGCCTCCTCGCTTGCGGGAACGGGGATTCTCGGCCGCGGGCGCGGGGCAGGTCAACTAGATGAGTTGCATGTTATGCTGCGGGCCATGCCCTCCCCCTCCCGGCCGACCGCCGCCCTGCCCCCCGACCGCCCCCTCTACGAGGAAGTGCGCGCCCACCTCACGGAAGGGATCGCGGAGGGGCGCTGGAAGGCGGGGGAGGCGATCCCGTCCGAGGGCGAGCTCGCCGCGCACTTCGGCGTGGCCATCGGCACCATCCGCAAGGCGGTCGACAACCTGGTCGCGCAGGGGGCGCTCGTTCGCCGCCAGGGCAAGGGCACCTTCGTCACCGCCCACGACGGGCGCCGGCTCATGTTCCACTTCTTCCACATCGTGGGGGCCGACGGCTCGCGCGCCTATCCGGAGGTGCGCACCGTCTCCTTCGAACGCGGGCGCGCCGGCGCCGCGGAGGCCGCGGCCCTCGCGGTGCCGCGCGACGAGCGCGTGATCCGCATCAGGAACGTCCTGTCCCTCGACGGCCATCCCGTCGTGGTGGACGACCTCACGCTCCCGGCCGCGCTCTTCCCCGGCCTCACCGAGCGCATCTTCGCCGCGCGCGACAACACCATCTACCACCTCTTCCAGAGCCGCTACGGCATCAACGTGCTGCGCAC
>JAHCLE010000108.1 GCA_026125445.1 Burkholderiales bacterium
AATGCGCCAGCGCGTGGCGATCGCCATCGCGCTCGTGAACGGGCCCGACCTCATCATCGCCGACGAGCCGACCACCGCGCTCGACGTGACCATCCAGGGTCAGATCCTCTTCGAGATGCAGAAGGTCTGCCGCGAGAGCGGCACCGCGCTCATCTGGATCACGCACGACCTGTCGGTGATCGCGGGACTCGCGGACGAGGTGTGCGTCATGTACGCCGGGCGCTTCGTCGAGTCCGGGCGCGTGGCCGACGTCCTCGAGCGGCCGCTGCACCCCTACAGCCGAGGCCTCATCGACTCCGTGCCCAGCCGCAACGAGCGCGGGCGCCCCCTGCACCAGATTCCCGGAATGACGCCCTCGCTCCTCGCGCTGGGGCCGGGGTGCCCGTTCCGCGAGCGCTGTGATTCCTCGACCGCGCGCTGCGCTGATAGCCCAGGGGTGACCGAGCCCGCTCCGGGCCGGCGCTTGCGCTGCTTTCATCCGGCTGCCTGACCCCGCCCGCCATGCCCCGCGATCAGTACACGAAGGCGCACCGGTCCCGCCGTCGGGACGATCCGCACGCTGCGCATCCGAGACCGGTCACGCCGGTGTCGCCGTGAGCAACGTCGCCGGCCGACTCGCGCCCGACGCCCTGCTCGCGCAGGCCGTCGAGCTTCACCGACAAGGCCGGCTCTCCGAGGCGGAGCCGCTCTACCGTGCAATCCTCGCGGTCGATCCCCGGCAGCCCGACGCGCTGCACCATCTCGGCCTGCTCGGCTTCCAGGCGGGACACCTCCTGCCCGCGGAGCAGCTCCTCGCGAAAGCCTCCGCCGTCGCGCCAGGCGACCCGGTCGTGCTCAACAACTGGGGGATCGTGCTGGCCCGCCTTGGCCGGCTCGCCGAGGCGCGATCTCGATTCGAGGCTGCGGTCGGGCGCAGCCCCGGCTATGCCGACGCGCTCGTGAATCTGGCCAACGTCCTGGCCGACGCCGGCGACGCGGCCGCCGCGGAGCAGCGCTACCGCGAGGCCCTCGACATCGCGCCCGACTCGGCGGAGGCACGCAACAACTTCGGCCGCCTGCTGCTCTCGCGCAAGCGGCTTCCCGAAGCGATCGCGTGCTTCGAGGAGGCGCTGCGCACGAAGCCCGGCCACGCCCTCGCCCAGAACAACCTTGGCAACGCGTATCGGGAGGTGGGGAGGCTCGAGGAGGCGTGTCGGTGCTATCGCGAGGCTGCGCGCCTGCGCCCGGACATGCCCGAGCCGGCGAGCAACCTCCTCGTGGCGATGACCTGCGACCCGGCGATCGAGATCGGCGAGGTATTCAAGGCACATGTCGAATTCGCCGCGCGATTCGAGCCGCGCATCGCGATGCCGGCGCCCTCGTTCGCGCCCCGAGCGCCGGGCCGGCTTCGCGTAGGCTACGTTTCCGCCGATCTTCGCGCACACGCGGTCGCCGCCTTCGCCATCGCGCTCCTCGAGGCGCACGACCGCACGACGTTCGAGGTGAGCGTCTATCACAACGCCTTCGTCGAGGACGAATTCACGCGCCGCGCGCGCGGCGCGGCCGAACGGTTCGTAACGGTGGCCGGCCTGACGGACGATTCGTTCGTGCAGCTCGTTCGGGAGCACCGCATCGACGTCCTCGTCGACCTCTCCGGCCACACAGCCGACAACCGCCTGCTCGCGTTCGCGCGCCGCGCTGCGCCCGTGCAGGCGACTTGGCTGGGCTACATCAACACGACGGGCCTCGCGGCCATGGACTTCCGCATCACCGACGCGCAGGTGGATCCGCCGGGGGCCACCGAGCAGTGGCACACGGAAACCCTCCTTCGCTTGCCGGCGAGCCTGTGGTGCTACCGCTCATGGCCGTGCAGCCCCGACGTCTGCCCGTCGCCGGGACTCGAGCGCGGATACGTGACCTTCGGCTCGACGGCCAACCCTGCGAAGCTCAACGCATCCCTGCTGCGCGCGTGGAAGCGACTCCTCGGGCGCGTCCCCGGCAGCCGCCTCCTGGTGCACGCGCCCGAGGACGTCGATTTCCGCCAGCGCATCCTGGCCACGGTCTGCGAAGACGGGCAGCCCGAGGAACGAGTCGCCTTCTTCCCGCGGCTTCCCGCCATGGAGTACCTTCGCCAGTATGCCGACATCGATATTTGCCTCGACAGCTTTCCGTGCGCGGGCGCGACCACGACGCTCGATGCGCTCTGGATGGGCGTGCCCGTGGTTTCGTTGGCCGGCCAGGCACCCTACTCGCGCGCCGGCGCGAGCATTCTCACCACGCTCGGGCTGGTGGAGTGCCTCGCGCATTGCGAAGACGAGTATGTCGAGCGCGCCGCCGCCCTCGCCGCCGATCTGCCGGCGCTCGCGCGGCTACGCTCGGCCCTTCGCGGCCGGCTGCAGGCAAGCCCGCTGATGGACGAGCCCGGCTTCGCACGCGCGATGGAGGCTGCCTTCGCGCACATGTGCCGGTCCAAGGGCCTCGCGCCCTCGCCCGGAGACCCGCCATGGCCACCGTGACCACGCCGGGGACGGCGAGCGCCCCGCTGCTGGAGCTGCGCGGCATCTCCAAGCAGTTCAGCTCGCGCCTGGACTTTGCCGCGCGCATCGCGGCGCGCCTGGGCGCCGGCGCCGGCCCGCAGACGGTCCACGCCCTCGACGGCGTCGACCTCTCGGTCGGGGCGGGCGAAGTCGTGGGGCTCGTGGGCGAGTCCGGCTGCGGCAAGTCCACCCTCGGGCGCATCGTGGCGAGGATCCTCGAGCCTTCGCGAGGCGAGCGGCGCTGGAAGGGCCGGCCGTACTCGGACTACGAGTCGCCCGCCTCCCGCGCCGAGCGCCTCGCCGTGCAGATGGTCTTCCAGGATCCCTTCGCCTCGCTCAATCCGCGCATGCGGATCGTCGACGTCATCGGCGAGGCGCCCGTGGTGCACGGCCTGGTGCCGGCGCGCGAGCGCGACCGCTACGTGGCCGAGGTCATGGAGCGCGTCGGCCTCGACGCGAGCCTCGCCCGTCGCTTCCCGCACCAGTTCTCCGGCGGACAGCGCAGCCGCATCGGCATCGCGCGCGCGCTCGCCGTCAATCCGCGCTTCCTCGTCTGCGACGAGGCGGTGGCCGCCCTCGACGTCTCCATCCAGGCGCAGGTGCTCAACCTCTTCATCCGCCTGCGCGAGGAGTTCGGCCTCACCTACCTGTTCATCAGCCACGACCTCGGGGTCGTGCGCCACCTCTCCGACCGCGTGGTGATCATGTACCTCGGCCGGATCGTGGAATCGGCCGATTCGCAGGAGGTCTTCGCGCACCCCAACCACCCCTACACGCAGGCCCTGCTCGCCGAGATCCCGCGCCTGGAGGCGACCAAGCGGGCCTACATACCGATCAAGGGGGAGATCCCCTCCCCGCTCGCCCCGCCGGGCGGCTGCCACTTCCACCCGAGGTGCCCGCACGCGATGCCGCGCTGCCAGGCCGAGGCCCCGCGCCTGCGCGAGATCGCTCCCGGACATCTTTCCGCCTGCCACCTGAACGACACCCCATGAACAATCACTCCGCCTTCCATCTCCTGGAGCCCGCCGGCGACCGCGTGCCGGTCGTCCTCGACTCCCCCCACAGCGGCACCGAGTATCCCGCCGATTTCGGGGCGGCCCTGCCGGTTTCCGCCCTGCGAAACGCCGAGGACGCGTTCGTCGACGAGCTCTACGGCTGCGGCCCGCGACTGGGCGCAACGCTCATCACGGCGCGGTTCCCGCGCTCCTACATCGACGCGAACCGCTCCGTCCTGGACGTCGACACCTCGCTCCTCGATGCCCCGTGGCCGGGGCCCGCGGCCGCCTCCCGCAAGACGCAGCTCGGCATCGGCCTCATCTGGCGAATCCTCGACACAGGCGAGCCCATCTACGCGCGCAAGCTCTCCGTGCAGGAGGTGAGCCGGCGCATCACCGGCTACCACCAGCCCTACCAGAAGGCGGTCAAGGACGCGCTGGACGACACGCACGCCCACTTCGGTTGCGTGTGGCACCTCAACTGCCACTCCATGCCCGCGCTGAGCAGCGTCATCTCGGAGGAGGGGCCGGGCAAGCCGCGGGCCGACTTCGTGCTCGGCGACCGCGACGGCACGACCTGCGAGCCGGCATTCACCGCGTTCGTGGCGCGCGTTCTCGGCGACATGGGATACGAGGTGAAGGTGAACGATCCCTACAAGGGCGTCGAGCTCGTGCGGGCCTTCTCCGATCCCGTCGCCGGGCGCCACAGCCTGCAGATCGAGGTGAACCGCAGGCTCTACCTGGACGAGGCGACGGGACAGAAGACGCCCGGCTACGCCCGCCTGGCGAGGGACGTCGAGCGCCTCGTGAAGGCGGTCTGCGACTACGCTGCCGAGCGCGGCTCGCACCGCTGCGAGGCCGGCCACGATCACCACGATCACCACGCCTGCGGGCACGATCACGGACACGGCCACCACCATCACCACCACCACGGCCACGACCACGACCACGGTCATGGCCACTCCCACGACCACTCCCCTACGTCCCGCAAGGGCGGGAAATGAACGCCATGTCCCGAATCGCCATCGAGCTCGCCGCGCCCGACATCGACGCCCACCGCCGGTCCTCCACCGGGGTCGACTTCGTCCACACCTTCGAAAGCGGCCGGCCGGGACCGCACGTGCTGGTGAACGCCATCACGCACGGCAACGAGATCTGCGGCGCCATCGTCGTCGACCGGCTGCTGCGCACGGGAGTGCGCCCGGCCCGCGGGACGCTCACCCTGTCCTTCGCCAACATCGAGGCCTTCTCGCGCTTCGATCCCAAGCGGCCGTACGCGACCCGCTTCGTCGACGAGGACTTCAACCGCGTCTGGAATGCCGCGACGCTCGACGGGCAGCGCGACAGCGTGGAACTCCGCCGCGCGCGCGCGCTGCGTCCGTTCGTCGAGGCGGCGGACTTCCTGCTTGACATCCACTCGATGCTCGAGCCGAGCCCCCCCGTGATGATCTGCGGGCCGCTCGACAAGGGAATCCGGTTCGCCTTCGATGTCGCCATCCCGCGCGACGTCGTGAGCGACGAGGGGCACGCCAACGGCACACGCATGCGCGACTTCGGCGGCTTCGGCGACCCCTCGAGCCCGAAGAATGCGCTGCTCGTCGAGTGCGGGCAGCACTGGGAGCGCGCGGCCGAGGTGGTGGCCTGGCAGACGACGTGGCGGTTCCTGCGCCACACGGGCGCCATCGACGGCGAGACGGCGGCCCGCGAGATCGCGCTCGAGCCCCCGCCGGCGCAGCGCCTCGTGCGCGTGACGGAGGCGGTCGTCGCCCGCACGCCGGAGTTCCGCTTCGCGCGCGAATTCTCGGGGATGGAGGTGGTGCCGCGGCAGGGCGACGTGATCGCCTACGATGGCGGCGAGCCCATCCGCGCCCCCTACGACAACTGCGTGCTGGTGATGCCCGTGCCCAACAACGTGAAGACGGGGCTCACCGCGGTCCGCCTGGGCCGCATCGAGCCGCGCTAGGCGCGAATCAGGCGGGGGGTTCCTCGCCCCGCGACGAAGGCCGGATGCCGAGCTGCTTCAGCTTGCGGTAGAGGTGGGTGCGCTCCAGGCCGACGCGGTCGGCCACGCGCGACATGTTGCCGTCCTCGCGCCGGATGTGGTGCAGGAAATACTGGCGCTCGAACTGCTCCCGCGCCTCGCGAAGCGGCATGTCGAGGGAGACGCCCATCTCCGTGGGTGGCTGGTCTCGCGACTGCAGCGAGAACTCGCGCGCCACCCGGGCTACGTCCTCGCCGCCGATCTCCGGACCGAGCACCGTGAGCGCGAGCGTCTTCACCGCGTTCTGCAGCACCGGGAGGTTGCCGCGCCAGTCGAGGTTGCGCAGCGCGTTCTGGGCCCCGACCGTGAGCACCTTGAGGGGAACCTCGTTCGCGTCGACGAGCGTGGTGAGGAGGCTCGTGGCGAGGTCGGGGACGTCCTCGGCGTGCTCCGAGATCGAGGGGACGCGGATGGTGAGCCCGGACAGCTGGTGGTAGAGCGCCGCGTCGAAGCTGCCGTCCTCCGCCATGCGCGCGAGCGGCCCGCTGGCCGCGCACACCAGCCGGACGTTGAACTTCTCGAGCTTGGCCACGAGCTGCGAGAGCCCCTTCTGCTCCGGCTTGCCCAACGCGCAGAGGTCGGCGATGAAAAGGGTGCCGTCCTTCGCCTCGTTGAGCGGCCCGAACGGATTGGAGGCCAGCCATTCCGCGTCCTCCGGCGCGACCCACGGCGTGTTCGGAAGGTGCAGGTGGCGGGCCGCGATCTCGAAGCCGCAGCCCGGCTCGCCCACGAGGAGCACCGGCGTGCGCAGGCGGCTCACCTGGTCCAGGCGCTGGCGCAGCTCCTGGACGATGCGCGCCTTGCCGAGCTGGGCCATCGTGAGGCCCGCGCGCGGCAGGGCCCGGCCCCCGGCCAGGGCCTTGCCCACGGTCGCGAGGAGCTTGGGAAGGCTGATGGGCTTCTCGAGGAAGTCGAAGGCCCCGATGCGCGTGGCCTCGACGGCGGAATCGATCGTGCCGTGTCCCGACATCATCACCACGGGCATCGTGAGCAGCCCCGAGCCCGCCCACTCCTTCAGGAGCGTGATGCCGTCGGTGTCCGGCATCCAGATGTCCAGGAGGACGAGGTCGGGGCGCATCTCCCGGCGCAGGTTGCGCGCGGTCTGCGCGCTCTCGGCGAGGCGCACGCCGTAGCCTTCGTCGCGGAGAATCTCGAAAAGCAGCTCGCGGATGCCGACTTCGTCATCCACGACCAGGATCTGGTTGGCCGACATGGGTGGGGCGGCTAGGCCGCTTCGCGCAGGGGCAGGACGATGCTCACGTGTGCGCCGTGGGGCTTCACGTTCTCGACCACGATGTGGCCGTGATGCTCGTCCACGATCTTCTTCACGATCGCGAGGCCGAGGCCCGTGCCCTTGGGCTTGGTGGTGACATAGGGTTCGAAGATGCGCCCGAACACGGCCTCCGCGATCCCCACGCCGTTGTCGCGAACCGAGAGCGTGACGCCTTCGTGGCCGAGCGCCGAGCTCACCACGATGCGCGGCTGCTCCGCGCCGGCCAGCGCGTCGATCGCGTTCTGGATGAGGTTGTGGAGAACCTGGCGCAGCAGCGCCGGGTCCGCGGCGATGCTCGGGATGTTCTCCGACAGGTGCGGCTCGATCGGCACGCCCATCGACTCGTAGAGCACCAGGACCTCGCGCACCAGGTCGTTGAGCGAGACCTGCTCGGCCGTCATGCGCGAGGCGCGCGCGTACTGGCTGAAGTCGTCGACCATGCCCTTGAGCGCGGTGACCTGGTTCACGATGGTGCCCGTGGCGCGCTTCAGGACGTCGGCGTCCGTGTCGGGAAGCTTCTGCAGGAGCTTGTGCTGGAGGCGCTCGGCGGAAAGCTGGATCGGCGTGAGCGGGTTCTTGATCTCGTGCGCGAGGCGGCGCGCGACCTCGCCCCATGCCGCATCGCGCTGGGCCTGCGCGAGGTGGGTGATGTCGTCGAAGACCACCACGTAGCCGGTGTCGCCGCGGGTGCTGAGGTGGGTGCCGCGCACGAGGAGGGTGCGGGCGCCGTCGTGGCGGCGGAACTCGAGCTGCTGCTCCCACTGCCGGTTGGCCGCGGAAGAGAAGTTCTTCATGACCACCTCCGCGAACGGCGAGACCGCCGCGACGTGGGTGGTCCAGTCCTCGAGCTTCAGGCCGTGGAACGCGCCGGCCGGGACCCCGAGGATCTCGTAGGCCATCGCGTTGACCGTCTTCAGGTAGTGCCGTTCGTCGAAGGTGAGCACGCCCGAGGTGAGGTTCGACAGGATGCTCTCGAGGTAGGTCTTGGCGTTCTCCAGCTGCTGCTGGTTCCTCTCCATCGCCTCCGTGGCGTCGGCGATCTGGCGCGTCATCGTGTTGAACGACTGGGTGAGGACGCCGAACTCGTCGCGGCTGCGAACCGGGTTCAGGCGCGAATAGTCGCCCTTGGCGATGGCGCGCGTGGCCTCCGCGAGCGCCGACAGGGGCGCCGACAGGCGCTCGGAAAGGAGGAAGGCGAGCGCGATCGACGAGAACAGCGTGAGCAGCATCGCCAGCGTGAGCGTGAGCCCGAAGATGCGCTTGAGCCCGACGCGGGCGAGGGTGAGCTCCTGGTAGTCGCGCCAGCCCTGGTCCACCACGCGGGCGTCCTGCGCCACCGCCGTGGGCACCCGCTGCAGCACCTGCAGGACGCGGATGTCCTCCGCGATGGTCAGGACGTTCACCGGCACGATGACGCGCAGGTAGAGCCCGCGCTCGGGAACGGACTCGATGGTGCGCACCGGGGTCTGCGAGCGGATCTGGCGCAGCACGCTCGCGGCGGGAAGCTCGGGCTGCAGCGACGTCTCCTCGGTGCCCGCGAAGGCGATCACCTTGCCGCGCTGGTTGAAGAGCGTGGCTTCCTCGACGCCGTACTGCTCGCGCATGCGGCTCAGGGTCGCGGGCTCGACGGCCTGCACGGTGGCGAGCGACTGCGCCATGCCCTCGGCCTTCTGTCCCAGCTCGCGCAGCGAGCTGTCGAGGGTGCTGCGCGCGAGGTTGAGGCCGCCCTCGAGCGCCTTGTCCATGCGCACGTCGAACCAGGACTCGATGGAGCTCTGCAGGAACTGGAAGGAGATCGCGTACACCAGCCCGCCCGGAACGAGCGCCATGAGGGCGAACACCACCATCAGGCGAAGCGTGAGCTTGGAGCCGAACACGCGCTCCTTGAGCTTGCGCCGCAGCACGAGCAGCTGGTAGCCGATGAGCAGCATCAGCCCCAGCGACAGCAAGCCGCCGAGGCCGAGGAGTGCGGGGTAGTTCTGGGTGAAGAGCGCGGTGTTCGACGAGGCCTGCGACATCAGGTAGACGAGGCCTGCGCCCGTCACCACGCACAGCAGGATCAACGGCCTCATGGATTGACGGTCCACCGATACCAATCCGAGGCGAGGTTCCAGTCGTTGGATGCGACCGCGTTGAGTTGGAAGGGTTTGGGCAGCTGCGTCGTGTCGAGCCGCATGCGGATGGCGGCCTGGTACTCGCCCTGCCTGCGAAGCGCCCCGCTCTCGGCCACCGGCCAGCCGCGCACGCGCGACAGCGCGCCGACGACCTCTTCGAAGCGGGTGAAGTTCTGGTAGGCCGCGCCGGACGACAGGCGGTACTGCCGCAGGAGCGGGGTGTAGGTGATCTTGTAGGTCTGGCTCAGCTGGACGGGCTTCTCGTCGAACCAGTACCAGCGCGGCTTGGAGAGTTCGAACTCGACGACGAAGTTGAGCGCCACGCCGCGATTGACCGCCTCCTCGAGGCGCGGGCTGAACTGGATGTCGAACTCGGCATCGAGGCGGTAACCGTCGGCTCCCGAGACGACGTTCGCGCGCACGATGTTGATGCCCTCGGCAGCCGCGCGCGGCGCGAACGCGAACGCCGTGATCGCCACGAGCAGCGCCGCGAGCGCGAGCCGCCAAGGCGGGCTAGCGCTTCTCGAGCAGTGCGTAGTAGAAGCCATCGCGATCATCGTCGGGCCAGAGCCGGCCGCCCTCGGGCACGCCGGGCTGCAATTTCAATAGGCGAGCACCCGGTTGCCGGGAAAGGAACGCCTCCACGACGGATTCGTTCTCCTCGCGAAAAACCGAGCAGGTCGCATAGAGCAATTTACCACTAGTCTCAAGGACTTGCCATACGGAATCGAGCAGGAGGGCCTGCCGTTG
>JAHCLE010000109.1 GCA_026125445.1 Burkholderiales bacterium
GCGGGCTTCGCCCCTTCGCGAAGTGCCCGCGCGAGGAAGCTCTCGAAGGTGAAGGCCCCCTCGGCCAGCTCCTTCGCGCGCGCGTCGCCGGGGTGCATGGCGAGGAACTCGTCCTTGAGCGAGTACAGGCACGAGGGCTCGAGCCCCACGACAGGCACGCCGCGCTCGATCCACGGCGACAGCGCCTCGATCATGCGCGCCGACTCGGCTTTCGCGCGATCGACCATCCCGGCCGAGAGGTACGTGCGGCCGCAGCACAGGGGTCGCGCATCCCTGGCGCGGGCCGGCACCACCTCGTAGCCGGCGGCCTCGAGCACGCGCCGCGCCGCGGCGAGGTTTCCCGGCTCGAGGTAGTTGTTGAAGGTGTCGGCGAAGAGCAGCACCTCGCGCCCGCCCCGCGGCGCGTGCGGCGGCTGGCTCGCGAGCCAGGGATCGGCGCTGAACGCCGGAAGCGGACGCCTCGCGTCGAACCCGGCCAGCGCCTGCAGCGCCCGCGGCACGCCGGGGAGCTTCTGCGCGGCGTTGACGAGCGGCGCCAGGCGCGAGGCCCAGGGCGCATAGGCCGGCAGCTGGCCGACGAGGCGATCGCGCAGGCTGAAGCCGCGCGCGGCACGGTCGTGGTGCAGGAACTCCACCTTCATGCGCGCCATGTCGACGCCGGTGGGGCATTCGCGGCGGCAGCCCTTGCAGGAGACGCAGAGCTCGAAGGCGTCGCGCACCGCCTCCGACACGAAGCCCTCGCTCCCGAGCTGGCCGGACAGCGCGAGCCGCAGCGTGTTGGCGCGCCCGCGCGTGAGGTGCGCCTCGTCGCGGGTGACGCGATAGCTCGGGCACATCGTGCCGGCGTCGAACTTGCGGCAGTGGCCGTTGTTGTTGCACATCTCGACCGCGCCGGGCAGGCCGCCCCACGCGCTCCAGTCGAGGACGGTCGCCGGGGACTCGGCGCGGTAGTCCGGCTTGTAGCGGAAGAGCGAGCGGTCGTCCTGCTTCGGGGGGTTCACGATCTTGCCGGGGTTCATGAGCCCCTTCGGGTCGAACCAGCCCTTGATCTCCGAGAGCGCCGCCGTGAGCCGGGGCCCGAAGAACGGCGCGATCCACTCCGAACGCACGAGGCCGTCGCCGTGCTCGCCCGAGTAGGCGCCCTTGTAGCGGCGAACCAGGTCGGCCGCCTCCTCCGCGATGGCGCGCATGCGGATGCGCCCGTCGCCCTTCATGTTGAGCACCGGGCGCACGTGCAGGCAGCCCACCGAGGCGTGGGCGTAGAAGGTGCCCTCGGTGCCGTGCCTGCGGAAGACCTCGGTGAGCTTGTCCGTGTACTCCGCGAGGTGCTCGAGCGGCACGGCGCAATCCTCGATGAAGGAGACGGGCTTTCCGTCGCCCTTCATCGACATCATGATGTTGAGCCCCGCCTTGCGCACCTCCCACAGCTCCCGCTGCTGTCCCGCCTCGAGGAGCTCCACCACTCCGCCGGGAAATCCCAGGTCGGACATGAGCTCGCCGAGGCGCTTCACCCCGCGCACCTGCTCGTCGCGGTCCTCTCCCGCGAACTCCACCAGCAGGATCGCGTCCGGCTGGCCGCGGACGTAGGCGTTGATGGTGGGCGCGAAGGCCGGGATCGCGCGCGAAAGCTCGATCATCGTGCGGTCGACGAGCTCCACCGCGCAGGGTCCGAGTTTCACGATGTGCTGGGCCGCGTCCATGGCGTCGTAGAAGCGCGGGAAATGCGCCACGCCCAGTGCCTTGTGCCTGGGAAGCGCCGCGAGGTCCAGGGTGAGGCGCTCGAACCAGGCGAGCGTGCCTTCGCTGCCCACGAGGAGCTTCGCGAGGTTCTGACCCTCGCGCGCGAGGCAGTCGAGATTGTAGCCGGCCACCCGCCGCGACACCTTGGGGAAGCGGGCCTCGATCTCGTCCTTCTCGCGCTCCCAGAGGGCGGCCGCGCGCTCCGACAGGGCACGGACCGCCGGGTGCGCGATCTCCGCCGCCGGTCCGAAGCGCCCCCGCGTGCCGTCGGCCAGGCAGGCGTCGATGGCCATCACGCGGTGCACCATGTAGCCGTAGGCGATGGAGCGCGAGCCGCAGGAATTGTTGCCGGCCATGCCGCCCAGCGTGGCCTGGGCCGCGGTGGAGACGTCCACCGGGAACCACAGGCCGTGGCGCTTGAGCTGCGCGTTCAGCGAGTCGAGCACCACGCCCGGCTCCACGACCGCGCGGCGCGCCTGCGGGTCCACTTCCACGACCGCGTTCAGGTGCCGGCTCGCGTCGATCACCAGGGCCGCGCCGACGGTCTGCCCGCATTGCGAGGTGCCGCCGCCGCGTGGCAGGACCGGGACACCCGATTCAATGGCGATTTGGATCGCGGTGACTGCCGCTTCCGCCGTCCGCGGCACCACCACGCCCACGGGGTCGATCTGGTAGATGGAGGCGTCGGTGGCGTAGCGCCCCCGGCTCGCCCGGTCGAAGAGGATGTCGCCGTCCACCTCCCGTCGCAGCCGGTCGGCGAGGGGATGGAGGGGGGCGTCGCGGTCGGAGGTGAAGCGGATCGGGTGAGCGGAGGTCATCAGGGCTTTTACCGGCCGCCATGGAGTCCGGCGGCTGCCTGCGGCATTATGGACAGAAAATGCGGGCCGGCCGCAATGACGCGCGCGGGCCCCGGTTCCAAGACACGGAGGAGTACCCATGCCAGCCGGCCGCCATTTCCTGCAGATCCCCGGTCCGACCAACGTCCCGGACCGCATCCTTCGCGCCATCGACCGCCCGACCATCGACCACCGCGGGCCCGAGTTCGAAGCCTTGGGCAAGGAGGTCCTGGGCGGCATCCGGCGCATCTTCAAGACCCGCCACCCGGTCGTGATCTACCCGGCCTCGGGAACGGGGGCCTGGGAGGCCGCGCTCGTGAACGTCCTGTCTCCCGGCGACAAGGTGCTCATGTACGAGTCGGGGCACTTCGCCTCGCTCTGGTGCAAGCTCGCGCGCCGCCTGGGCCTGGAGATCGACCTCATCCCCGGCGACTGGCGCCGCGGCGCGGAGGCAGCGGCCATCCACGAGCGTCTTGCCGCCGACAAGGGACACGTCATCAAGGCCGTCTGCGTGGTGCACAACGAGACCTCCACCGGCGCCACCACGCGGGTGCCGCTGGTGCGCAAGGCGATCGACGACGCCGGCCACCCCGCCCTGCTCCTCGTCGACACGATCTCCTCGCTCGCCTCCATCGACTACCGCCACGACGAGTGGGGGGTGGACGTCACCGTGGGCGGCTCGCAGAAGGGACTGATGCTTCCGCCGGGGCTATCGTTCAACGCCCTCTCCGACAAGGCGCTGGCCGCGAACAAGGCCGCGAAGCTGCCGCGTTCCTACTGGGACTGGGGCGAGATGCTGGGCCCGAACGACAAGGGATTCTTCCCCTACACGCCCGCCACCAACCTCCTCTACGGCCTTCGCGAAGCCATCGCGATGCTCGAGGAGGAAGGGCTCGACAGCGTGTTCGCCCGCCACGACCGCCACGCCGAGGCCACGCGCCGTGCCGCGGCCGCCTGGGGCCTGGAGGTCCTATGCGCCGTGCCGGAGGAGTACAGCTCCTCCCTCACGGCCCTCCTCATGCCCGCGGGCCACGACGCGGACAGGCTGCGCGCGGCCATCCTCGAGCGCTTCGACATGTCGCTGGGCATGGGCCTCGGCAAGCTGGCCGGCAAGGTCTTCCGCATCGGCCACCTGGGCGACTTCAACGACCTCACGCTCATGGGGACGCTCGCCGGCGTGGAGATGGGGCTCGAGATCGCGGGGGTGCCGCACCGCAAGGACGGCGTCCGGGCGGCGATGGAATACCTCGCGTCCTGCGCCCGCCCGGCGGCGGCCAAGGCCGCTTGACCCCCGAGGTTTACATTCCGCCCCGCAATCGCGTAAGTTCCGGCCACTGCCGCGCAAGACGGCAACCCATCGAGCCACAAGAACGAGGAGACCACCATGAATAGCCGCATCCGGCAAGGCGCGCTCGCGCTCGCCGCCGCCGCCGTCCTGGCCCTGCCCGCGCTGGCGCAGGAAATCAAGATCTCGCACCAGTTCAAGGCCAACACCGACGGCCGCGACAAGGCCACCCGCGTCTTCGTCGAGGAAGTGAACAAGAAGGACCCGTCCCTAAAGTTCCGCATCTACCCGGGCAGCTCGCTCAACATCAAGCCCGTGGCGCAGTTCGACGCCCTGCAGTCGGGCACGCTGGAGATGGCCGTCTTCCCCATGTCGTACGCGGTCGGCAAGGTGCCCGAGATGTCGATCACGATCATGCCCGGCACGATCACCAGCCTCGACCACGCGATGCGCCTCAAAGGCAGCGCGTTCCACAAGAAGCTCCAGGAAGTCGCCGAGAGGAACGGCGTGCACATCGTGACCTGGTGGTGGACCCCCGGCGGCTTCGCCTCGAAGACGCGCGAGATCGGCGGGCCGGACACCGTCAAGGGCGAGAAGATGCGCGCGGCCGACCCCACCTTCGAGAGCATGCTCAAGGCCGCGGGCGCCTCCGTGCTGAACATTCCGTCGACGGAGATCTATCCGTCGCTGCAATCCGGCGTCCTCACCTCCACGCTCACTTCCGCCGAGACCTTCGTGAGCATGCGGATCTACGAGCAGACCAAGTTCGCCACCGTCGGCGGCGACTACACGCTTTGGTGGCTCATGCAGCCTCTGGTGATGTCGAAGGCCGCCTGGGACAAGCTCACGCCGGCGCAGAAGAAGATCTTCGCGGAAGCGGCCGACAAGAGCGACGAGTTCTTCGCCGCCGGGCAGCGCGAGGCCGTCAAGCACATGGTGGACGCCTACACCAAGGCCGGCGCCAAGGTGCGCGCCCTCACCAAGCCCGAGTTCGACGCCTGGATCGCTCTTGCCAAGACGACCTCCTGGCCCGAGTTCACGGCGAAGTCCGCCGACGCGAAGCAGCTCCTCGAGCTGATCACCGCCGTCAAGTGAGACCCGCGGGGCGGCAGTCGCCGCCCCGCCTTCGCTTCCACGCCGTGCATTCGCGGCCCCCGCGCCGCCAGGGAATCCCGTGCGAAAGTTCGTCCGCTTCGTCGACCGGCTCTCCGATGCCTGCGCCGTGGCCGCCTCCGCGATGCTGGTCGCGGCGACGCTCATCGTCTGCTACATGGTGGTCTACCGCTGGCTCGGAAACTCCACGTGGTGGGAGATCGAGCTGGCCACCTACCTCATCGTGGGCGCCGTGCTGGTGGGCTCCCCCTTCTGCCTGAAGACGCGGGGCCACATCGGCGTCGACCTCTTCTCGCACCTGCTGGGGTCCCGCGGCCGGCGGATCCTGGCGCGCATCCTCGCCCTGCTGGGGCTCGCCGTGTGCCTCTATCTCGCCTGGGAGGGCCTGCAGCTCACCCTCGAGGCGATGCACAAGAACGAGCGCAGCGGCTCGCTCTGGAATCCCCCGCGCTGGCCGTTCTTCGCCCTGATGCCCGTCGGCCTCGGGCTGACGGCATTGCAGTACGTCGCCGAGCTCTTCCGCGCCGAGTCCGGCTCCGAGGCGGGCGCCAGCGTGTCCGGACAGGGAGCCTGAGCCTTGAACGAGCTCCAGATCGGCCTGCTGATCCTGGTGGTCACCACCATCGTGCTCTTCTCCGGATTTCCCATCGCGTGGGGGCTCGCCCTCGTCGCGGTCGTGTTCCTGATGGCGTTCAAGGGGCCGGCGAGCCTCGCGGTCGTGGCCACGCAGTTCATGGACGAGCTCAATTCCTTCGCCCTGCTCACCATCCCGCTCTTCATCCTGCTGGGCGCGGCCATCGGCGTCTCCGCCGCCGGCAAGGACATCTACAACTCGCTCTACCGCTGGCTCGCGCGCGTGCCCGGCGGGCTCATCATCGCCAACATCCTCGCCTGCGGGATGTTCTCGGCGGTGTGCGGCTCCTCGCCCGCCACGGCGGCTGCGATCGGCAAGGCGGGAGTGCCGGAGATGATCCGGCGCGGCGTTCCGCCCGCGCTCGCCACCGGCGCCATCTGCGCCGGCGGCACGCTGGGCATCCTCATCCCGCCGTCGATCACGCTCATCCTCTACGGCCTGGCGACCGAGACCTCCATCGGCAGGCTCTTTCTCTCCGGCGTCGTCCCGGGAATCGTCCTCGTGCTGCTCTTCTCCGCGTGGGCCTGGTTCGCCTCGCTGGTGGCGAAGAAGGAGCTCATCGTGGTCGACGAGCACTTCACGCTGAAGGAGAAGATGGAGGGCATGGTCCGGGTCGGCCCCTTCCTCGCGATCATCGCCGCCATCGGCTATTTCATGTACGGCGGCCTCGCCACGCCCTCCGAGATCGCCGCGATCGGCGCCTTCCTCGCGCTCCTGCTGGTGATCGTGATCTACCGGACCTGGCGGCTCTCGGACCTCTGGCACATCTTCCGCGACACCGTGCGCGAGTCGAGCATGATCCTCATGATCATCGCGGCGGCGGCCCTCTTCTCCTACATGATGTCGCTGCTCTACGTCTCCCAGTCGGCGGCCGAGTGGCTGGTGGCGATCAAGCTCAACAAGTGGGTGCTCCTGCTCGCGATCAACCTCTTCCTGCTGCTCATGGGCTGCTTCCTGCCGCCGGTGGCCATCATCCTCATGCTGATGCCCATCCTCACGCCGGTGCTCGACGCCAACGGCTTCGACCTCATCTGGTTCGCGGTGCTGCTCACGATCAACCTGGAGGTGGGGCTCATCACGCCACCGGTGGGGCTGAACCTCTACGTCCTGCGCGGCGTGGCGCCGGACGTGCCGCTCAACGTCGTCCTGCGCGGCTCCGTTCCCTACGTGTTCATCATGCTCGCCTTCATGGTGCTGCTTTGCTTCTTCCCGGGCATCGCCACCTGGCTGCCCGACATGCTCATGGGCCCGGGCCGCTGAGCCCGGCGGCCGATCCGGGGGGATTGCATGGCAGACATCGACCTCAAGCGCGTCCATCACCTCGGCATGAAGGCCGCGCGGCACGCGGCCGACGAGATGGCCGCGGACCTCGGAAGGAAATTCGGCCTCGTCGGGAGCTGGACCGGCAACACCCTGCACTTCGACCGCCCCGGCGTCACCGGAAAGCTCGTCCTCACGGAAAAGGACCTGCACCTCACGGTGACGCTGGGCTTCCTGCTCAAGGCCCTGCGCGGCTCCATCGAGCGCGCCGTGCACGAGGAGCTCGACACGCTCTTCGCCCGCCAGCCGGGGGAGAAACCCGCGCCGAAGAAGCCCGTCAGTCCGAAAACGGGCTCGGGTGCCCGGAAAAAAGCCGGCTGAGGATCCGGTTCTCGCGCTCCGCGATGGTCGCGAGGAACTCCACGGCGCCGCCCATGTGCCGGAAGGCCTCGAACCCGTGCTCGAGGAAGACCTGCAGGTCGTCCAGTCCCGCGAGCCTCGCGGGGCCGCGCATGAGCTTCAGGGTGGCGTAGATGAACGGCTTGACCACCAGCACGTCCAGGCGCTTGCCCACCTCGTCGATGAGCTCGATCTGGCGTTGCCTCTGGGTGCGCGTGCCCGCCTCGCGGTAGGCCCGGCCGTAGGAGGCCTCGGTGACGGGCCCGGACTCGATGCACGCGGCGACCCGGCGGTCCAGCTCCTCGGAAAGCGCGTCCACCTCGATGGCGAGCGCGGCCGTCTCGACGGCGCTGGTGGGCAGGGTCCGCACCATCACCGGGTAGATGCGCAGCATCGCCTCGTCGCGGCCGCTGAAGTCCTTCGCGCCGTAGAGATCGTCGAGGAAGAACGACGTGGCCTTGGCGTAGCGCGGATTGGCGGCCAGGTCGGCATAGGTGCGGGCGAGGCGCCCGGCCTGCCAGGCCTTCACCTCGACGAGCCGCGGCGGGGTGTGGCCGTGCGCTTCCCGTCCGCGCAGCTCGCGCAGCTTCTCGAGGTTCTGGCGCAGGGACGCGGGGGCGTCGCCGGAGGCGGGGGCGGAAGAGGACATGTTTCGCGGATGCCTCGGGGATGCGCTATTCTAACGAGTGATTGAAACGAGCGTTTGAATCTGCGTCAACCGCCCTCGCCGTGCCCCCCGACATCGATACCCAGTTCGCCCGCCATCGCGAGGCCTTCGCCCGGAAGCCGTTCCCGGCCGCGGCCGAGCGCAAGGCGTTGCTGGACCGCCTCGAGGCACTGGTGAAGGAGCACGCCGGCGAATGGGCGGAGGCGATCGCGCACGACTTCGGCGGGAGGTCGCGGCACGAGACCGAGCTCCTGGAGATCTTTCCCTCGCTGGAAGGCATCCGCCACGCCAGGCGCCACCTGCGGCGGTGGATGAAGCCGCAGCGGCGCGCCACCAGCCTCTGGTTCCTGCCCGGACGCTCGCAGGTCTTCCCGCAGCCGCTGGGCGTGGTGGGCATCGTGGTGCCCTGGAACTACCCCCTCTACCTCGCCATCGGCCCGCTCGTGCCGGCACTCGCCGCGGGCAACCGCGCGATGGTGAAGATGTCGGAGACGACGCCGGCCACGGGCGAGCTCTTCGCGCGGCTGGCGCAGCGCCACTTCCCCGGCGGCGAGGTCACGGTGGCCAACGGCGGCCCCGAGGTCGCGCAAGCCTTCTGCCGCCTGCCCTTCGACCACCTGCTCTTCACGGGCTCGAGCGGCGTGGGCCGCCACGTGATGCGCGCGGCCGCCGACAACCTCACGCCCGTGACCCTCGAGCTGGGCGGGAAGTCGCCCGCCATCGTGGGCCGCGGCTTCGCCGTGGAAGAGGCCGCGAGCCGGGTGATGTTCGGCAAGTGCCTCAACGCGGGGCAGACCTGCATCGCGCCCGACTATGCCCTCGTGCCCGAGGAGTCGGTCTCGGACTTCGTCGAGGCGGCACGGCGCGCCGTCGCGGGGCTCTACCCCACTCTCGCGGCCAATCCGGACTACACGGCCATCGTGGATGCGCGCCACCGCGAAAGGCTCGCGCGCCTCCTGGACGACGCGCTCGCCCGCGGTGCGCGCGCCATCGAGATCAATCCCGCCGGGGAGGACGTCGCCGCCGCGGGAAAGCGCGCGCCGACGCTGCTAACCGGCGTGGACGCCTCCATGGCCGTGATGCGCGAGGAGATCTTCGGGCCGGTGCTGCCCGTGGTGCCCTATCGCACGCTCGAGGAGGCCATCGACTTCGTGAACGCGCGTCCCCGCCCGCTCGCCCTGTACGTGTTCGAGCACGACGGCGACGCGATCGACCGGGTGCTCGCGAATACGGTTTCGGGCGGCGTGGCGGTGAACGAGACGATCGTGCACATCGCGCAGGACGACCTTCCCTTCGGCGGCGTGGGCGAGTCCGGGATGGGCCGCTACCACGGGCGCGAGGGCTTCGACACCTTCTCGCAGCGCAAGTCCGTCTTCCGCCAGTCGAGGCTCAACGGCCTGAAGCTCTTCCGCGCGCCCTACGGCAAGCGCTTCGAGGCCCTCGTGCGCCTGCTGCT
>JAHCLE010000011.1 GCA_026125445.1 Burkholderiales bacterium
CTGGTCATCACGTCCTTGGCTTGCATGGCGGGATCCTCCAGAAGGGGTCAGGCGGGGCGGCCGGCGGCGGCGTCGGCCAGGATGAGGTCGCTCGCCCGTTCGGCGATCATCGCCACGGGCGCGTTCGTATTGCCGGATACGAGGGTGGGCATGACGGAACAGTCGACGACGCGAAGGCCTGCAAGGCCGATGGCGCGCAACCTCGAATCTACCACCGCCATCGCGTCGCTGCCCATCCGGCAGGTTCCGGAGGGGTGGAAGATGGTCGCGCCGTTGCCGCGGCACCACTCGAGGATCTCGGCGTCGCTCCCGACACCCGGCCCCGGCCTGTATTCCTCGCGCACGTACGGGGCCACGGCCGGGGTGGCCGCGAGGCGGCGCGCGTACTTGACGGCCTCCACGGCGCAGAGGCGGTCTTCCTCCGCCGAGAGGTAGTTGGGCACCATGGCCGGCGCCTGGAAGGGATCCGCCGACTTGATGCGCACGGTCCCGCGCGAACCCGGGCGCAGCTGGCACACGCTCAGCGTGAAGCCGGAGAACGGGTGCGGCTTCGCGCCCGCGAGGTCCGCCGAGAGCGTCGCGATGTGGAACTGGATGTCGGGCCGCGCCGAGCCGGGCAGCACGCGCGTGAAGAGGCCCCCCTGGTTGATGCCGATGGCGAGCGGGCCCTCGCGGAAGAGCAGCCACTGCAGCCCTATCTTCGCGGAGCGCCACCACGACGCGAGGTCGTCGTTGGTCGTGATGGGCTTCGTGCACTTGTAGACGAGGCGAAGCTGCAGGTGGTCCTGCAGGTTCTCGCCCACGCCGGGCCGGTCGGCCACCACCCCGATGCCGTGCTCGCGCAGCAGTTGCGCCGGCCCCACGCCCGAGAGCTGCAGCAACTGCGGGCTCTGCAGCGCGCCGGCAGCCAGGATCACCTCGCGGCCCGCGCGCGCCGTCTTCGGGCGCCCGCGCTGCCGGTACTCGACGCCCGTGGCCCGCGTGCCCTCGAAGAGCACCCGCGTGGCGTGCGCGCCGGTCTCCACGCGCAGGTTGGGCCTTGCGCGCGCGGGCTTCAGGTAGGCCACCGCCGTGCTCGAGCGCCAGCCGTTCCTCGTGAAGAGCTGGTAGTAGCCCACGCCTTCCTGCCGCTCGCCGTTGAAGTCGTCGTTGCGCGGCACGCCCAGCGACCCGGCGCCGGCGATGATCGCCTCGATCAGCTCGTGGCGCCCCGGGATGTCGGAGCAGGATATGGGCCCGTCCGCGCCGTGCAGGCCGGAGGCGCCGCGCGAGTTGGACTCGAGCTTGCGGAAGTAGGGCAGCACGTCCTTCCAGGACCAGCCCTCGTTGCCGAGCGCCGCCCAGTGGTCGTAGTCCTCGCGCTGGCCGCGGATGTAGATGAGGCCGTTGATCGAGGACGAGCCCCCGAGGCAGCGCCCGCGCGGCCAGTAGATGCGCCGGCCGTTCATCCCCGGGTCGGGCTCGGTCTCGAAGCGCCAGTTGTAGACCGGGTGGAACATCGTCTTGCCGTAGCCGATGGGGACGTGGATCCAGAGGTAGTCGTCCGGCGGCCCGGCCTCCAGCAGGAGCACCGAGTGGCGGCCGTTCTCGGAGAGCCGCGCGGCGAGGGCGCAGCCCGCGGTGCCGGCGCCGACGACGACGTAGTCGTGGGTGGAGGTCTCGGCCATGTCCTCGCTCAGGGGCGCAGCAGGATCTTGGCGGCCGCGCTGCGGCCGTGGTGCAGGTCGTCGAAGGCGCGGGCGCCCTCGGCGAGCGGCCGGTCCTCGACCCACGCGAGGTCGCCGAAGGCGCCCTCGTGCAGCGCGCGCGCGGCGGCGCGCAGGTCGGCCGTCGAATAGGTGTAGGCGCCGATGAGCGTGACCTCCGCCAGCGTGAGCTTCCTCATGTCGATCTCCGAGGCCCGGTCCTGCAGCCCGATGTGCAGCACCACTCCCCCGGGCTTCACCGCGGCGAGCGCGGCCTTGCGCGTGGGCGCCGCTCCCACGGCGTCGACGACGAGGTCCATCGCGCCCTCGGCCGGGCCGCCGCCCGCCAGGGGATCGAAGGCCTCGACCGCGGATGCGCGGCGGGCGGCCTCGCGCCGCAGCGCGTTGGTCTCCGCGAGAAGGATGCGGCGAGCGCCCCAGGTGCGAAGGAGCAGCGCGGCGAGCAGCCCGATGGCGCCCCCGCCGATCACCAGGACGGAGCATTCCGGCACGGGGCGGGCCAGCGCCCGGGATGCGAGGGCGAGCGCGTGCAGGGCCGTGGCCGCGGGTTCCGTGAGTGCCGCCGCGCGCACGTCCATGCCCTCGGGCAGGTCGATCACGGCGCTGGCCGCGGTGACCACGCGCTCGGCGAATCCGCCCGGGCGCTGCATGCCGATCATGGTGCGGTTGGCGCAGAGGTTGTCGCGGCCCTGGACGCAGTACTCGCAGCGCCCGCAGGCGATGATGGGGTTCACGGTCACGCGCCGCCCCTTGCCCGGGCCCGCGAGGATCTCGCCCGCGAGCTCGTGGCCGAGGATGAGCGGTGGCACCCGCCGCGGGTCGTGGCCGTGGAAGGCGTGCATGTCCGAGCCGCAGATTCCCACGGCCTCGACGCGGATGAGCACCTCTCCCGGGCCCGCGGCGGGATCCGGCTCGTCGCGGTGCACGACCTGGTTGGGAGCGGTGTAGACCAGTGCCTTCATGCAATCACCCTGCCGAGAAGCCGCCGTCGACGAAGATCGTCTGGCCGGTCACGTAGTCGGAGGCGCGGCTCGCGAGGAAGACCGCCGTTCCGCGCAGGTCGCGGAGCTCTCCGTTTCGCTTCGCGAAGGTCGACTGCGCCATCTTCTCCCAGCGCGCCGGGTCGCTCGCAACGGGCGCGGTGAGCGCCGTGGGGAAGAATCCGGGCGCGATGGCGTTCGCGGTGACGCCGTCCCTGCCGAGCGCCTCGGCCTGGGCGCGGGTGAGCTGCATCACCCCGCCCTTGGAGGCGCCGTACGGCGCGCTCATGGGGAAGGCCCGCATCGACTGGAGGGAGGCGATGTTGATGATGCGTCCCCAGCCGCGCGCGACCATCGCCGGGGCGAGTGCCTGCGCGAGGAAGAACGGGGCCGAGAGGTTGATCGCGATCGTCGCGTCCCAGGCCTCGTCTCCGATCTCGAGCATCGGCCCGCGCAGGTTCACGCCGGCCGCGTTCACGAGGATGTCCGGGTCGCCGAAGGACTCGCGGCTGCGCGCGGCGGCCGCGCGCAGCGACGCCCGGTCGGCGAGATCGGCGGGGAGGGCGCAGGCGCGCCCGCCTCCGGCCTCGATCTCCGCGCGGGCCTCCTGCAGCTCGGCCGCGCGCCTCGCCACCAGCACCACGGCCGCGCCCGCCTCGGCGAGCGCCCGCGCGATCTCCCGCCCGATGCCGGAGCTGGCCCCGGTGACGAGCGCCACGCGGCCGTCGAGGTCGAAGAGGGCGGGGGCGGCCATCAGCCCTGCACGGGAGCGCCCAGCTCGAATCGCTCCCCGGGAAAGTACTTGGCGAGGCGATCGTCCGCGGTGCGCGCGTGCGCCTCCATCCCCTCCAGCCGCGAGATGCGCGCGGTCACCTGCGCGATCTCGTGGCTCGCCTCGCGCGTCATGCGCTGCCAGGTCACCGTCTTGATGAACTTGTGGACCGACAGGCCCCCGGAGTATCGCGCGGCGCCCCGCGTGGGCAGCACGTGGTTGGGCCCGGAGGCCTTGTCCCCGAAGGCGACGGTCGTTTCCTCCCCGAGAAAGAGCGAGCCGTAGCAGGTGAGCCGCGCCAGCCACCAGTCGGGATCGGCGGCGTGCACCTCGAGGTGCTCGCAGGCGTAGCGGTCGGAGACCACGGCCACCTCCTCGCGCGTGTCGCACAGGATCACCTCGCCGTAGTCGCGCCAGGCGGCCCCGGCGGCATCGCGCGCGGTGGCCGGCAGCGCCTCGATCAACGCCGGCACGCGGCGCATCACGTCCTCGGCGAGCGCGCGCGAGGTGGTGAATAGCCAGGCGGGCGACTCGTGCCCGTGCTCGGCCTGCCCCACGAGGTCGGAGGCGACGATCGCCGCGTCGGCCGTGTCGTCGGCGATCACCGCGACCTCCGAGGGCCCCGCGAAGACGTCGATGCCCACCCTGCCGAAGAGCATGCGCTTGGCCTCGGCCACGAACTTGTTGCCGGGACCCACGATGATGTCGGCGGGCTTGCCGGTGAAGAGCCCGTAGGCGAGCGTCGCGATGGCCTGCACGCCGCCCAGCGTCATGACGACGTCCGCGCCCGCGACCTTCATCGCGTAGAGGACCTGGGGATGGATGCCCTCGCCCCGGTAGGGCGTCGAGCAGGCGATCACCGTGGGCACGCCCGCGGCCTTCGCGGTGGCGACGGCCATGTACGCCGAGGCGATGTGCGCGTAGCGGCCCGTGGGCACGTAGCAGCCGGCTACGTTCACGGGGATGAGGCGCTGGCCCGCCAGGAGCCCCGGCCGCACCTCGACGGCGAACTCGCGCATCGACTCGCGCTGGGCTTCGGCGAAGCGGCGCACCTGCCCGGCGGCGAACTCGATGTCGCGCCTCACCGAGGGATCGATCGCGGCCGTGCGCCGCTCGATGTCCGCTTCCGAAAGGACGATGCCGCCCGTCCACTTGTCGAGCCTCTCCGCGTACTCGCGAACGGCCGCCTCTCCGCGGCGCTCGATCGCGCCGAGCATCTCCTCGACGACCTTCCTCGCGTTGCCGCTCTCGGTATCCGGCGTCTTGGCCGCCTTCTTCAGGTAGGTGGTCGCCATGTCGTCATTTCCCGTAGATGTAGGCGGGGAGCCAGAGCGCGATCCCGGGGAAGGCGACGATGAGGACGAGTCCCAGCAGCTGCAGGCCCATGAACTGCATCATGCCCTTGTAGATTTCGGTGAGTTCCCACTGCGGCACCACCCCCTTGAGGAAGTAGGCCGACATCGCCACCGGCGGCGACAGCCACGCCGTCTGCAGGTTCACCGCGACCAGGATCCCGAACCACGCCTTGTCGAAGCCCAGCTTGTCCACCAGCGGCAGCAGGAAGGGCACGACGATCAGCACGATCGGCACCCACTCGAGCGGCCAGCCGAGCACGAAGATGAGCGCCATGATGATGAAGAGCATCACGTACGCGTTCAGGTCCAGCCCGAGGAGCAGCTCCGTGAGCATGGTGGGCGTGCCCAGGCGCGCGAACACGGCGCCGAAGAAGTTCGAGGCCGCAACGAGGAAGAGGATCAGGACCGAGATCTCCAGCGTGCGGATGAGCGCGTCCTTGAGGTTGGCGCGAGTGAGCCGCCCGTACGCCGCGGTGAGGGCGAGCGAGCCCGCGGCGCCGCACGCCGCGCCCTCGGTGGGCGTCGCCAGGCCGAAGACGATGCTGCCCAGGGCCGCGAGCACCAGCACCGCGGGCGGCACCAGGCCCTGGAAGAACTGGACCCACACCTCGCGCATGTTCGCCGGATGCTCCTCGGGCGGCAGGGCGGGGCCCAGCGCGGGATTGATCATGCAGCGGACCATCGCGTAGCCGGTGAAGAGGAGCGCCAGCATGATCCCGGGGACGATGGCCGCGGCGAAGAGCGTGGTGACCGGGACCTCGAGCACCGGCCCCATCACCACCAGCATGATCGAGGGCGGGATGAGGATGCCGAGCGTTCCGCCGGCGGCGATGAGGCCCGAGGAGAGCTTCACGTCGTATCCGGAGCGCGTCATGGACTTGCCGGCCATGATCCCCAGGATCGTGACCGAGGCGCCCACGATGCCGGTGGCCGCCGCGAAGATGGTCGCCACGAACATCACCGCGAGGTAGAGCGAGCCGCGCACGCGGGCGAGCATCTTCTGCACCGCGTCGAAGAGGCGCTCCATGAGGTTCGCCTGCTCCATCATGATGCCCATGAAGACGAAGAGCGGCACCGCGGCGAGCGTCTGCTCCATCATCGAGGCGTTGAACTGCAGCGTCATGAGATAGAAGACCAGCTCGCCGAAGCCCCAGTAGCCGAAAACGAGGCCCAGGAACAGGAGCGTGAAGGAGATCGGGAAGCCGATGAAGATGCCGGCCAGCATCGCCCCGATCATGAGGAAGCCGATCATCTCCGGGCTCATTGCGGCCACCTCCCGGCGCGGGCGGCGTGGATGCTCTTCAGCAGCTCCGAGACGCCCTGTATCAGGAGGAAGGCGATGCCGAAGGGCAGGCAGGCCCGCACCGGCCCCAGCAGCGGCATCCAGGCGGTGTCCATGCCGCGCTCGCCGCGGTCGATGGCGTTCCAGGCCCACTTGGAGGCGACCCACATGAAGACGAGCAGCGCCGGGAAGTAGAAGACGAGGTAGAGCGCGGCGTCCACGCGGCCCTGCGTCTTCACCGACCAGTTGCGGTACAGGAAGTCCGAGCGGATGTGAACGCCCTTGGAGAGCGCGTAGCCGGCGCCGAGGATGAAGAGCGCGCCGTAGAGGAAGCGGCTCATGTCGTAGGCCCAGACGGTGGGCGCGGTGAAGGCGTAGCGCGCGACCACCTCGTAGACCATGCAGAACATGAGCGGGATCGCGAGCCAGCTCACCACGTGGCCGGTCCACTGGCTGAAGGTGTCGATCACGACGATCGTGCGATGCATCCACGGCGGCATGTCGTCCGGCAGGCCGGCGCCGACGTCGGCTCGGCGGCCGGCGATCATCTCGTCCGTGAGTTCGGGGACTTCCGCCATGGCTGGTTTTCCTCCTCGTTGGCCGCGGCCCTCGGGCGCGCGCCCGCCCTGGGAGCGGCCGGGGCGGCCGCTCCCGCAGGCATGGTCAGTCGGGATTGCGCGGACGGGGGCCGCGGGGCCCCGCGCCCGCGGGGATCACTTCTTGCTCTTCTTCGCCAGCTCCGCCGCGTAGGCCTCGCCGAGGTTGGCGTTGGACCTCTGCGCCTGGGCCCAGAAGGGGATGGCCGTCTCCGCGAAGGCCTTCTGGCTGTCCCACACCTTCTTGAAGAAGGGATTGGCCGCCGCGTTCTTCTCGAAGTTCTTCATCGCGGCCGCCGAGTACTCCTTGAAGTACTCCGGAGGCGTGTCGTGCAGGATCACGCCGTGCTTCTCGGTGAGCTCCTTGAGCGCCTTGCCGTTCTCGTGGATGCGGTAGGCGAAGGCCTTCGTGAGGGCGGCGTTGGCCGAGACCTCGATCGCCTTCTGCTGGCCGGGGGTGAGCTTCCTCCACACGTCGCCGTTGAGGTAGAGGTCGGCGTTCACGACGACCTGGTGCAGGCCCTGCAGGTAGTAGTGCTTGAGCACCTTCTGGAAGCCGAAGGTCATGTCCGGCTTCGGGCAGCACCACTCGGCCGCGTCGATCACGCCCTTCTCGAGGCCGGGCAGGATGTCGCCGCCGCCCATGGCCACCGAGGCCACGCCGATGTCGTTGTAGATCTGGCCCGGGATGCCGGGAGGCGTGCGGAAGCGAAGCTTGCGGAATTCCGCCATGTTGTTGATGGGCTTCTTGAACCAGCCCAGGGCCTCGGGGCCCACCGGCTGCAGGATGAAGCCCTTCACGTTGACCTTCATCTCCTTCCAGAGCTGGTCGTAGAGCTCATGGCCGCCGCCGTACAGGTACCAGGAGAGCCAGGCGAAATTGTCCATGCCCACGCCGGAGCCCGCCGCCGGCGAGCCGAAGAGGGCCGCGGCCGGGTGCTTGCCGGACCAGTAGTGCGTCCACGCGAAGCCGCCCTCGATCACGCCCTTGTCCACGGCGTCCAGCGTGTCGTTCACCGCCACCACCGCGCCGGCAGGCAGGATCTCGAAGGTCACCGTGTTGTTGGTGAGGGCGGCGACGTCGGCCGCGAAGTCCTTGAGCATCGTCACCTCGTCGGCGGAGGTGGGAATCACGGACTGCACGCGGATCTTCACGGGCTTGGCCTGCGCGAGCGCCAGCGCGGGTGCGGCCGCGATCACCACGGCGGCGACGGCCGCGCGGGCGAGGTTCCATCGGGATTGGGCCATCTGGATCTCCTCCTTGTGGGCGGCCGGGCCGGCGCGCCGATTGGTATGGGCCCGCCGCGGGGGCGGACAGCGCCCGGGCCTTCCCGCCCGGCTGGAATGAAAGCGCTTGCAGGCAGGGTATGCATGTCGTCCCAAGGCGTCAATGTGCGGCGCAGCATGGGGGTATTACAAGCGCTTGCACGACCCTGGCGGTGGTAGAGTTTCCGCATGCCGCGAAGCACGCCCAACCCCCGCCTGGCCGATGTCGCCCGTGCCGCAGGCGTCTCGCTCGCCACCGCGTCGCGCGCGCTTTCCGAGCCCGAGATGGTGCGCGAGGACACGCGCGCGCGCGTCGAGGAGGCCGCCGCGATGCTGGGCTACGTGCCGCACGGTGCGGCGCGGGCGCTGGCGACGAGCCGCACGCGCACCATCGGCGCCGTCTTCCCGCCCGTGGACAACCCCATCTTCGCGGGCGCCACGCACGCACTCGCGCAGGAGCTCGCCGCGGCGGGCTACACGCTGCTGCTGGCGAGCTACGACTACGGCCTCGACGAGGAGCTGGCGGCCGTGCGCGCGCTCGTCGGGCGCGGAGCGGACGGGATGGTGCTGGTGGGCATGGACCACCGGCCCGAAACGCTCGCCATCCTCGAGCGCGCGGGCGTGCCCTGGGAGATCACCTGGTCGCTCGACGAGTCGGGGCGGCAGCACTGCATCGGCTTCTCGCACCGCGGCGCCTCCATCCGCATCACGCAGCACCTGCTGGACCTGGGCCATCGCGAGTTCGCGGTGATCGCGGGCGACACGAAGCGCAACGACCGCGCGCGCGAGCGCCTGGCGGGCGTGAAGGACGCGCTTGCCGCGCGCGGCCTGAAGCTGCCCGCGAAGCGCGTGGTCGAGGTGGACTTCTCCGTGGCCAACGGCCGCGCCGGGTTCGCGAAGCTGCTGGAGCGCGCACCCGGGTTCACGGCCGTGATCGGAGGCAACGACCCGCTCGCCATCGGCGCGCTCTTCGAATGCCGCGACCGCGGGATCGAGGTGCCCGGGCAGATGTCCGTCGCGGGCTTCGACGACATCGAGCTGGCGGGGGAGCTCTCGCCCGGGCTCACGACCGTGCGCGTGCCCTCGGCGGAGATCGGGCGAGAGGCGGGGCGCCGGCTGTTCGCGCGGCTTGCCGGCAAGGTCGTGCCGACGATCCGGGAACTGCCGGCGCCGCTCATCGTGCGCGGCACCACCGGCCCGCCGCCCCGCCGCCCGTGAGCCCGGAATCGGTCCTGCTGGCGATAGAGGTCGCGGCGACGGTCGCGTTCGCGCTCTCGGGGATCCTCGAGGCGACGCGCCGGCGAATGGACGTCGTGGGCGTCTTCTCGGTCGCCTTCGCGAGCGCCTTCGGCGGCGGCACGGTGCGCGACCTCCTGCTCGACCGCCGCCCGCTCTTCTGGGTGCAGAACCCGGAGTACGTCTGGCTGGTGCTCGCCATGACGTTCGCCGCGCCCCTGCTCCTGCGCGCCATGCGGCACCGGCGCGTCGACCGCGTGATGGAGGGGGCCGATGCCCTCGGCCTGGGCCTCTTCGCGATCTCCGGGGCCTCGCTCGCGCAAGCGGCGGGAATGCCCCCGTTGGTGTCGGTGCTGATGGGGGCCATCACCGCGGCGTGCGGGGGCGTGCTGCGCGACGTCCTGTGCAACGAGATCCCGAAGGTGTTCCACGACCACGTGCCCTACACGCTGTGCGCCTTCATCGGGTGCGCGGTCTTCCTCGCGCTGCACGCGCAGGGCGTCGCGCCCACCGCGTCCACGGGGGCCGGGATCGCCGTCACGTCCGGCCTGCGGCTGCTGGCCGTGGCGCGGGAGTGGCGAATCCCGGCGTGGCCGCCCGGCCGGGACGGCCCCTAGACGAAGCTCTTGTACTTCGCGAGGTGGCGCACCGGCTTCGACAGCGCGTCGCGCCGGAAGGGGTCGCCCAGCTCCTTCGTGACCATCATCTCGATCACCGTGGTCTTCCCCTCGGCCTGGCGTTTCACGGACTCCGTGAGCGCCGCACCGACGTCGCCGACCTTGTCGACGACCACGCCCTCGCAGCCGAAGCTCTTCGCCACCGCGGCCCAGCTCGGGTTCACGAGCTCCACGCCCTGGTAGCGGCGCGAGTAGAAGTCCACGTGGTTCTTCTTTTCCGCCCCCCACTGGCCGTTGTTGAACACGACCACCGTCACGCCGATCTTCTCGCGCGCGCAGGTGAGCAGCTCGTTGAGGGAGATCCCCCACGCGCCGTCGCCCACGTAGGCGATGGCCGGGCGGTCGGGGCGCGCCACCTTGGCGCCGCAGGCCACCGGGAAGGCGTAGCCGCAGTTGCCGAAGCTCATGGCGGCGAGCATCGAGCGTGGCTCGTCGAAGCGCAGGTAGGAGTTGGACACCGAGCAGATGTTGCCGATGTCGGTGGAGACCATCGCCCCCTTGGGCATCGCGCGCTCGAGCGCGCGCAGCATCTGGCGCGGGTGCATGGCGGAGGAGCCCTTGGCGATCTCGACGGAGTAGGGGTCGGTCTCGTGCGTCCACTGGTCGAGCTCGGCCTCCCAGGCGGCCTTCTCGGCCTTGATGGCGTCGTCGCGCTCGGCCTTGTTGGCCTGGCAGGCGAGCGACTTTCCCGAGAGCCGGGCCACCAGCGCGGAAGCCGCCGCCTTCGCGTCGCCGCAGATGCCCACGGAGATCGCCTTCACCAGGCCCAGCATCTTGGCGTCGGCGTCCACCTGGATGATCTTCGCGTCCTTCGGCCAGTACTCCATGCCGTACTGCGGCAGCGTGCCGAAGGGCCCCAGGCGCGTGCCGAGCGCGAGCACCACGTCGGCCCTGGCGATGAGCTTCATCGCGGCCTTCGCGCCCTGGTAGCCCAGCGGGCCCACCCACAAGGGATGCGAGGCGGGGAAGGCGTCGTTGTGCAGGTAGCTCACGGCCACCGGCGCATGCAGCAGCTCGGCGAGCTTGGCGGCTTCCGCCGTGCCCTCGCCCATGATCACGCCGCCGCCGGAGAGGATCACCGGGAACTTCGCGGCGGCGAGCAGCTTCGCCGCCTCGTCGAGGGCGGCCTCGTCGCCGGCGCCCAGGCCGATGCGGATGGGCTTCGGGATCTCGCACTCGATGTCGCCGTAGAAGTAGTCGCGCGGAATGTTGAGCTGCGTCGGGCCCATGTCGAGCATCGCGCGGTCGAAGCAGCGCGAGGTGATCTCGGCCATTCGCTTCGGGTTCATCACGTGCCCCTGGTACTTGGTGATCTTCGAGAAGATCGGCAGCTGCTCGGTCTCCTGGAAGCCGCCCAGGCCCATGGTCATGGAGCCGGTCTCGGGCGTGATGAGCACCACCGGCGAGTGCGCCCAGAAGGCGGCCGCGGCGCCGGTGACGAAGTTGGTGATGCCCGGGCCGTTCTGCCCGATGCACACGCCGTGGCGGCCGGAGACGCGCGAGTAGCCGTCGGCCATGTGCACGGCTCCCTGCTCGTGGGCCACGGGGATGAAGCGGATGCCGGCCGCCGGGAAGATGTCGAGCGCGTCCATGTAGGCGGAGCCGACGATCCCGAAGACGTCGGTCACGCCCTGGGCGGCCAGCGTCTCCACGAACGCCTCCGACGGGGTCATCCGCTGCCGGCCTTGCACGATCTTGCGGGCCTGCGCCATGTCGTTCATGGGGTCTCCTTCCGTTTTGTTCAATGAAATGATTGGTCTCGAAGGGCTGAACGATAGCCCAGGAATAGCCGGAAGGCAAGAAATCGTTTCAATCAGCGGAATCTAATGATTGCAATGGCGGAACAATAGGCATACGCTTCGGGCATGGCCTCCGTGCTCGAAGACCGCCCCGAACGCGCCCCCCGGGAGGCGTCCCAGGAGAGTTCCTCCACCCTCAAGGCGCTCTCGGTGCTGGAGGCTCTGGTGCGCTCCCCGCGCCCTCCCACGCTCACCCAGCTCATGCAGGCCACCGGCCTGCCCAAGCCCACGCTCTACCGCACGCTCGCCCTTTTCGAGGAGGCGGGCTACGTTCAGCGCGAGCCCGCCGGACGCGCCTATGCCGTGGGCCCGAGGCTCGCGGGCCTGGGGCTCGCCATCCTCGCCAACGATTCCGTCGCCACGCTGCGGCGCGCCATCCTGCGCCAGCTCGTGGCCGACGTGGGCGAGACCTGCAACCTCTCGATGCTGCGCAGGGGCGAGGTCGTCTATCTCGACCGCGTCGAGGCGGACTGGCCGCTGCGCCTGAACCTTCCCGTGGGCAGCACCGTGCCGCCGCACTGCAGCGCGAGCGGCAAGCTCCTGCTCGCCTCGCTCCCGGCCGCCGAGCGCGAGGCGCTCGTGGCGGAGCTGCCGCTCACGCGCTTCACGCAGCGCACGATCACCGACCGGGCGCTCCTCGCGCGCGAGCTCGAGCGCATCAACGACGCGGGCTACGCCGTGGACGACGAGGAATACGTCCTGGGCGTGGCGTGCGTGGCCGTTCCCGTGCGGCTTGCCGACGGCCAGGCGGTCGCCGCGGTGGCCGTTCACGCGGCCACGGCGCGGTTGCCGCTCAGCCGGGCGATCGAGCTCGCGCCGCGGCTGCACGAGGCCGCGCGGCGGCTCGCCGCCACCTTCGAATGACGCGCGCGGCGAGGGACGTTGGATCCCTTCGCGCCTGAGTCGCTCGCGGCCTGCGCCGCGATCGCGCTCGCCGCGGGCGTGATCCGCGGCATCACCGGCTTCGGCGGCGCGATGGTGATGACGCCGCCTCTCGCGCTGTTGCTGGGGCCGCTCGCCGCGGTGCCCGTGGCGCTCCTGCTCGAGTGCCTCGCCGCCGCCCCGATGCTCGCGCAGACGCGCGCGCAGGTGCGCTGGCGCGTGATCGGCCCGATCGTCGCGGCCGGCATCCTCACCATTCCGCTGGGCGCCTGGGTCCTCGTGTCGCTGGATCCCTCGACGATGCGCCGGGCGATCGCGGCGACCGTCGTCGCCTTCTCGCTGGTGCTCCTCGCCGGCTGGCGCTACCACGGCGAGCCGCGGATCGCCGCATCGTTCGGCGTCGGGGCGCTGTGCGGCGCGCTTCTGGGCGCCACCGGGATGGGGGGGCCGCCGGCCATCGTCTACCTGCTCGCCGGTCCCGGCCCGATCGGGACCGCGCGCGCGGACCTCACCTGGTTCGTGGGCGCCATCGCGGCCGCCGGCCTCGGGGTCCTCGCCTTCGTCGGCGCGCTCGCCCGCGATCCGCTCGTTCTCGCCGCGCTCCTCGCGCCCGGCTACTTCGCAGGCATGGTCGCGGGCATCCGGCTCTTCTCGCGCTTCGACGACCGCGGCTTCCGGCGCTTCACGCTGGTCTTCCTGGCCGCCGTTTCCCTCGGGATCCTCGTCGCGTGATTCAGCGCGCGAAGGTGCGCGCGATGCGCGCGGCCGCCGCCTCCAGCCGCGGAACGTGGCCCATCAGGGCCTCGATGGTGGCGCGCCCCGCGGGCGCCTGCAGCGCGACGGCGGCGCACGCACGGCGGCCGTCCAGCATCACCGGCACGGCGATCCCGTACATGCCCTGCAGGTGCTCCTCGCGGTTGATGCCGACGCGGCGCGCGCGCGTCGCCTCCAGGTCGCTCTCGAGCGCGCGGCGTTCCACGAGGGTGTTCTGCGTGTAGCCGCGCAGCGTGAGGCTCTCGAGCAGCCGCGTCCTCTGCGGCCGCGGCAGCAGCGCGAGGAGGAGCTTGCCGCTCGCCGAGGCGTGCAGCGGCACGTGCGAGCCGGGCGCGAGCAGCATCCTGAGCGGCCACGAAGTCTCGACGCGGTCGAGGTACACGATGTCGGTGCCGGCCAGCGCTGCGAGGTTGCAGGTCTCGCCGATTTCCTCGACGAGGGAGGCGAGGATGGCGTGGCGCTCGGCGCGCGCCGGCCCGTTCATGAGCGCGGCCTGCGCGAACCGCTCCACCCGGCTCGCGAGCTGAACGCGCCGCGTGCCGGGCTCGCGCACGACGAGGCCCGCGAGCTGCAGCTGGCCCACGAGCCGGTGCACCGTCTGCTTGGGAAGCCCCACGGCCTCGACGACGGCGGCCAGGGCGCACCCGTCGCGGTGCCGCGCCACTTCCTCCAGCACGCGGAAGGCGCGCACCGCGGCTGCGTTCGATTGGTTGCTCTCCATGCGACCCCGCTCCTGTGTAGCGAAAATCCCGGAAAACGGGACTTTTGTGCACCGCAAACTGCACCATAGTCTACGCCGCACCCGGGAAGCGGGCACCCAGACCCGCCCCAGCCGAGCCGCCACCCACCAGGAGGAATCCATGGACAACCAGAACCCGAACGCGCTTCGCCGCTCGCTTCTCATCGCCGGTTCCACCCTCGCCCTCGCCCCGCGCCTCGCCTTCGCGCAGGCGAAGTACCCCTCGCGGCCCGTGGACTTCATCGTGCCCTGGGGCGCCGGCGGAGGCGCGGACCAGCTCGCGCGCCGCCTCGGCTCGCTCATCGAGAAGGACCTCGGCGTGTCGCTCCCGATCCTCAACATCGCCGGCGCCACCGGCAACACGGGCATGACGAAGCTGCTCTCCGCGCCGGCCGACGGGCATTCGATGGCGGTGTTCATCGCCGACACGCTGGGCACGCTCGCGGGCGGCGCCGGACGCTACAAGCTCTCCGACCTCGCGCCCCTGGGCGTCATGATCCGCCAGCCCAGCGGCCTGTTCGTGAAGGCCGACGCCAAGTGGAAGAGCTTCGACGAGCTCCTCGCCGAGGCGAAGACGCGCGAGATCAAGGTGGGCATCACCGGCTTCGGCGGCCCCGACGAGATGCACGTGGTCAAGTTCAACGAGCAGGGCGCGAAGTTCCGCCCGGTGCCCTTCGCCAAGCCCGGCGAGCGCTATTCGTCCGTGCTCGGCGGCCACGCCGACGTGGTGATCGAGCAGGCGGGCGACGTGCGCTCCTTCCTCGATTCGAAGCAGATGCGCCCCATCCTCTTCTACGCCGAGCAGCCGCAGGTGGGCTACGAGGACATCGCGCTCGCGAAGAAGTACGGCGTCACGCTCGCCATCAGCCAGTTCCGCGCCATCGTGATGCGCGCGGGCACCGACCCGAAGCAGCTCGCCGTCATGGCGGCCGCCATGGACAAGGCGGCGCATTCGCCGGAGTTCAGGAAATACCTCGCCGACGAGCTCGCCTTCGCCGACAGCTACATCCCCGCGGCCAAGGCGGGGCCGTTCATGGCCGAGCAGCTCGCGCTCATCGACGCCAACATGCCGAAGAAGTCCTGAGCGGCGCACGCCATGCCGAGCATCCTCCGCCTGGTGCTGCCGCACGGGCTGCTCCTCGCGGCGACCGTGCTGCTCTACGCGGTCGCCTCGCGGATCGCCTCGAACGTGGGCGCCGGGCGCATCGGGCCGGACGCCTGGCCCAAGGCGATCCTCGTCCTCATGGGGGCGCTGTGCGCGTGGGAGATCGTCCGCCGGCTCGCCACGCGCCCGCGGGGTGCCGCGGGCGCGGACCCGGGCGAGGGGAACGATGCCGGTCCGCCGCTCCATCCCGGCAAGCTCGCGGCGGGTATCGGCCTCGTGATCGGCTACGTGGTGGTCGTTCCCTGGATGGGCTTCTTCGCGGCCACGGCCGTCTTCCTCGCGGCCTTCCCGTGGTTCGGGGGGACGCGCAGACCCGCGCTCACGGCGGCGCTGGGGCTGGCCGGCAGCTTCGCCCTGGTGGTGATCTTCATGCGCGTGGCCTACATCTCGCTGCCGCTGGGCGCGGGGCCCTTCCAGGAGCTCTCGCTCGCGCTCCTCAGGCTCATCGGCGTCTCCTGAGGCGCGCGCCATGGACGTCCTCCCGCTCCTCGCCACGGGCTTCGGCCACCTCTTCACGCCGGTGAACCTCGCCGTCCTGGCGGCGGGCCTCGTGCTGGGCATGCTGGTCGCGGTGCTTCCCGGCCTCACGCTGGTGATGGGCGTGGTGCTGGCGCTGCCCTTCACCTACAAGATGGGGGTCGCGCCGGCCCTCATCCTCCTCACGGCGATGTACGTCTCGGGCACCTACGGCGGGGCCATCACCGCGATCCTCTTCCGCATCCCCGGCGAGCCCATGGACGTGCCCCTCATCTGGGACGGCTACGAGATGGCGAGGAAGGGCGAGGCGGCGCTCGCGCTGGGGTGGTCGCTCGTCGCCGCGCTCGTGGGCGGTCTCGTCTCGGCGGTCGTGATGGTGCTGCTCGCCAAGCCCGTGGCGGGCCTCGCGCTCGCCTTCTCCACGCCCGAGTTCTTCGCGATCGTGTTCTTCGGGCTGGCGAGCGTCGTGACCCTTTCGCAGGGCTCGCTCGCCAACGCCCTCATCAGCCTTTGCCTGGGGCTGCTCATCGCGACCGTGGGCGTGGACGAGGTCTACGGCGCCGAGCGCTTCACCTTCGGCCAGCCCTTCCTGCAGGACGGCGTCGAGTTCCTGCTGGTGATGGTGGGCGCCTACGGCATCGGCGAGGTGCTCACCCGCATGGGCACGGGCTTCGCGGCCGAGGGAGGGGAGGCGGGCAGCGGGGCGGCGCGCTTCCGCACGGCCTTCCCGCGCCTTTCGAGCATCCTGGGGATGAAGGCCACGTTCGCGCGCGGCACGGCCACGGGCATCGTCGTGGGCATCGTGCCGGGCGCCGGCGCCACGGTGTCGGCCTTCGTGGCCTACGGCATCGAGAGCCAGTACGGGAAGAACCGCGCCGCGCTGGGCTCCGGCGCCGCGGAGGGCATCGTCGCGGCGAAGTCCGCGGCCACGGCATCGGTGGGCGGGGCGCTCGTGCCTCTGCTCGCGATGGGCATCCCCGGCAGCGGCGCCACCGCCATCATCCTCGCGGCGTTCCTCCTGCACGGGATCCAGCCGGGCCCGCAGGTGTTCGTGGCCAACCCCGACCTCGTCTACACCGTGTTCGCGACCGTGTTCGCGGGCGTGATCGGGATGTGCATCCTCGGCTACTTCGCGATCCGGCCGCTCTGCAAGGTGCTGGAGGCGCCGGAGGCCATCGTCTCGGCCTTCGTGGTCGTGTTCTGCTTCGTGGGGGCGTTCGCGGCCCGCAACAACCTGTCGGACCTCAACGTGATCGCGGCCTTCGGCGTGCTGGGCTTCCTCTTCGAGCGCTACGGCTTCCCGATCGCGCCGCTGGTGCTGGGCACGATCCTGGGGCCGCTCGCGGAAACCAACTTCATGACCACCATGGTGAGCTTCGACAACGACTGGACCGTCTTCTTCACCCGCCCGATCAGCGGCGGCATCCTCGCGCTCGCCTTCGCCGGCCTCGCCTGGCCGCTCGCCAAGGCCGTCCTGCAGCGCATCCGCGCCTCCCGGAGTGCCCATGGCCAGCCCGGCTGACGACCGCGCCCGGGGCCCGGCCTTCGAGGTCGTGGCGGCGCTGGTGGCGCGCGCCCGCGCGGCGCAGGCCGTCGCCGACGGCTACGACCAGGCGCGCGTCGACGAGGTCGTGGCCGCCGCCGGGTGGGCCATCCTCGAGCCGGGAAGGAACCGCGCGCTCGCCGAGCTCGCGGTCGCCGACACGGGCATCGGCGACGTGGAGGACAAGGTCCGCAAGAACCACCGCAAGACGCTCGGGCTGCTGCGCGACCTGCGCGGCATGAAGACCGTGGGCGTCATCGCGGAGGATGCCGCGAAGGGCGTGGTCGAGATCGCGCGGCCCGTGGGCGTGGTCTGCGCCATCACGCCCTCGACCAATCCCGCGGCCACGCCGGCCAACAAGATCATCAACGCGCTCAAGGCCCGCAACGCCGTGATCGTGGCGCCCTCGCCCAAGGGCGCCTCCACGTGCGCGAAGCTCCTGGAGTACGTGCACGCCGAGTTCGCGCGCATCGGCGCGCCGGCCGACCTCGTCCAGATGCTCCCGGCGCCCATCACGAAGGACGCCACGGCCGAGCTCATGCGCCAGTGCGACCTCGTGGTCGCCACGGGCTCGCAGGCCAACGTGCGCGCGGCCTACGCGAGCGGAACGCCCGCCTTCGGCGTGGGCGCCGGCAACGTCGCCTCCATCGTGGACGAGACGGCGGACCTCGAGGACGCCGCCGCGAAGATCGTGCTCTCGAAGACCTTCGACCACGCCACCAGCTGCTCGTCGGAGAACAGCGTCGTGCTGGTGGAGGCGGTGGCCGACGCGATGCTCGCCGCGCTCGCGCGCCACGGCTGCGTGATGCTGGACGGCGCCGACCGCGAGCGGCTGCGCAGGGCGATGTGGCCGGACGGCAGGCTCTCGGCGGCCGTCATCGGCCAGCCCGCGGGGCTCATCGCCACTCGCGCGGGGCTCGCCGATCCGGCCACGCGCGCGGCGCGCGTGCTCCTGGTGGAGGCCGGCGGCACGGGCCCGCAGCATCCGTTCTCCGGAGAGAAGCTCTCGCCGGTGCTCGCCGTCTACCGCGTGCGCGACTTCGCCGAGGCCATGGAAACGGTTCGCGCGATCTACGCCTTCCAGGGCGCCGGGCATTCGGTGTCGCTGCACAGCGCGAGGGACGACCGCGCGCTCGAGCTCGGGCTCGATCTCCCCGTCGCCCGGGTGATCCTGAACCAGGCGCACTGCATCGCCAACGGCGGCAGCTTCGCGAACGGCCTGCCGGTGTCGCTCTCGATGGGCTGCGGCACCTGGGGGCGCAACAACTTCTCCGACAACCTGAACGTGCGCCAGTACATGAACGTCACGCGCGTGTCGCGCCCCCTGCCCGAGCGCGTTCCCGCCGTCGAGGACCTGCTGGGCGCGTACTTCGCGCGCTGGGGACGCTGAGGTGGGCGGCACCGTCGCGAGCCTCATCGAGGGCCAGGCGGCCGCCCGCGGGCAGGCCCGCTACTTCACCTCGGCCGAGTCGGGAGCCACGCTCACCTTCGGGGAGCTCGCGGCCTCGGCACGGCGCGTGGCGGCGCTTCTCGGGCGCGAGGGATACGGGCCGGGCACGCACGTCTCCCTCGTGATGCCCAACGGGCTCGCCACCGTGCGCCTGCTGCTGGGCGCCATGGCGGGCGGCTGCTGCGTGAACCCGGTGAACCTGCTCTCCAGCCCCGAGCAGATGCGCTACGTGCTCGACCACTCCGACAGCCGCGTGGCGTTCGCCTCGCCCGAGTGGGCGCCGCGGCTGCGCGAGCTCGCGGCGGGCATCCCGCGGGGACTGCGGGTGATCGAGCTGGATCCGGAGGCGCCCGCGCTGCCGGGCGAGCGCGAGGAGGACGCCCGCGCGCCGCTGCCGCCGGTGGCCCCCGGGAGCCTCGCCCTCCTCATGTACACCTCCGGGACGACGGGCAAGCCCAAGGGCGTCATGCTCTCGCACGCGAACCTCGTGGCCAACGCGCGCGCCATCAGCGCCGAGCACGCGCTGGGCCCCGGCGACCGCGTGGCGGCGGTGCTGCCGCTCTACCACATCAACGCCTTCGCGGTGACGATGCTCGCGCCCCTCGCGCACGGCGGCTCGCTCGTCATGCCCGCGCGCTTCTCCGCGGCGAGGTTCTGGCCCATGGCCATCGAGAGCGGGTGCACCTGGATCAACGTGGTGCCCACGATCGTGAGCTACCTGCTCGAGGGCGAGGCGCCCTCGCGCGAGGCGCTTTCGCGCATCCGCTTCTGCCGGTCGGCCTCGGCGGCGCTGCCGCCGGAGCACCACCTCGCCTTCGAGCGCAAGTTCGGCATCGGCATCATCGAGACCATGGGCCTTACCGAGACGGTGGCGCCGGCCTTCTCCAATCCGCTCGAGCCCTCGCGGCGCAAGGTGGGCTCGGTGGGCCGGGCCTCGGGCTGCGAGGCGCGAGTCGTTGACGAGCGCGGCGCGGAGCTCGCCGACGGCACCCCGGGCGAGATCGTCATCCGCGGGCCGCAGGTGACCTCGGGCTACTACAAGAACCCCGAGGCGACGGCGGCCGCCTTCTTCCCCGGCGGGTGGCTGCGCACCGGCGACATCGGCAGGCGCGACGCCGACGGATTCTTCTTCATCACCGGCCGCATCAAGGAGCTCATCATCAAGGGCGGCGAGAACATCGCCCCGCGCGAGATCGACGAGGTGCTGCTGCGGCACCCGGCGGTGCTGGACGCCGCCGCCGTGGGGGTGCCCGACCGCCACTACGGGCAGGAGATCGCGGCCTGCGTGGTCCGCCGCGAGGGCGCCGCGTGCAGCGAGGACGACCTGCGCGCGTTCTGCCTCGAGCAGCTCGGCCGCTACAAGACGCCGAAGGCGATCCACTTCGTGCAGGAACTCCCGCGCGGCCCCTCGGGCAAGGTGCAGCGGCTGAAGCTCCTCGACATCCTGCCCGCGGCGGGCTGAAGGCGCCTTGACCGACCGCATCCTCACGCTCAACGCCGGCTCCTCGTCGGTGAAGTTCGCGCTCTTCGCCGCGGGGGTGCCCGTGGGCCGGGCGCTCCTCTCGGGCATCGCCGACGGGCTGGGATCGCGCGCCCGCCTGCGGGTGCGCGACGCCGCCGGCACGGTGCTGGCCGATGGCGACCTGGCCGGGGCCGGGGGAGCCGCGCCGGCGCACGACGACGCCCTCGCGGCGATCCTCGCGCTGCTTCGCGACCGGGCCCCGGAGGCGCGCGTGGCCTGCGTCGGGCACCGCATCGTGCACGGGGGCACCGCCTTCGACCGGCCCGTGGCCGTGGACGAGGGCGTGCTCGCCGCGCTCGCCGGGCTCGAGCCGCTGGCGCCCTTGCACCAGCCGCACAACCTCGCGGGCGTCCGTGCCGCGCGGCACGCCTTCCCGGACGTCCCGCAGGTCGCCTGCTTCGACACCGCGTTCCATCGCGCGCAGCCCGGGCTCAACCAGCGCTTCGCGCTGCCGCGCGAGCTGCACGAAGCAGGCGTGCGCCGCTACGGCTTCCACGGCCTTTCCTACGAGTCGATCGTCGCGCAGCTCGAGGCGGGGGGCCGCGCGGCGCGCCGCGTCGTCGTCGCGCACCTGGGCCACGGCGCCTCGATGTGCGCCATGCGCGGCGGCCGGTCGGTCGCCACGACGATGAGCTTCTCGCCGCTGGACGGCCTGCCGATGGGCACCCGCTGCGGCCGCCTGGACGCCGCGGTCGTCCTCTACCTCCTCGGGCAGGCGATGGCGCCGGCGGATATCGCGGAACTGCTCTACCGGCGCTCCGGCCTGCTGGGCCTTTCCGGCCTCACCGGGGAGATGCGCGAGCTCCTCGCCTCCGCCGAGCCGGCCGCGCGCGAGGCGGTCGACTACTACGTGGAGCACGCGAGCCGCGAGTTGGCCGCCATGTGCGCGTCGCTCGACGGGCTGGACCTGCTCGTGTTCACCGGGGGCATCGGCGAGAACGCGGCGGCGCTGCGCGCGCGGATCGTCGCCCGGCTGGCCTGGATGGGACTCGCCCTCGACGAGGCGGCCAACGCGCGCGGCGAGGAGCTCGTCTCGGCGCCCGGCAGCGCCTGCGCCGTCCGCGTGCTGCACACCGACGAGGAGGCCGTGATCGCGCGCCACGCGGCGCGCTTCGTCAGGGGGCCGTGACCGGCGCGCGCAGCCAGGCGCCCAGCGACTCGGCGGTGGCGTGGGCGTTCGCGATGCAATCGCCCACCGAGACGCCGCCGCGGTAGTTGGCGCAGAACCTGAGGCCCGGCACGGCCTTCTCCGCTTCCGCGACCTTCGCGATGCGCCCGAGGTGGCCCAGCTCGTACTGCGGGATGGCGCGCGGCCAGCGCACGATCGCGTTCCAGAGCGCGGGAGCGCGGGCGCCCAGGAGCGCCCGGTGCTCGGCCGCCACCTTCACGGCGAGGGTCGCGTCGTCGGCCGAGGCGAGCTCCGGGTTGCGCCGCCCGCCCACGAAGTTGGTGAGCAGCACCTGTCCGTCCGGGGCGCGCCCCTCGAACATCGAGCTGGAGAAGAGGGTGCCCAGCACGGCCCGGCCCTCCACGCGCGGCGCGAGGAAGCCGAACCCACCCAGGGCGTGCGTGACGTCCTCGCGGCGGTAGGCGGTGGCGACGACCGTCACCGGCGGGTACTCGATCTCCTGCAGGGCCCGCGTGGCGTCCGGCGCGAGCGGATAGGCGAGGCGCGCGGCCTCGGCGGCGGGCACCGCGAGCACCACGGCGCGGGCATGGCGCGTGAAGCTCGTCCCGCCCTGGTCGAAGGTGACGGCGAAGGAGCCGTCGGGAAGGCGCGCGAGCGAGACGGCCCTCGCGCCGAGCGTGACGCGCTGCACGCCGCGGGCGAGCGCGTCGGTGAGCGTCTGCATGCCGCCGCGGAACGAGAAGCTCTTGGCCGTGTTCTTGGCCGTCTCCGCGCGCTTGCGGCGCTCGCGCGCGCCGAGGATGGCGCCCAGGATGAGGCTGCCGTAGCGCTGCTCGAGGGCGTGCAGTTTCGGGAAGGCCGCGGGAACCGAGAGCCGGTCGGGGTCGCCGGCGTAGATGCCGGCCACGAAGGGCTCGATCGCGTAGTCGAGGAACTCGCGCCCCAGGCGCCGGCGCACGAAATGCGCGATGACCTCCTCCTCGCCGGCGGGCTGGCGGCGCACGAGGGGCTCGAGCGCCAGGCGCGCCTTGGCGAGCCCGGAGAAGAGCGGGGTGGCGAGGAAGGCGCCCGGCGACATCGGCAGCGCGATGGGGCGGCCGTCGCGCACCACGAAGCGCGTGTTGGCGATCTCGCTGGCCGGCAGGCGCTCGGCGGCGATGCCCGCCGCCGCGATCAGCTCGCCGATGAGTGGCGTGGTGTCGAGCGCGCTGTTGGGGCCCGTCTCGTAGAGCGCGCCGTCGCGCTTCACCGTGCCGATGACGCCGCCGGGCGCGCGGCCGGCATCGATCACCTCGACCTGGAGCCCGCGGCGCACGAGGCCGAAGGCGGTGGCGAGGCCGGAGACGCCGGCTCCCACGACGAGCACGTCGAGGGCGGCGGGGGAGGTATCCATGGGGGTCGTTCCGGAAGTCATGTACGCGATTCGCCCTTTTTAGGTCATTGCCGCGATGCGCGGTTGATGGCCGTCAACCGCCGGGGGGGTATGCGCGGCCCCATAATGGCACCATGGTCCAACAGTCGGTGCTTTTCCCCGGTTTTCGCGCCGTCGACGTCGAAGCCGGGGGCGTGCGGGTGCACGCCGTCGCGGGCGGAAGCGGCCCGCCGCTCCTCCTGCTGCACGGCTATCCGCAGACGCTCGCCATCTGGCACGATGTGGCCCCCCGCCTGGCCCGGCGCTTCACCGTCGTGGCGGCCGACCTGCGCGGCTACGGCGACTCCGGCAAGCCGCCCACGGACGCGCGCCACGAGCCCTATTCCAAGCGCGCGATGGCGCGCGACCCGGTGGCGCTGATGCGCTCCCTCGGCCACGCGCGCTTCTTCCTCGCGGGCCACGACCGCGGCGCCCGCGTCGCCCACCGCCTGGCCATGGACCATCCCGAGGCGGTCGCGCGCCTGGCCGTCCTCGACATCGCGCCCACGCTCGCCATGTACGAGCAGACGGACATGGCCTTCGCGCGCGCCTACTGGCACTGGTTCTTCCTCATCCAGCCCGCGCCTTTCCCGGAGACGATGATCGGCGCCGATCCCGGCTTCTACCTGCGCAAGAAGATGGGAAGCGGCTCGGCCGGCATGGCGCCCTTCGCGCCGCGGGCCTGGGCCGAGTACGAGCGCTGCTTCACGCCGGAGGCCATCCACGCGAGCTGCGAGGACTACCGCGCCGCGGCCACGATCGACCTCGAGCACGACCGCGCCGACCGCGAGGCGGGGCGGCGCATCGGCTGCCCGCTGCTCGTGCTGTGGGGCGCGAACGGCGTGATCGAGCGCTGCTTCGACCCGATCGCGGACTGGAACCGCGTGGCGGCGGACGTGCGCGGACGCGCGCTTCCGGCCGGCCACTACCTGCCCGAGGAGGTCCCCGGCCTCGTGGCGGAGGAATTCGAGGGATTTTTCGGAGGATCGTGAGGACATGAAGACCTATCGCATCGCGACCATCCCCGGAGACGGGATCGGCAACGAGGTGGTGCCCGAGGGCATCCGCGTGCTCGAGGCGGCCGGGCGCAAGTTCGGCATCGGCTTCGAGTGGGACCAGAAGCCCTGGAGCTGCGCCTGGTACGAGAAGCACGGGCGGATGATGCCCGAGGACGGCCTGGCGCAGATCCGCGGCCACGACGCGATCTTCCTGGGCGCCGTGGGCTATCCCGGCGTGCCCGACCACGTCTCGCTGTGGGGGCTGCTGGTGCCGATCCGGCGCGAGTTCCAGCAGTACGTGAACCTGCGGCCGGTGCGCCTGATGCCCGGCGTGAGGAGCCCGCTCGCGGGCCGCAACCCCGGCGACATCGACTTCTGGGTGGTGCGCGAGAACAACGAGGGCGAGTACTCCTCGATGGGCGGGCGCATGTACGGCGGCACGCAGGAGGAGTTCGTGACCCAGCTCTCCGTCTTCTCGAGGAAGGGCACCGACCGCATCATGCGCTACGCCTTCGAGCTCGCGGGCACGAGGAGGAAGAAGCACGTCACCTCGGCCACGAAGTCGAACGGCATCGCGATCACCATGCCCTACTGGGACGAGCGCTTCAGGGCGATCGCCGCCGAGTATCCCGACGTGCAGACCTCGCAGTTCCACATCGACATCCTCACCGCGCACTTCGTGCAGCACCCGGACTGGTTCGACGTCGTGGTGGGCTCGAACCTCTTCGGCGACATCCTCTCGGACCTGGGGCCGGCCTGCACCGGCACCATCGGCATCGCGCCGGGCGCCAACATCAACCCGGAGCGCGAGTTCCCCTCGTGCTTCGAGCCGGTGCACGGCAGCGCCCCCGACATCGCCGGCAAGGGGATCGCCAACCCCATCGGCCAGATCTGGTCCGGGGCGATGATGCTCGCGCACCTCGGCGAGACGGAGGCGGGCGAGGCGATCGTGAAGGCGATCGAGCGGGTGCTCCTGGAAGGCCCGCGCACCCGCGACATGGGCGGCACGGCGGGCACGGCCGAGGTGGGGCGCGCCATCGCCGACGCGGTCTAGGCGCGCGTCATGGCAATTCGCGGCCGAAGGCTGTATACAATCGGCATCCGGGGCACGACAGAGGCCCCGAACAACCGGAGGAGACGAAAGTGAAGAGACGCGAATTCCTGGCAGCAGGCGGCGCCATGGCCGCCTCGATGGCCCTTCCCGCGCGGGCGGCCTATCCCGAGAAGCCGGTGCGCATGATCATCGCCTTCGCGCCCGGCGGGGAGTCCGACATCGGCGCGCGCCAGCAGCAGATCGTCTTCCGCAGGCTCTTCGGCCAGGAGATGGTGATCGAGTCGAAGGCGGGGGCCGGCGGGGCGCTCGCGTGGAGCACGCTCAACACCTACCCGGGCGACGGCTACACGGTGATGGGCACGAACCTGCCGCACATCGTCCTGCAGCCCCTCGAGGGCAACGTCCAGTACAAGACCGAGGACATCACCAACGTCCACTTCTACCAGTACACCCCCGACGCGATCATCGTGCGGGCCGAGAGCCCCCTGAAGACGTACGCCGACCTCGTCAAGGCGTCGAAGGAGGGCCAGGACAGGGTCACTTTCGCGGGCTCGGGCACGAACTCCGCCAACCACGTGGCCCACACGCGGCTCAACCGCCTCATGGGCACGAAGACCACCTACGTGCCCTTCAAGGGAACCGGCGACCTCGTCTCCTCCGTCCTGGGCGGCCACGTGACGGCGGCGATGTCGTACAACACGCTGGCGCTCACCCAGAAGGGCAAGATGCGCATGCTCGCGGTGGCCTCCGAGAAGCGGCTCGCCGCGTTTCCGGACGTGCCCACGTTCAAGGAGCTCGGCGGCGACTGGGTCGACGGCGCCTACCGCGGCGTGGGCGTTCCGAAGAGCACGCCGGAGGACCTGCGCAAGCGCATCTCGGACATCTTCTCGGAGATCAACCGCGATCCGGAATTCCGCCAGAAGATGGCCGACGGCGGCTTCGAGCTGATCGACGTCACCTACGACAAGATGCCGGCCTTCATGGCGGAGCGCACGAAGGCCTACCTCGAGATCGCGCGCATGATGGGGCTGGCGAAGTAGGCGCACGACAGCGCCCGGGCCCGGGGCTATATACTGCTTCGGACCCGCGGCGCGACGCCGGGGCGAACGAAAAAACATCCAGGAGGCGCCGGCCCACCTGCCGGCGGAAACGAGCGCATGAAGCATCTCATCAAGAATCCCCGCGATTTCTGGTCGGGAGTGATGTTCCTCGCCATCGGCGCACTGTTCGCCGGCATCGCCTTCACCTACAAGCTGGGCACGGCCGCGCGCATGGGCCCCGGCTTCTTCCCCTTCGTGCTCGGCATCATCCTCGCCGCGCTGGGGGTCGCGATCCTCCTGGCGGCGATGCGCGACAGCAACAAGGGGCCGGGCGTGGAGAAGTTCCACTGGATGCCCGTCTTCTGGGTCCTCATGCCCATCGTCGTGTTCGGGTTCGGGCTCAAGGTCGCCGGCATGATCGTCATGGGACTGTTCGTGGTGATCGTCTCCAGCATCGGCAGCGAGGACTTCAAGCTCAAGCCCACGATCTGGCTCGCCATCGGCCTGGTGATCTTCTGCAGCCTGTCGTTCGTCGCGGGGCTGAAGCTTCCCATCCCGCTCTGCCCGGGGCTCGATTTCTTCGAGCAATTCGCCCTCTGCCGCGTCTGAGGTGACCATGGAACTGCTCGCGAACCTCCAGCTCGGCTTCGGCGTCGCCCTCGCCGGCACCAACATCCTCTACTGCTTCGTCGGCGTCCTCCTGGGGACGCTCATCGGCGTGCTCCCGGGCATCGGACCCGTGGCCACCATCGCCATGCTGCTGCCGGCCACCTTCGTGCTGCCGCCGGTCTCCGCCCTCATCATGCTGGCGGGCATCTACTACGGCGCGAGCTACGGCGGCTCCACCACGGCGATCCTGGTGAACCTGCCGGGCGAGGTGAGCTCGGTGGTCACCTGCCTGGACGGCTACCAGATGGCGCGCAACGGCCACGCCGGCAAGGCGCTCGCCATCGCCGCCATCGGCTCCTTCTTCGCCGGGACGGTCGCCACGCTGCTGGTGGCGGCCTTCGCGCCGCCGCTCGCGGAGCTCGCCCTCAAGTTCGGCCCGGCCGACTACTTCTCGCTCATGGTGCTGGGCCTCATCGCCGCGGTGGTGCTCGCGCACGGCTCGCTCATCAAGGCCGTGGCGATGATCGTGCTCGGCCTGCTGGTGGGCCTCATCGGAACGGACGTGAACTCGGGCGTGGCGCGCTACAGCTTCGGCCTGCCGGAGCTCATCGACGGCGTGGGCATCGGCCCCATCGCCATGGGGATCTTCGGTTTCGGCGAGATCATCCGCAACCTCGAGCACGGCCAGAAGCGCGACGTCTTCGTGAAGAAGGTCACGGGGCTCATGCCCACCTGGCAGGACCTGAGGATCTCGGCCCTTCCCATCGTGCGCGGCACCACGCTCGGCTCGGCGCTGGGCATCCTGCCCGGCGGCGGCCCCATCCTGGGATCGTTCTCGGCCTACACGCTGGAGAAGAAGCTCTCCAAGGACCCGTCGCGCTTCGGCAAGGGCGCCATCGAAGGCGTGGCGGCTCCCGAGTCCGCCAACAACGCGGCCGCGCAGACCTCCTTCATCCCGCTGCTCACGCTGGGCATCCCCTCCAACCCGGTGATGGCCCTCATGATCGGCGCCATGATCATCCACGGCATCCAGCCCGGCCCGCAGATCATGACCGCGAAGCCCGACCTCTTCTGGGGGATGATCGCGAGCATGTGGGTGGGCAACCTGCTGCTGGTCGTGCTCAACCTCCCGATGATCGGCATGTGGGTGAAGCTCCTCACCCTGGAATACAGGTTCCTGTACCCGGCGATCCTCATCTTCTGCTGCATCGGCGTGTACTCGATCAACAACACCTGGATGGACGTGATCCTCGCCGCGGGGTTCGGGTTCATCGGCTACCTCTTCGGCAAGCTCGACTGCGAGGCCGCACCGCTGCTGCTCGGCTTCGTGCTCGGGCCGATGATGGAGGAGAACCTCCGGCGCGCATTGCTGCTCTCGCGCGGCGACCCGGCCGTCTTCGTCACGCGACCGATCAGCGCCACGCTGCTGGTGCTCGCGGTGCTGCTGCTCATCATCGTGGCGGCGCCCGCCGTGAGGAAGAAGCGCGAGGAGACCTTCGTCGAGGAGGAATAGGCTCCCGGTCCGCGCGTTTCGGGCCGGCGCAGCCGCCGCGATGGCGCTCCCGGGAGGACCCTGGCGAATCGCCGCCCTCGCGGTCGTCGCCCTCGTCGCGGCCCTTGCGGCCGTCGTGGCCGTCAACCAGTTCGACCAGGACCTCCTTCCCGAGACGCGCGACTACTACGCCTCGGGATTCCCGCCGGATCTCTCCGGAGCGAGCGGCTTCGCGCTGATCGTGGGCCTCTCGGCCCCCGCCGGCGAGGACCCGCGCCGGTTCGCCCTCGAGTGGTCCGAGTCGGTGAAGGCGCGAGCCCGCGACGGAAGGCGCCTTCCCGACGCGGGCCGGCTCGACGTTCGCGCCGCGCCGGAAGTGATCTGCCGGCCCGAGGCGTTCGACTGCGCCGCGCGCCTGGGCGGCAAGCCGCAGGCGGTCGCCGATCTCGTGGCCGACAATGCCGTGCTCCTGCGCCGGTACCGCGAGTTGCAGGCCCAGTCCGGGCTCGGCGACGCCGGCCTCGGGGTGGACCTCGAGGGACCCCTCGTCCGCTACGGCGTCGTCCTGCAGGCGCAGGGGATCTTCCTCTCGGAAGTCGCGGCGAAGGCGGCCGCGGGCGATTTCGACGCGGCGCTGCGCGACCTCGAGGCCGACGCCGCCTTCTACCGCCGCTGGCTCGCCGACGGCCGGCTCATCGTCGCCAAGATGGTGGCGCTGCGAGGGCTCACCCGCGACCTGCAGCTCGCCACGCAGGTGGCTCGGCGGGCGGGCAGGTCCACGCCGGCGCAGTACGCGGCGTTGCGGCGCATCGCCACGCCGCTCACGCGCGCGCAACGCGCGATGCGAAACGCCATACGCTTCGAGGCGGCCATCATCCCGCCGGTCGTCGACCGCGCGCTCGAGGGGCGCAAGGCGCGCGAGAGGCTCCTTGCCGGCGAGGGGCCGCTCGCGGCCCACCTGATGGGGATGAACCTGCTGCGCAACGCCACGCTCAACCACGCCCACCACTTCTACCGCCTCTGGGAGGCGCTGGACGAGGTGGAGTCGCGAGACCTTCCCGAGCGTATCGCCGAGACGCGCCGGAAGACCGACGAGATGGCGCGGCCGCAGTGGCACTGGCTGTACAACTTCGGCGGCAAGCTCCTCGTGGCCCGGTCGTGGACCGGCCTCGACAGCTACATCTACCGCATCCGCGACGTCGACGCGCTCGCGAACGCGGCGTGCGCGATGTTCGACCTGCGCGAGAAGGCGATCCCGCCGGAATCGGTCGAGGACTACCTCGCCAATTCCGCCACCGCCTGCCGCGACCCGTACACCGGGCAGCCCTTCAAGTGGGATCGCGCCACGCGGCGGCTGTGGACGGCCTCCCGCGACGGCGGGGGCGAGGAGCGCTTCGGCGGCGACGGCCGGATCGCCGTCTCGCCCTACTAGGCGAGGAGCGCCGCGAGCTCCGCGAGGTCGCCGACCACCGCGTCCGGCGGCGAGGCCAGCCGCTCGACCGGGGCGCGGCCACGGTTCACCCACCACGCGGTGAAGCCGAAGGAGCGCGCGCCGGCCGCGTCCCAGCCGTTGGACGACACGAAGCCGATCGACTCCGCCGGAAGCTCCAGTCCGGCGCAGGCGAGTGCGTAGACCCGCGGGTCGGGCTTGAACACGCCTGCCTCGTGCACGCTGTAGACGCGCTCGCCGAAGTGCACGCGCAGCTCGTTGTGGTCGACCACGGCGTCGAGCATGTCGGGGTGGCCGTTGGAAAGGATCGCGAGCGTGCGGCGCCCGCCCAGGCGCGCGAGCGCGGCGCGCACCTCGGGAAAGGTCGCGAGCGTGCGGTAGGCCTGCATCAGGGCGTCGCGCTCCCTCGCGCCGGCGGCCAGGCCCAGCGACTCGAGGGACCAGTCGAGCGAATCCGCGGTGACGGCGTTGAAGTCGTCGTAGCGCCCCATGAGGCTGCGCAGCCACGTGTACTCGAGCTGCTTGGCGCGCCAGGCCCGGGAGAGCGCCGCCCCGCGGCCGGGGAAGAGCGAGTCCGCGAGGCGCGTCACCGAATGCACGTCGAAGAGCGTGCCATAGGCGTCGAACACCAGCGCTTGCGGATCGGCCTTCATGGCGATACCTCCCGATCCCCAAGGATACCTCCGATGCACCCCGCGCCGGTGCTACCATCCTCGTTCGACCCGCAACCCACGCCCGCACTCTCCCATGCTCGCCCGACTCCTCGTCCTCGCAGCCGCCCTCCTGGCGGCCGCGCCGCTCGCCCACGCCCAGGCCTGGCCCAACAAGACCGTGAAGATCGTCGTGCCGTTCCCGGCCGGCGGCCCCACCGACGTGCTCACGCGCGTGCTCGCCGACAAGCTGGGCGCCCAGCTCGGGCAGCCGGTCGTCGTCGAGAACAAGCCCGGCGCCGGCGGATCCCTCGGCGCCGACTTCGTCGCCAAGAGCCCGGCCGACGGGTACACGCTCGTGATGGCCACCACCAGCACGCACTCGATCGGGCCGTACCTCGGCAAGCAGGCCTACGACCCGGTGAAGGACTTCACGCCGATCGTGTGGGTCGGCAACGCCACCAACATCCTCGTGGTGAGCAACCACGTCCCGGTCAATTCCGTGAAGGAGCTGATCGAGCTGGCCCGCAAGGACCCGGGCAAGCTCAACTACGCCACGAGCGGCATCGGCACGATTTCGCACCTCACCACGGAGCTCTTCGCCTCGATGGCCGGCGTGAAGCTGAACCACGTGCCCTACAAGGGGACGCAGCAGTCCATCCCGGACATCATGTCGGGCCAGGTCGCCATCCTCTTCGACAACGTCATGACCTCGCAGCCCAACATCAAGGCCGGCAAGGTGAAGGGGCTGGCCATCTCCTCGCCGTCGCGCTCTGCGCTGGTGCCGGAGCTTCCCACCGTCGCGGAGTCGGGCCTTCCGGGATTCCAGAGCCTCACCTGGTTCGGGCTGCTCGGGCCGGCCAGCACGCCGAAGGCGGTGGTCGACCGCGTGAACGCCGAGATGAACAAGGCGCTCTCGCTCCCCGAGATCCAGGCGCGCTTCGCGCAGATGGGGTTCGAGGCCGCGGGGGGAACCGCCGCCGACTTCGCGCAGGTGATCCAGCGCGACGCGCAGAAGTGGTCGAAGGTCATCAAGGACGCCGGCGTCAAGGCGGAATAGACGAACCCCGAGGGACCGCGCCATGTTCACCTGGGATTTCCCGTATTCCTCGCAGCGCATGCCGCTGCTCGCCAAGAACGTCGTCGCGACCTCGCAGCCGCTGGCGGCCCAGGCGGGCCTGCAGGCGCTCGCCCGGGGCGGCAACGCGGTGGACGCCGCGCTCGCGGCCGCGATCACCCTCACCGTCGTCGAGCCCACCTCGAACGGCATCGGCTCGGACGCGTTCGCGATCCTCTGGGACGGCGAGAAGCTCGTGGGACTCAACGCCTCGGGGCGGGCGCCGTCGGCGTGGACCCCGGAGCGCTTCAGGGACCGCACGGCCATGCCGGTGCACGGCTGGGACGCGGTCACCGTGCCGGGCTGCGTCTCGGCGTGGGTGGCGCTCTCCCAGCGCTACGGCAAGCTCCCGTTCCCGGACCTCTTCCAGGCCGCCATCCGCTACGCGCGCGACGGCTTCATGGTCTCGCCCATCACGGCGATGAGCTGGGCGCGACAGGCGCCCAACCTCAAGGGTTTCTCGGAGTTCTCGTGGACGTTCCTCCCCAAGGACCGCGCCCCGCGCCCGGGCGAGCGCTTCTACTGCCCGCAGCAGGCCGAGACGCTCGAGGAGATCGCGGCCACCAAGGGGGAGAGCTTCTACCGCGGCAAGCTCGCCGAGCGCATCGCGCTGGCCTCCGGTTCCGAGGATGGCGCGCACACGGTCGAGGACTTCGCCGCGCACCGCTGCGACTGGGTCGAGCCGATCTCGATCGAGTACCGCGGCTACCGCCTGCACGAGATCCCGCCCAACGGCCAGGGCATCGTGGCGCTCATGACGCTGGGGATGCTGCGCCACTTCGACCTGGGCTCGCTCCCCGTGGACGGCGCCGACGCCCTGCACCTGCAGATCGAGGCGATGAAGCTCGCCTTCGCCGACGCCTACCGCTACGTCTCCGACCCCGCGACGATGGAGTTCGACGCGGCGAGGCTCCTGGCGGACGACTACCTCGCGGACCGCGCGAAGGCGATCGACATGAAGCGCGCGCAGACGCCGGCGCCGGGCGAGCCGCGCGCCGGCGGCACCGTCTACCTCACCACGGCCGACGCGAACGGGATGATGGTGTCCTACATCCAGTCCAACTACATGGGGTTCGGCTCGGGGATCGTGGTGCCGGGAACGGGGATCTCGATGCAGAACCGCGGCGCGGGGTTCTCGCTCAAGCCGGGGCACCCCAACCTCGTGGGGCCGCGCAAGCGTCCCTTCCAGACGATCATCCCCGGCTTCCTCACGAAGGACGGCAAGCCCGTGATGAGCTTCGGGGTGATGGGCGGGCAGATGCAGCCGCAGGGCCACGCGCAGATGGTCACGCGCATCGTGGACTGGCACCAGAACCCGCAGGCCGCCTCCGACGGGCCGCGCTGGATCGTGAACAACGACTTCAGCGTGAGCTTCGAGGCGCCGCGCTTCGCGCCCGGCGTGCTCGACGAGCTGGCCTCCCGCGGCCACCGCATCGTCGACCCGGAGGCCGCCATGTTCGGCTTCGGCGGCGCGCAACTCATCTGGCGCCTGGACGACGGCTACTGCGCCGGCTCCGACCACCGCAAGGACGGCCACGCCATCGGCTTCTGACTACTCGTCGGCGGGCTTCGAGGCGGCCGTGGCGCTCACCGCGCCGCCCGCGGGAGCGGGGTGCGCCCCGCCCGTGAACCACGCCTTCACCCGCCGGCCCCAGGCGTCCACGTAGGTGTAGAGCACGGGCACCACGACGAGCGTGAGAAGCGTCGAGGTGATGATGCCGCCGATCACCGCGCGGCCCATGGGCGCGTTCTGCTCGCCGCCGTCGGCCGAGCCGATGGCCATGGGCAGCATGCCGAAGATCATCGCCATGGTGGTCATCAGGATCGGGCGCAGCCGCACCTGCCCCGCCGCGAGGATGGCGTCGTGGCGGCTCATCCCCTCGCGGATCCCCTGGTTGGTGAAGTCCACGAGCAGGATCGCGTTCTTCGTCACCAGGCCCATCAGCATGATGATGCCGATGATCGAGAAGATGTTGAGCGTGCTTCCGGTCACGAGGAGCGCCAGGAACACCCCGATGAGCGTGAAGGGGAGCGAGGCCATGATGGCGAGCGGCTGCAGGAAGCTGCCGAACTGGGAGGCGAGGATGAGGTAGATGAAGATCACCGCCATGCCCAGCGCGGCCACGGCCGCCGTGAACGACTCCTGCATGTCCTGGGTCTGGCCCGCGACGTCGAAGCGGTAGCCGGGAGGCAGCTCGATCGTCTTGAGCAGCTCCTGCACCTCCTTGCCGACGTCGCCCGAGGGCCGGCCTTCGACGCTCGCGTAGATGCCCACGCGCCGCTGCAGCTCCTGGCGCTTGATGATCTGCGGGCTCGTGGACTCGCGGAACTCCACCACCTGGCGAAGCGGCACCAGGACGGGCGCGCCGTTGGGGCCGGGCTTGCTGCTCACCACGCGAAGGTCGCCCAGGTCGGAGGCGATGCGCCTCTCGGACTTCGGCAGCTGGACGTTCACCTCGTAGTTCTGCCCGTCGGGGGCCAGCCAGTGGCCGATCACGTCGCCGGCCACGAACGGGCGCACCGCCGCGCCGATCTGGGAGACGGTGAGCCCCAGGTCGCTCGCGAGCTCGTCGTTCACCTTCATGGTGATGGCCGGGTTGTTGGCCTTGAGGCTGCTCTCGAGGTCGGCGATGCCCTTGATCTTCCCGATCTTCTCCATCACCTCGGCGGTCACCTTCTCCAGGCCGTCGTTGGACGGGCCCAGCAGGTTGATCCAGATGGGCCGGTTGTAGCCCACGGAGAGCTCCACCCCGGGGATGGCGCGGATCTGCTGGCGCACCTTCGCCTCGAAGGCCTTCTGGGTGAGGTGCGGGCGCTCGCGGCGGTCGACGAGCTTCACCTCGATGCGCGCGACGTTGCGCCCCTCGCCGGTTCCCACGTTGGCCGCCATCGTGGAGACCTCGGGGTAGCGGCGCAGGATCTCCTCGACCTGGCGCGCCTTGGCGTCGGTGTAGTCGAGGCTGGAGCCCACCGGCGTGGTCAGCCGGAACGAGGTGCGCCCCTCGTCGGACTCGGGCGAGAACTCCGTGCCCACCAGGGGCAGCACGAAGAAGCTCGACACGAAGACGGCGGTGGCGATGGCGAGCACCTTCTTGCGGTTGTTGAGCGACCACTCCAGGAGGACGCCGTAGCGGTGGTGGGCCCATTCCACGCCCTGCTCGATGCGGTTCATCGCGCGACCGAGCCAGGGCAGGCGCCGGAACCGGCCCTCCACCGGGTCGCGCCAGACGGCCGAGAGCATGGGGTCGAGGGTGAAGCTCACGAAGAGCGACACCAGCACCGCCACCGCCACCGTGATCCCGAACTGGTAGAAGAACTTTCCGATGATCCCCGACATGAACGCGACGGGGATGAACACCGCGACGATCGCGAAGGTGGTGGCCATCACCGCGAGCCCGATCTCCTCGGTGCCCTCGCGCGCGGCCCGGTAGTGGTCCTTGCCCATGCCGAGGTGGCGCACGATGTTCTCGCGCACCACGATGGCGTCGTCGATGAGCAGGCCTATGCACAGCGACAGCGCCATCAGGGTGAGGAAGTTGAGCGTGAAGCCGAAGAGGTAGACCGCGATGAAGGTCGCGATGACCGAGATCGGCAGCGTGAGCCCGGTGATGATGGTGCTGCGCCAGGAGTGCAGGAACAGGAACACGATGAAGACGGTGAGGAGCGCCCCCTCGACGATCGTCACCTTCACGCCGTTGAGCGCCCTCTCGATGAAGTCGACGTCGGCATAGACGAGCTTCAGCTCCACGTCCGGGGGCAGCACCTTGGCGAGCCCCTTGGCGGCCGCCTTGGCGGCGTTGCCCACGTCGACGATGTTGGCGTCCTGCACCTTGAGCACCTGGATCGTGAGCCCGGGCTGGCCGTTGATGCGCGAGTAGGACTCGGCTTCCTTCTCGCCGTCCACCACGTCGGCCACCTGGTCGAGGTAGACGGGCCCGTTGGCGCGGCGCGCCACGATGATCCTGCCGAAGCCCGCCGGCTCCTTGATGCGCCCCTCGATGCGCACGAGCTGCTCCGAGGCGCCGTGGGAGATGCGCCCGGCCGGCACGTCCACGTTGGCCGCGCGGATGGCGGCGACGATCTCGTCCACGCCCACCGACTGCGCCTGCATCTGCGCGGGTCGCAGGTTCACGAGAACCTGGCGGGCGACGCCGCCCGAGACCTGCACCTGCCCCACGCCCGGCACGTTCTGGAAGCGCTTGACGATGACCTGCTCGGTGAGGGTGGTGAGTTCGCGAAGCGTCCTCGTGGGCGAGGTCACCGCGAGCGAGACCACGGGCTGGGCGTTGTCGAAGTCGCCGCGCAGGATGAGGGGATCGCGCGCCTCGCGCGGGAAGCCGGGCCGGATCATCGCGACCTTGTCGCGGATGTCCTGCACCGCGCGCTCCATGTTGGTGTCGAGGCGGAACTCGATGTAGGTCTCGCTGCGGCCCTCGAAGGAGTTGGAGCGGATGATCTTCACCCCGTTGACCGTGTTCACCACCTCCTCGACGGGCTTGGTGATGTCGTTCTCGACGGCCTCCGGGGCGGCGCCCGGGTAGTTGATCTGGATGAAGACGAAGGGGATCTCGATGTCGGGCATGCGCTCCACGCGCAGCTTGTTGTACGAGAAGATCCCCAGGACGCAAAGCGCCACCATCATCATGGTGGCGAAGACGGGCTGGTTGATGCTGGTCTTCGTGATCCACATGGCCGTCAGCCCTTCGAGGGCTTCGGTTCCGGCGCGCCCGCGTCCTTCAGCGTCGCCTTCGTCCCCGCCTTGAGGCCCATGGCGCGCGAGCTCACGACGGTGGCGCCCTTCTCCAGGCCGCTTCGCACCTGCACGATGCCCGCGAGCTCGTCGCGCATGCCCAGCGTGACGGGGCGGCGCTCGAGCTTGCCGTTCTCGATCGTGAACACGAAGGGCTGGCCCGCCTCCTCGCGCAGCGCCGTGGCCGGCACGACGGGCGCGGGCTCGCCGCGGTCCAGGACGAGGCTTCCCTTGGCGAACATGCCGCCGCGCAGCATGCCGTCGCGGTTGGAGACGGACAGGTAGACGGTGATCGCGCGGGAGGACTGCTCGGTCCTCGGATTGATGCGCTCGAGCCGGCCGGCGAACTCGCGCTCGCCGAAGCCGTCGACGCGCAGCTTCGCCTCCTGGCCCACGCGGATGCCGGGGATCTCCGCGGCGGGAACGGGCGCCTCGACCTCCATCCGGGCCAGGTCGACGATCGTGAAGAGCTCGCCGTCGACGCCCACCTTCTCGCCGGGGTTGACCGCGCGCTTGGCGACGATGCCGTCGATGGGCGAGCGGATCACGGCGTCCTGGGTCGCGTTGCGCGCGAGGCGGACCTGGGCCTCGGCGGACTTCACCGACGCCACGGCGGCCTCCCACGCGCTCTGCGTCGTGTCGTAGGCGTTCTGGGAGATGAAGCCCTGCCTGTGCAGCTTCATCCCGTTGTCGCGGTTCTTCGCCGCGATCGTGAGCCTCGCCTTGGCCTCCTCGAGCGAGGCGACCTGCGCGTCCAAGCGGGCCTGCAGGTCGGCGGTGTCGATCTCGGCGATGAGCTGGCCCTGGGCCACGCGCTCGCCCTCGCGCACGTGCACGCGGCGGACCTCGCCCGGGACCTTCGAGCGCACCGTCGACTGCGTGAGGGGCGAGAGCGAGCCGGAGATCGGGATGGCGCGCGCGAGGCTGCGCAGTTCGACCACGGAGACGTCGGCCGGCGTGAACTGCAGCACGGGATCCGGCGCCTTGGCCGGCTCCTCCTTCTTGGCCGAGCTCACGCGGAAGGCGACGAGGGAGCCGGCGACCAGCACCAGGAGGAGCGCGGCGGCGGGCTTGGCGAACCGCCGGCGACCCACGGGGACGTCGGCGGCGGCGGGATTCTTCTTCCGGAAGAGCATGGCGGTCGTCCTGGCAGTTCGCGGCCCCGGGGCGGGTCGCGGTCATGTCCCGTTGGACGGCGGGGCGGGGCGGTCTGGATTTAGCCCGGTCGGCGGGAAGGCGACATTATAGATCGAGGGGGTAACGGTTCCCGTTACCTTCCGTCACCTCGAGGCTCCGGCGGGGGGGTATGCGGGCCGGATCCCAGCCTCGGGAGGCTTCGGCGAGGATCTCGGCGGCGGGGGCGGGAGGCGGGACGGCCTGGCCCAGGAAGGCAAGCGCCGCCCGCAGCGCCTGCGACCCGGCGTCGGGACCCAGGGCCGGAGCCAGGGTCTGCTTGGAGAGCTTTTCCCCGCCCCGCGTGGCCACCGGGAAGTGCAGGTAGCGGGGGGTGGCCAGGCCGAGCGCGCGCTGCAGGGCGATCTGCCGCGGCGTGGAGTCCAGCAGGTCGGCGCCGCGCACCACGTCGGTCACCCCCAGGTCCGCGTCGTCCACGACCACCGCGAGCTGGTAGGCGAAGAGCCCGTCGCGGCGGTGCACGACGAAATCCCCGACCTCGGAATCGAGGCGCTGGGACACGAGCCCCTGGACGCGGTCGTCGAAGGCAATGGGGCCGGCGGGCACGAGGAAGCGCGTGGCGGCCGGCATGCCCTCGGGGATGGCGGCGTGGCGGCAGGTGCCGGGATAGACGATGCCGTCGACGCCGTGCACGCCGGAGTCCGCGATCTCCCGGCGCGAGCAGCGGCAGCGGTAGGCGAGCCCCTGGCGACGAAGCTTCTCGAGGGCCTCGCGGTAGCGCGCGGTCCGCTCGCGCTGGCGCACCACCGGGCCGTCCCACGCGAGGCCCAGCGCTTCCAGCGTGCGCAGGATTTCATCCTCCGCGCCGGGCACCGTGCGCGGCTCGTCCACGTCCTCGATGCGAAGGTGCCACCGGCCCCCGGCGGCGCGGGCGTCGAGCCAGCTCGCCACGGCCGCCACGAGGGAGCCGAAATGCAGCGGGCCGGTGGGCGAGGGCGCGAATCGGCCGACATATGCCGCCATGGGCGTCACGACATGAGGGAGGCGGCCACGAGGGGATCCTCGAGCCGCTTCACGAACCACTGCACGGCCTTGCCTGCGGCGGAGGGCCGCCACGCCACGATGATCTCCACCGGCGGGCGCGGCGCCTCGGGCTCGAGGATCGCCAGGCGCCCGGCCCAGGCCTCGCGCTCGGCGATCCAGCGCGGCAGCCAGCCTACGCCCAGCCCGGCCACGTGCGCGGCCACCTTGGCCTCCAGGGTGGCCACCGTGAGCACGTCCTGGCCCGAGAGCAGGCCGGCGGTCCTCGGGGGAAGGAGCCGCGAGCTGTCGGCGATGCTCACCGCGCGGTGCTCCAGGAGCATGGCCTCGGTGACGGGGGGCTTCGCCTTGGCCAGCGGGTGGAAGGGGGCGGCCACCAGCAGCATGTCGAAGCGGCCCAGGGGCCGCGCGGTGTAGGCGCCGCCCGTGGGGATGATGCCGGAGGTGTCGATGGCGAGGTCCGCGCGCCCCGAGGACATGGCGTCCCAGGTGCCGCCCAGGACTTCCTGCAGGAGCCGCAGCCGGGTGCCGGTGTTCTCCTCGTAGAACTCGGCGACGATACCGTAGAGCTTCTCCAGCCCGACCAGGGTGGTGACGGCGATACGCAGTTCCGCCTCCCAGCCCTTGGCCACCTGGCGAACGCGGCATTCCAGGTCGGCCGCCGCCCGCAGGAGCTGGCGGCCTTCCTCCAGCAACTCGCGTCCGGCCTCCGTGAGCTTGGCGCGGTGCCCCCGGCGATCGAAGAGCAGGACGTCGAGCGCCTCCTCGAGCTGCTGGACGGAGTAAGTGATCGCTGACGGCACCCGGTGCATCTCCTCGGCCGCGGCGGCGAAGGAGCCCCGGCGGTCGATGGCATCCAGCACCTGAAGGGATTCGAGGGTCAGCTTCATGTTCAATGAATTCGAACGACTTGGTGAGAATTCTTCGCTATCAGTGAAAAAATTTCAACCCTATCATGCACTTCATCGTTCTACACATTGAATACAACGGAGGCCGGGATGATCGAGATTCGCCGCGCGCAGGACCGGGGACACGCCAACCACGGCTGGCTGGATTCCTGGCACTCCTTTTCGTTCGCCGACTACCACGACCCCGCGCACATGGGCTTCGGACCCCTTCGGGTCATCAACGAGGACCGCGTGCAGCCCGG
>JAHCLE010000110.1 GCA_026125445.1 Burkholderiales bacterium
GGCCGCACCCGTGCCGCAGATCACGAGGTAGCCCGAGGCATCACCGAGCGCGGCGAGGGTGGCCATGCGCATGCCGTTGGCGCGCGTGAGGGGATTGGCCACGCTGCCCACCGCGCGGCCGTCGCCGAACACGGCATAGCGGATGCGGTTGGCGCCCGTCCCCCAGCCATCCCTCGCGAAACCGTCGGGGTCGAGCGGCGAGAGGCCGAGCGTGGCGGCGGGGAGGAAGCCGTCGTAGAAGTTGGAGCAGTTCCCGTCGAGGGCGCTGCCGCCCGGTGCGAAGCTCTCCTCGCCGCGGCTGGACGCGCTGGCGGGGCAGGGGAGCCTGCCCTGCGTGGCTGCGAAGCCGAGCACAGCCTCGCGGGCGTCATCCAGGATGCGCCGCGTCTCCTCCTGGCGGCGAAGCGCAATCTGCGTGGCCAGCGGCACCGAAAGGCCCGTGAGCAGGATCGCGAGGATCAGCATCACGAGCATCACCTCCAGAAGCGTGAACGCGCGGTGCGTGCGGCGCTCCCGCCCCGGATTCGCTTTGTTCACGGACCAACCACCACCACGTCGTTTCGAAACCTCGTCGCGAGGGTGGCCACGCGATTGAAGGCCGGCGAGGCGGGACCGGCCGAAAGCGTGGGGTCCGCGTCGCAATCCGCGGCGGCGGGATTGCCGTTCGCGCGCCGAAGCTCCGCGTTGACCCCCTCGAGCCACTCCCGGGCGTCACCGTCGGCGTTGGCGGCGCGCGACTGTCGTCCGGATTCGAAGAGGAGCGGAGGGCCGGCCACGAGCACCGCGAAGCTATGTCCCGACGGCGCCGGTGCGCCGGAATCGTCTGAGACGAACAGGCAGGAGAGGGAATCGCAGGCCGCGGCGGGTTCCGGGGCGGGGCTCGCCGCGGGCGCCACGGAATAGAACACATGCCGCTTCCACGCGCTCCACCAGGTGAAGCGCGCGGCGCTCGAGGTTTCGCCGCCGCCGTCGGCGATGCGGCAATCGGCCGGCCAGCGCGCGAGCATCGTGCCGCCGTCACGGCCGGTAGCTAGGAAAGGCGTGTCGGGAACGCGTCCGAAGCGAACGCCCGACGCCTCCGCCCAGCGTATCGCGGGATCGGATGCACGCGCCCGGCAGAGGGGAGCCGCCCACGGCAGGCGTCCTCGATTCTCCGGCTGCGTGGCGTAGCCCCGAAGGCAGGTGGCGACTTCCTCGGCGACCCGCCGCATCACGCGCGGCATGAGGTCGTCGTAGGTGACGACGGCAAGCCGGTCGTTCACCCACAGCGTGCCGTCGGGTGTGGCGACCGGGCCGAGGATGAAGCCGTCGCGGTTGGCGGGGCGGCCCGGCGCGTCGTTGCGGTCGACGAAGCGGGCGTTGTCCTCGTCGGAGTACGCGGGGCCGGGCGCGCGGTCGAGGTAGTTCGCGGGGTTGCACTTGGGGGTGAGGGATGGCGGTTCGGTGAGGCAGCGTCCCGCGGCATTGCAGCTTCCCCCCTCGCAGGTTCGATCCTGCGCCGTCCCGGATGCGCCGAGGCCGGACCAGCGCGCGAGCGCAGGCCCCGGCGCGATGATCACCGCCACGGCGCCGCCCCTGCCCGGCTCGTAGGGGCCCGCGGCCGTGCCGTCGTGCAGCACGTTGCCGGCCGCGTCGCGCACGGTGATCGTGCCGATGGCGGCTTCCGGGCCCATGTCGACGCAGGCGGGGCTCGCGGCGCAGTTGAGCAGCCCCTTGTGCTTGCTGGACACGGCGTACCACAGGCGCTCGCCGAACGCGTCGCGCAGGTCCGGCAGCCCCAGTGTCTTCCACGGCAGCCGCCCGAGGCGCTGCCACTGGCCCGTTTCGCCCGTGAGCGACCCGCAGGTGGGCTCGGCCCATCCGTCGTCGTCGAGGTCGGGGCAGGGGAGGTAGCCCGGGCCGACGATTTCGTCGAGGGGACGGCTGGCGGCGTGGGCGATCAATGCCTCGCGCGCGATGGCGAGGGCGCGGTCGGTGGCGGCGGCTCGTTGCGGGCCGGTGGCGCTGCGTGCGATGGCCGCGGTGAGTGCCGCCAGCAAGGCGAGGGCGAGGAAAGCGGCGATGGCGACAAGAGCGGCGCCTCGCTGGCGGAGTTCGGTGGACATGGGCGCTGTGCCCGTCTCTGGACGTGGCGCCAAGGATCGCCCGCGTCCCCCACCGGGTCCATCGGGAAACCCGGGGAACTACTTTCCGAATTTAGTTGACGGACGATCCGCTGCCTGACGGCCGGGGTGGCAACTCAGGGACACGGCACCGATCCGCTCACCGTCGTCGCGCAGCTGCCGGTGAACCACGACGTGCACGCGTGCACCGCGACAATTGTCAGGGAGGTCGCGGAACCGAAGGTGCGGGTGATGGGCTCGATGTCGATCCGGTCGAATTCGTTGCCGGCCGTGGGATTGAAGAGGCAATTGGACGGGCCGCTGGTCGTGCGCCAGGCGTTCTTGGTGGTCGTCTGCACCTGGACGCCGTCGCGCCAGAAGCGGATGCGAACCCGCTCCTCGTCGACGCCGAAGTCGTTGAATTCGTTGAATGCGATGTCGACGCGGTTCAGGTAGCTGCCTGTCCCGAAGTTGATGGTGAGCACCTCGTTGAGCGATGAGCTGATGACGGCGTTGAACGACGAGCCGCCGATGACTCCGATGCCGCCGACCCCGGAGTCGGTGCGAAATCCGATCTCGCGCGCCGCGCCACCGGCCGTCGCGGTGATCGTCATCGTCCCGACATTGAGCGACGTGAGCCCGGTGAACTGGCTCGCCCCCGTGTAGCCTGGGCTTGCAGCCTGGATTGCGGCCAGATTGAAGGTCCCGGTCACGGATGCGGGTGGCGGCGCGGGCCAGGCCCTCTGGTCGAGTCCCGCCTTCTGGATCAGTTCGGCGGCTCGCATGTAGAGGATCTCGTCGTCGAAGTGCGCGGCATCGGTGGCGGGGTCCGCGACGCCCGTGGGAATGTTGCGCGCGAGCTTCTGGAAGGTCGCCGATCCCTGCGTGTTGAGGTACTCGCTTCCGCCCGCGTTCGGCATCCGCGTTCGCACCCCGGAATCGGCGCCGAAGGCGCCAAGGCCCGATTCCCCATGGCCGATGAGCGCGAACGCCACCCCCGTCACCGTGCTTCCCTGGTCGTTGACGGTGAGCCCCTTGGCGAGGAGGAAGTCATCGCGATGGTTGTAGTGGTAGGGAGTCGTGCTGCAGTCGGTCACGGCGGCTCCGCCGACCGGCGCGTTGCTGCTGCAGTTGGTGACGTCGATTCCGCCGTCGCGCGTGAATCCCTGGGCGCCCGCGAACACCCGGTACGAGATCTTGCGGCCCCAGCCGTCGACCGCGAGATCCCTGGCAATGGCGAGGGACTCCCAAGGAACGGTGCCGTCGGCATTGGTGCAGGCGCTTCCGGAGCGCACCTCGAGCCCCGAGGCGGCGGCGCCGCTGGCGGGACACGGCAGGCGCTTGTTGAGCGCGGCGAAAGCGACGATGGCATCCGAGATGCGCCTCATGTTGGCGTCGGTGGCGCCCCGTTGCTCGAGGGTGATGCCCTGCGAGAAGAAGCTCCTGCCGAGAACGAGCGCCAGGACGACGACGATCAGGACGACGATCGCGGCGGCCCCGGCGAGTCCGCGTTGGGAGCGGCGGAAGCTCAAGACAGCGCCTCAGTGCGCGCGAGGGCCGAGTTGCGCCTTCGTCGCGACCGTCAGGATGGAGGGGCGCAGGACGAAGTCGTCGAAGTGGCCGGTGCCCGCGGGGTACGAGGCGAAATCGTCCACGTAGTAGGTGCGCAGCGCGAGATTCGCGGCGTTCTTCGCTTCTTCCGTGCCCGAATCGGTGCCCGTGGCGGCCTGGAGCACGCCTTGGTTATTGTAGGCTCCGGCACCATTCTCGCCGTGACTGATGACGACGTAAGCGGCACCAGTTGAAGGGGGTATCGGGGAAGCGGCAGCAGAGGAACAGTTTTCGACGGAAAAGGCGGATCCAGGCGTAGGGTTCATGACAACACTTCCAGACAGGTTGCATACCCTGAGCCCGCGATTTGAAGTGACAGCCGCGGGCGCAGTGCAACCGCCAGGAAAGGTCGCCGACGTACAGTTGGAATCGCAATAGCCCCCGGACCCAAGTGGTTCAGCGCTGGTCTTGCCTCCCCCGGGATCACAATATGTCAGGTTCATCGCTGGACGTGTCACGAAATCAAGCGATACGCGATAGGAGAGCCTGTTTCCCCAGCCGTCCGTCACATCTTGCTCTGAAAGGCCTAGTGCGCGCCAAGGCACGACACCATTTGCCTGGTTTCCCGTGCATGTCCCGCTCGGCGGATCGGGATTCTCCTTTCCTGCATTTGCATCCGTTCCCGGGCGCGTGCCATCCGCCGGGCACGGAAGCCGCTGGTTCTGCGACACGAAGAGCGCGATGGCCGTCTCCACCCCGGCAAGCCGCTGCCGAGTGGCTTCCCTGCGCTGCTGTCCCAGCATGGCCGTGGCGATTCCCGCGATCATCGCGAGCAGAAGCGAGAGGATCACGATCACCACCGCGATCTCGATGAGGGTAAACCCCGGTTCGGCCGCGAAGCCTTGCGTGGGGCGCTGCCGGCGCATGGGACTCAGTCCTCCTTGCCGGCCGGGGGACGACGTGGGGCGTCCTTCTTCGAGGCCTCCGACGCGCCGCCGTTACCCGCTTTCTCCATTTCCGCGGGAGCCGGGGGTGGCGGAAGGGGAACCGGCTCATAACGCTCGACAATCTTCGGTTCCAGCACGCCCTGCATGCGGGGATCGCGGGCAGGGTAGGGCCGCTTGTCGATGAACACGGTGCTCTTGCCGTCGCTTCGCTTCACGAAGCCGGTAACCACCGGGTCGGGGAGCGGCACGAGCGTCTGCTCGACCGTCTCGCCGCGCCGCATCCGCTCCAGGGCCTCGCGCTCCTTGGGCGAGTGGAACAGCGTTCCCAGCTCCTGCGCCGGCGCGGCGGCGGAGAAGGCCACGAGAAGGAGGGCAAGCCTAGCTCCCACGGTTCCCCCGCTTGTCCTTGAGAGAGATCCACTCGAGGGTGCATTCCGCCTCGATCCGGGCCGCGACGATCGCCCCGGCGTCCAGCTTGCGGAGCGTGCATCGGCTGGCCGGGTTGAACCCCTTGGACGGCCTGGCGAGGTCGTCCAGGAACGAGAGCGCATCGCCTTCGTGCAGCGCCTGGACTTTCACCTTCACCCGGCTGGCAAGGACATCCACGGCGTTGAACACGCGCCCGTCCGCGAGCGGCAGCGGGCGCTGGGGAGCGATCTCGAATTCCAGCCCCAGGAGGCGGTGACGCGCCTTCAGGCGCTCGAGCCGCTCGACGAAATCGAGCCGGCTTTCCTCTCCCAATATTCCGCGCTTCACCAGGTCCTGGAAAATCTCGGCGGAGGACTTGAGGTCCTCGCGCTCGCGCTTGGCGGCCTCGACGCGGGCCAGGGCCTCGGCGAGCTGGCGCTTGGACGCGAGGCCGTCGCGCTTCTCCTTCTCCAGGTACAGGTGGCTGCCCCACGCGGAGGCCACCGCGGCGACGATCGCAATGCCGAGGATCAGCCACGAGAATCGCAGCCGCTTGAAGCCGTCCTTGGAGAAGACAACGTTCATGTCCGCGGCTCCGTCGCGCGCGAGACCTTGACGCTGAATCGCGCCTGGCTCTGTCCATGCGGCTGGTCGCTGGACTGACCCTTGATCGCGGACCTTGGCGTGATGTCCAGCGGACTGTCCAGGATGTCGGCGCGATAGCCGGGAAGCTTCCCGATATCCGCGACGAACCCCTCAACAAGGGCTAGTGCGCTTCGGTAGTCGACGCCCTCCACATTGACGGTGGCCTCGAGCACCGCGACGGAATGGCGACCGGATGAAAACGGCGTTTCAGGTACCGCGCCGAGGGCACGCGGCGTACTTGCCGGGGAGGCCTCCGACCCCCTGGTTAGCGCCTTTAAGGGGGGGGACACCTTTGGAAGTATGGGCGTGAGCGCCGGCAGCACCTTGTCGTCGTCGGCCGCCTCCCAGGCGACCTGCGTGAGGCGGATCGCCGGGTACTTGTCGAGCACGGTGGAGATCGGGACGAGGAAGGTCGTCACCGTGATGTTCTGCCGAAGCGAGCTGGAGAAGAAGGCCACCGTGTCGCGCATGGTCTGTCCGCCGACGCCCATCGCGGGCGTGGAGCGGGTGACCTCGTCGTATTCGCGCTGCGCCGCCTGGATCCGGCGAGCGGTCTGCAGGTCCACCTCGCGGTTGGCCAGCGCCCCGCTCAGGTTCCAGCCCGCGTAGGCGAGGCCCGCGGCGAGGAACACGCCGGCCACCGTGCCGATCGCGTTGCGCGCATTGCGGATCACCGCGAAGCGGCGAAGCTCCGGAGGGGCGAAGTCGTTGGCGCCCGGCTTCTGCGCGAAGAGGTGGGCCAGCACCTCCTCCGCGCTGGAAGCGAGCGGCGGGGGCTTGAGCCCGAGCTTGCCCGCCACCTGCTCCATGTCGAGGAGCCGGTACTCGATCTGGTCGTAGTCGCGCAGCACCGGCTCCACCGCGGGGCGGTCCTTCGGGTGCACGAGCACGCAGACTTCCAGCCGGTCGGTGGACTGGAAGTTGCGCAGGCTGTCGAGGTACTGCCAGGTCCGGCCTACTTCCGACGACACGAGCCCGCCCAGCGACTCACCCTCCTGGAGGTCCACCGGCGTGAGGCGGCTGAACTTGATCTCGCGGTTGCGGAAGTAGGTCTGCCTCAGCGCGTCGCCCGGCGTGAAGGTGACCAGTAGCGTGTGCGGGAACTGCAGGTGCAGTTGCTCGAGCAGCCGCCCGCTGAACACGGCGGAGGAGTGGATCCCCTCGAACGGGACCTCCAGGCGCTCGATCACCTCCAGCCACGGCCGCAGCACCTCGGCGTTGGTGATGGCCGTGTAGATCACGCGGTCGTCGCGGCGGCCTTCCGCCTCCCGGCCCTGCGCGATGGCGTGCCGGTAGGTCGTGTTGCGGAAGATCTGGGAGAGCTTGCGCGCAAGCACCGCCTCCTGGTCGCGCCGGCCCAGGTGCGGGATGGTGTCGGCGCGGAAGTCCTCCTCGGCCAGGTCCGTGATGAGGTGCGTCGGGACGTGGCGCAGCGCCTTCACGTGCGCTTCGAAGTCGGCCTGCCCCGCGCCCGAGACGGGGAATACCTTGCGCCCGGCGATCCGCCCGCCGCGCGCGACCAGGCTCACGACGTTCTCGTTGGTCAGGTAGAGGATGTGACGGGAGGCCATCGGGCTAGAACTTGATCTTGCTGATCACGTCGTAGAGCGGCAGGAAGATCGTGTACAGGATGGCCACGATTAGGCCGCCCAGCACGATCGTGGTCGCCGGGCCGATGAGGCTCTGCATCTTGGCGATGCCCTCGCGGACTTCCCGGTTGTAGAAGTAGCTCACGTTGAGCAGGGCCGAGTCCAGCCCCCCCGTCGACTCGCCCACGCGCAGCATGCGCAGCACCAGCGGGGGAAAGAGCTTGGTCGCGGTGAAGGCCTGGCTGATGCCCTGGCCCTCGGAGATGGAGCGGCCCACGCGCTGCAGCGCCTGCTCCATGACGCGGTTGCCCATGATCTTCTCGCAGATCTGGATGCAGTCGAGCACGCTGATGCCGGATCGGTAGAGCATCGCGAAGAAGGTCGAGAAGCGCGCCAGCATGATCTTGTAGCGGATGGCGCCCACCACCGGGAGCCTGATCGAGAGGGTGTCGATGCGCTGCTGCATGGCGTCGTTGCTGCGGGCCGCGGCGAAGATCGCGAACCCGGCCGCGACCGGCACCCCGATGAGGAGGTACCACCACTTCACGAAGATGTTGGAGAGGGCGATCAGGATCTCCGTCTCGCGCGGCAGCTTCGGCACCAGGGACTTGAAGGTGATGGCGAGCTGCGGGACGAGGAAGATCATCAGGACGAAGATGACCGCGACCACCACCACGAGCACGATCAGCGGGTAGATGAGGGCGCGCTGCGCCTGGCTCGCCATCTCGTCCTGCCACTTGAGGTTCTCCGCCAGCTCGTCGAGCACCTCGTTCAGCTGCCCGCTCTGCTCGCCGGCCCGCACCAGCGCCACGAAGACGCCGTCGAAGATGTACGGGTGGTTGGCGAGCGCGTCGGAGAGCCTCAAGCCGCCCTCGATGTCCTCCACGAGGCCGGCCACCACCTGCCGGAAGCCGGGGTTGTCGACCGTGTCGCGCAGGTCGGTCAGTGCCTCGATGATGTTCACGCCCGCGCGCAGGAGCTGCGAGAGGTGGAAGCAGAAGGTGATGAGCTCGGGCCGCGTGACGTGCCGCGAGCGCGCGGCGACGGACTTCTTGACCGACTCGAAGGTGACGAGGTCCAGGCCCAGCCGCCGAAGGCGCAGCTCGAGGTCGATCGCGTTGGTCGCGTCGAGGCTGCCCGAGGAGATCTTGCCTTCCTCGTCGACGGCGCGGTAGGCGAATAGCGCCACTTGACCCCCTAGATCACGCGGTCGGTCAGGTCGACCACCCGCGAGATCTCCTCCAGGCTCGTCTGGCCCATGAGCACCCGGGAGATCGCGTCGTCGGCGAGCGTGCGGAAGCCCTTGGCGGAGGCCGCGGTGCGGATCTCGCGGCCGGTCGCGCGCCGCGCGATGAGCTCGTCGATCTCGCCGTCGAGCTTGAAGATCTCCATGATGGCGAGGCGCCCCTTGTAGCCCTGGTTGTCGCACTTGGCGCAGCCCACGGGCTGGTAGACGGGCCGGTCGTCGGCCTCGTCC
>JAHCLE010000111.1 GCA_026125445.1 Burkholderiales bacterium
GACCTCACCGACGCCGAGTGGCGCTGGGCACTCGATTTCGTCACTCGCGGCGGCGAGTCGCTCAAGGCCTACCCCGAATACCGGAGGGTCGAGGAGGTGGACGGCTGGCACGTGGTGCGCGACGCCGACATCGCCAGGCGCCACCGCATGTCGGTGGGCACCATCGTTTCGGACGCCTCGGTGGAGGTGCGCTACTTCAACGGCAAGCGCCTGGGCCACGTCGAGGAGTCGTTCGTGGCGTGGCTCTCGCCGGGAGACTCGTTCGTCTTCGCCGGGCACGCGGTCGAGCTCTTCCGCCTGGAGAACATGGTGGCCCTGGTGCGGCCGGCGCGGGCGCGCGCTTCCACGGTACCGCGCTGGCAGGGAGGCCGGAGCCCGCTTTCGAACGAGGTGGCCGAGAGCGTTCGAGAGCTGCTGGAGGCGCACCTCGAGGGCCGGGCCGCGGAGCCGGAGATGCGCGCGGTGGAGCGGCTTCTCCGTCTTCAACGGTCGTGGTCGCGCATCCCGCGCCGCCACGAGCTGCTGGTGGAGCAGTGCGAGACGCGGGAAGGCCACCACTCCTTCTTCTATCCCTTCGAGGGCCGCCACGTGCACGTGGGGATGTCGGCGCTCCTCGCCTGGCGCCTGGCGCGCGCGCGGCCGGTGTCCTTCTCGATGGCGTTCAACGACTACGGCTTCGAGCTCCTCTCGCGCGAACCCTTCGAGGTGGGGCCGGCGCTGCGCGAGGGGCTCCTGTCTCCCGACGACCTGCTCGACGACGTGGTTGCGAGCCTCAACGCGGCGGAGCTCTCCAAGCGCCAGTTCCGCGAGATCGCGCGCGTGGCCGGGCTCGTCTTCCAGGGCTACCCCGGCCAGCCCAAGACGGCGCGCCAGGTGCAGGCGACGAGCGGCCTCCTCTACGAGGTGTTCGCGCGCTGGGACGCCGGCAACCCGCTGCTCGCGCAGGCCGAGCGCGAGGTGCTGGAGCGCGAGCTGGAGTTCTCGCGCCTGGCGGACGCGATGCGCCGGCTCGCGGGCGCGAGCGTGGTGCTGCGGCGCACGCGGCAGCCGACGCCGTTCGCCTTCCCGCTCATGGTCGCGAGGCTGCGCGAGAAGCTCTCGAGCGAGAAGCTCGCCGACCGCGTGCGCCGCATGCAGCTCGAGTACGACCGCGAGGCCGACGAGGCGATGGCGTCGGACGCGCAGGCGGAGCTCTTCGAGTGACCGAGTGCCTCGTGGCGGGCGAGCGCCTCGTGCTGCTTTCGGAGAGGGCCGCGTGGTGGCCGGCGCGCGAGACCCTCTTCGTCGCCGACTTCCACCTCGGCAAGGCGGCGAGCTTCCGGCGCGCGGGCATCGCGCTGCCGGCGGGGACGACCACGGAGAACGTCGAGCGGCTGGAGCGCGCGCTGGACGCCCGCGCGGTCGGTCACCTGGTCTTCCTGGGGGACTTCCTGCACAGCGCCGAGGGGAGGGCGCCGGCCACGCTCGAGCGCTTCGCGCGCTGGCGCGCCGCGCGGGCGGGGCTCGCGATCACCCTGGTGCGCGGCAACCACGACGACCGCGCCGGCGATCCGCCGGCCGAGTGGGACATCCGCTGCGTGAATCCCGGCGAGGCGCTGGGGCCCTTCGCGCTGGTGCACGAGCCCGCGCCCGTGCGCGGCGGCTACGCCCTCGCGGGTCACGTCCATCCTGCGGTCCGCCTTTCGGAGCGCGGCGGCCAGGCGCTGCGGCTGCCGTGCTTCTGGTTCGGCGCGCGCGTGGGCGTGCTGCCCTCCTTCGGCGCCTTCACCGGCTCGGCCCTGGTGCGTCCGCGCTCGGGCGACCAGGTCTTCGTCGTCGCCGACGACGAGGTCATCCGCGTTTGAAGAGATGAAGAGATGAAGGGAAGCGTCCCCTTCATCTAGCGGCGGCCGATGGCGTCGTCGAGGAACTTGAAGATCTGCTCGTAGAGCGCGACGTTGTTGGCCTGCTTGACGAAGCCGTGGCCCTCGCCGGGCTTGATGACGACGGACCGGGGCGGATTGCCGGACTCGTTCAGGGCGGCCACCATCCGCCGCGTCTGCTCCGGCGGCGTTCGCCGGTCGGACTCGCCTGCATAGATGAACACGGGCTGCTTGATCCTGTCGGCCAGGTTGATGGGCGAGATGTCCGGCGGGATGGCCGTCAGGTCCGCGACGCCGATCTGCTTCTTCCAGTGCTCCACCGCCGCGGGAAGTTGCACGAAGTCGGTGTTGCGGGACGTGAGCTGCAGGAACAGGTCGCTTACCACCAGGCCGGCCACGCCGCACTTGAAGGTCGCGGGAAAGCGGGCGAGCGACATCAGCGCGGCATAGCCGCCATAGCTCGCCCCCGACACGCAGATGCGCCCGGGATCGGCGATGCCTTCCTGGATCGCCCAGCGCGCGGCGTCCTCGTGGTCGTCCAGCATCCGGCGCCCGAAGCTGCCGAATCCCGAGTAGTAGATCCTGCTCCCCAGGCCGGGCGTGATCCGGAAATTCGGCACGACGACCGCATATCCGCGCGAGGCCAGGAGCTGGCCCTCGATCCAGCCGAATCCGCTGCCCCAGGTGTCGGCGCGAAGGGCGGGACCGCCGTGGATGTGCACGACCGTGGGCAGTTTCGCGCCCGGCTTGCGGTCCTTGGGGAGGAAGTAGTAGCCCGGGATCTCCAGCCCGTCGCGCGTCTTGAACAGGAACGGGCGCTGCTCGACGAGCCGTTCCGGCTTGAGCCAGGGCGAGGCGTCGAAGAGCTCCTCCAGGCGCTTCTTCTCCAGGTCGAGCAGGTACCAGCGCGGAAGGCGCCGGTCCGACCGCGTCGTGACGAGATAGCGCTTGCCGTCGGGCGAGGGGACGAACGTGTTGAGCGTGCCCGGGAGCGAGGCGTCGACCGTGCGCTGCACCTTCGCGTAGGTGTCGTCCACCCAGACCACCTGCGGCCGGTCCGCCTCCGCCGTGTAGCCGACGATCTCGCCGGACTTCGCATCGCGCACGATCCCGCCTGTCGGAGTGCCGCTCGCATCGGCCCCCATGTCGTAGCGCGGGTGCTGGGCGACCAGTTCGCCGAGCTTCTTCGCCTCGGGGTCGTAGCGGTAGATCGCCATCGTGTCGCGCCCGCCGTTCCAGGCCACCTGCAACGTCCTGTTGTCGGCCTCGAAGGCGAGGGGGACGAAGGTCGGCCCCTTCGTGATGTCGTAGCGTGCGAGCTCCGTCCAGGGCGACTTCGCGTCCCTGCGGTACTGGACGACGTACTCCAGCGTGTCCTCGATCCAGGTGGTCACCACGCGCGGCGCGAGCTCGCGGTCCAGGACCCATCTCACGGTGAGCGGCGGGCGCTCGGCGGTGATCAGGCTTGTCTCGCCCGTGCGCAAGTCGAGCCGGTACAGGTCGACGGCCTCGAGGTCCCGCAGGTTACCCTCCGCGATCACCAAGTCGTCGTTGCCCGGGACCCGGCGCAGGTATTCGAGCACCCGGGGCTGCCCGCGCTTCTCGAAATGCGTCGAGTGAAGGTGCCGCGACCCCGTGCCGTCCCGGCCGATGACGAAGAGCCCGCCCCCCGGCAGCGGATGCGGGCCGATCGGCGAGCGCGCCTGGCCGAGCGTGAAGACGATCCTGTCGTCCCCCACCCACGTCATCGACATGACGTCGAAATCGTCCATGTCCGTCAGGCGGCTGGCCTTCCGCGTTTCCAGGTCGATGACGGCGAGCTGCTGCCGGTCGTGCAGGGGCACGATCACCGCGACGTAGCGTCCCGAGTCCGACAGCCGCGGGCTCGAGAACGCGGGCGGGCGGAAGAGGTCCTCGGCCGGAATGGGGTCTGCCATCGCGGTTCCGGCGGCGAGCACCAGGGCCAGGCAGGCGAGAAGGCGAAATGAAGGGTACGCTACCCTCCGTTCGCTTCGTCCCGTTCGTTGAGGAACGGAGGGTAGCGTCCCCTTCATTTCTAGCGCTCCGGGGGGCGGATCTCGCCGAAGCGGGGCAGGAACATGCCCGTGCGGCGGTCCTCGAAGAAGTGCGCGAGCGTGCGGCGCACGCTCGCGAAGGCGAGCTCGTCCCAGGGGATCTCGTCCTCGCGCACGAGTTTCACCTCGAGGCTCTCGACGCCCGGGGAGAAGTCGAGGTCCAGCAGGCGCGCGCGGAAGATCACGTACACCTGGCTGATGTGCGGCACCGAGAAGAGGGTGTAGAGCTGCTCCACCTCGATCCTCGCGTTGGCCTCCTCCAGCGCCTCGCGCGCGGCCCCCTCGGGCGCGGTCTCGTTGTTCTCCATGAAGCCCGCCGGCAGCGTCCACTTGCCGTGGCGCGGCTCGATGGCGCGCCGGCAAAGCAGGATGCGCTCCTCCCACACCGGCACGGAGCCCACGACGACCTTCGGATTCTGGTACTGGATGTGGCCGCAGGCGGGGCAGATCGCGCGCGCGTGGGTGTCGCCCGGCGGGACCCGGTACTCCACCTTGGCGCCACAGGCGTTGCAGTGGTTGATGGGGACCGGGTGGCGCGTCATGCGCGGCCGACGGGCGTGGAAGCCATGCGAGCCATGTTATCATAAGCCTATGAAATTCCTCGGAAAAACCATGCTCCTCGCGGCGGCCGCCTGGGCCGTCGCGGCGCACGCGTCGTTCGCCCCCGGCGAGAAGGTCATCGTGCTCAACTCCGGCGACGGCAGCATCTCCATCGTCGACCCCGTGACGAAGCAGGAGGAAAAGCGCGTTCCCGTGGGCAAGGAGCCGCACCACCTCATGGCCACGCCGGACGGCAAGGAGCTCATCGTCGCCAACGCGGCCTCGAACGACCTCGTCTTCCTCGACCCGAAGACGGGCGACATCCTGCGGCGCGTGAGCGACATCAGCGACCCGTACCAGATCGGCTACTCGCCCGACAAGAAGTGGTTCGTTTCCGCCTCCAACCGCCTGCACCGCGTGGACATCTACCATGGCGGCAGCTTCCAGCTCGCCAAGCGCCTCGCCACGGGAAAGGTGCCCAGTCACATCGCGTTCTCGGCCGACAGCAAGCTCGCCTTCGTGACGATGCAGGAATCCAACGAGTTCTCCGCCATCGACCTCGAGAAGCAGGAGATCCTCTGGACGCTGCCCACGGGCAAGCAGCCCGCCGGCATCTGGATGACGCCCGACGACCGGCACCTCCTCGTCGGCATCACGGGCGAGAGCCACCTCGAGATCTACGACTGGCGCGCGAAAAAGCTCGTGAAGCGCATCCTCACCGGCCTGGGCGCGCACAACTTCGTCGCCCGCGGCGACGGCCGCCACGTCTTCCTCTCCAACCGCATGGCCAACACCATCTCGATGGTCGACCAGCAGACGCTCGAGGTGAAGGAAACCTTCAAGGTCCCCGGGGGGCCGGACTGCATGGAGATCACGAAGGACGGCAGGCAGCTCTGGACCACCACGCGCTGGATCCGCAAGGTGACCGTGGTGGATCTCGAGACGAAACAGGTGCTGCACCAGATCCCCGTGGGCAAGTCGCCGCACGGCCTCTACTTCCAGTCGCACGCGCCAAGGCAATGAAAACACGCGCCCTTCTCGCCTGCCTGCTCGCCGCCGCGCCGGCCGCCGTCGCCGCCCCCTGCGCGGGCACCGTGTTCCTCACGATCGACACCGGCCACATGGAGCCGGCGGAGGCCATCGCCGACATCCTCGACAAGCACGGCGTCAAGGCCACGTTCTTCCTCGCCAACCAGCCCACCAAGCGCGGCGACGGCTCCCTCGAGCCTTCCTGGGCACCGTACTGGAAGCGCCTCGTCGCGGCGGGCCACGCCTTCGGCTCGCACACCTGGCGGCACTGGACTTTCGCGGGCGAGACGGCGGCCGGCAAGATCCGCTACGTGAAGCCGGGAACCACGCAGGGCGAGGTCCTCGACGCCGCCGGCCTTTGCGCGGAACTCAAGAAGCCCGAGGAGGCCTTCCGCGCGATGACCGGCCGAGGCTTCGACGGGCTGTGGCGCGCGCCCGGCGGACGGCTTCCGCCGGACGCCGTGACCTACGCCAAGAGCTGCGGCTACACGCACGTGGGCTGGACGCCCGCGGGCTTCAGCGGCGACGAGCTGCCCTCGGACCGCTTCCCCAGCGACAAGCTCATCGAGCGCCAGCTGCGCGACATCAAGGACGGCGACATCCTCGTCTGGCACCTGGGCATCTGGTCGCGGCAGGATCCCCTCTGGCCCCACCTCGACCGCCTGATCGGGGGGCTCAAGGCGAAGGGCCTGTGTTTCGCGCGCCTCACGGACGACCGGCGTTGGATGCACTGATAGCGATCTGGGCGCAGGCTCAGGACGCCCTCTTCGAGTCGGTGGTCCAGCCGCTCGTCTTCCACCTCGGGATGACGACCTGGCTCGAGTCCGCCTTCGACGCCACGGAGATCTTCATGGTCGGCGCGCTCGAGGTGGCGGTGCTCGCCGTGGTGCTGGGTGCGCTGGAGAAGTGGCGGCCGGTGGAGGTCTGGGCGGACCGCCGTCCGGTGCGCGTCGACGTGATCTACACGCTGCTCGTGCGCCTGGGCGTTCTGCCGCTCGCGATCTTCTTCCTGCTGCTGCCGGCGGTCGAGGGCCTGGACGGGTGGCTGCGCATGCACGGCTTCATCCCGCCGAAGCTCGAGGACGCCCTCCCGGCGCTCTTCGCGCATCCGCTCGCCTCGTTCCTCGCCTACCTCGTCGTGATCGACTTCGTGATGTACTGGCTGCACCGGGCGCAGCACGGCCTGGGCTTCTGGTGGGCGCTGCACGCGCTGCACCACAGCCAGCGCGAGATGACCTTCTGGACGGACGACCGCAACCACCTGCTGGACATGGTGATGGTCGACGCCGCGCTCGCGCTCACGGCATTGCTGGTGGGCGTGGCGCCGGGCCAGTTCGTGGCGATCGTGGCGTTGTCGCGCGCGCTCGAGAGCCTGGCGCACGCCAACGTCAGGATGTCCTTCGGGCGTTTCGGCGAGTGGCTCCTCGTGAGCCCGCGCTTCCACCGCGTCCACCACGCGATCGGCCTGGGCCACGAGGGCGGGAGCCGCGGCTGCAACTTCGCGGTGCTCCTGCCCGTGTGGGATCACCTCTTCGGCACGGCCAACGGGACGCGCGACTATCCGGCAACCGGCATCCGCGACCAGCTGCACGGGCGCGACTACGGCGAGGGCTTCTGGCGCCAGCAATGGCTGGGGCTCAAGCGCCTCGCGGGGCGCGCATGAGGGCCGCCATTGCGCTGCTGGCCTTCCTAGCGGCTCCGCTCGCGGCCGTCGCCGCCCCGGAGATGCCCGGCCGCGCCTGGGTCGCCCCGGAGAGCCGCCCGTCCACGCTGAGGCGCGAGGCGCCCGGCACCTCCTATCGCTTCGCGCAGGCGCTGCCCAAGTCCGCCGACGATGCCGGCGACGGCCGCGCGCGCGTGGGCTTCGTGCTGGACTCCCCGAAGGACTTCGCGCCTCCCGAATGGGTGGCGGTGGAGGGCGGATTCATTGCGCGCTTCGATGTGGTGTCTTCGGGTGCGCGGGGGCTTCGCGCGCGGCTGGCGCTTTCGGGACTGGGCGCCCTCGAGGTGCGCGTGCGCGGCGGCGACGGGCGCGTGGAATCGATGGCGGTGGCCGCGGGCGCCACGGAAGCGTGGGGTCCCTGGACGGAGGGCGAGGTCCAGGCGGTGGAGGTGTTCTCGCGCGGGCGGCCCTCGCCCGGCGCGGCGATCCTCGCGGGCGTGGTCCACTTCGACCAGCCGATCGCGGGCAAGGCCGCCGGGGCCTGCACGGTCGACGCGTCCTGCACCACCGACGACGGGGCGCTCGATTCGGCCATCGCGCAGCGCAAGACGAGCATCGCGCGCATCAGCTTCGTCGACGGCGGGAAGTCGTTCGTGTGCACGGGAACGCTCATCAACACGGAGAAGTTCCCGACGCCCTATTTCCTCACCGCCAACCACTGCATCGGCCGGGCCGAGGTCGCCGCGAGCATCACGAGCTTCTGGTTCTACGAGGCCACCGGCTGCGCCTCGGCCACGCTTCGGCCGGACAGGCAGCAGGTGGCCGGCGGCATGGCGATCGACTTCGCCGATCCCAACACCGACCACACGCTCCTCGTGATGAACGCGAGCCCGCCCTCCGGCACGACGTTCTCGGGGTGGAACGCGGCGCCGCTCGCCAACGGGGAGGCCGTCACCAGCCTCTCGCACCCGGCCGGCGACATGCTCAAGCTCGCCCTGGGTTACATGAACGGCATGGCGCGCTTCGAGGACTGGGAGCAGCCGGCCTCGCTCGTCACCTACACGCGCGGCATCATCCAGGGCGGTTCGAGCGGATCGGGGCTCTTCACGATGGCCGGCGGCTCGCTGCAGCTGCGCGCGGTCCTGTCGGCCTCCACCACGACGAACGGGACCTCGCTCTCGTGCGAGAACCTCGGCGAGCGCGGCGTCTACAACCGGCTGGACGTGTTCTACCCGCAGGTCGCGCGCCGCCTCATGGCCAGCCCGCCCTTCGTCGCGGACGACCACGGCAACCGCCCGTCGGAGGCCACGCCCGTGGCGCTCTCCGGCACGGCGCCGGCCAGCGTCGCCGGCCGCATCGACTACCCCGGCGACACCGACGTCTTCCGGTTCGATGTGGCGAGCGCCGGCACGCTCATCGTGCGCTCCTCGGGCGGGATGGACACGGTGGGCGTCTTCCTCGACGCGAACGGCGAGAGGATCGC
>JAHCLE010000112.1 GCA_026125445.1 Burkholderiales bacterium
ATTCCTCCTCGCCTGCCGGCCCGGGGGCAAGCCCTACCCCGGCTACTGGGAATTCCCGGGCGGCAAGATCGAGCCGGGCGAGGATGCGCGCGCCGCGCTCGACCGCGAGCTGGAGGAGGAGCTCGGCATCCGGGTGCGCGAGGCCACGCCCTGGATAACGCGCGTCTACGCCTACACGCACGCGACCGTGCGGCTGCACTTCTTCCGCGTCACCGCCTGGGACGGCGAGCCGCAGCCCCTCGAGGACCAGGCCATCGCGTGGCAGCGGGTGCTCTCGCCCGACGTCTCGCCGATGCTCCCCGCCAACGCCCCGGTGCTCGCGGCCCTCGCGCTGCCCGCGGTCATGGTCGTGTCCAACGCCGTCGAGACGGGATTCGACGCCTGGTCCCTGAAGCTCTCGGCGCAGGTGCTGGGCGAGCGCCTCCTCGTGCAGATCCGCGAGAAGGGGCTCGAGCCGCAGCGCGTGCAGTTCCTGCTCTCTCGCGCGCTCACGCGCGGCACCCCCTTCGGCGCGCTCGTGGTGGTGAACAGCGACTGCGGCGCCTGGCCGCAGGCCGATGGCGTGCACCTGACCTCGAAGGCGCTCCTGGAGGCGCAGGCGCGGCCTGCCGGGCGCGTGGTGGGCGCCTCCTGCCACGACGCGCGCGAGGTCGCGCACGCCGCGGCGCTGGGCCTGGACTACGTGGTCGTGGGTCCGGTCAAGGCGACGGCCTCGCATCCCGGCGCGGCGCTCCTCGGCTGGGAGGGCTTCGCCGCGCTCGTGCGGGATTGCCCGCTGCCCGCCTACGCCATCGGCGGGCTCACGCGCGCCGACCTCGCGGAGGCGAGGCGCCACGGCGCGCACGGCGTGGCGCTCAGGAGCGCGGCGTTCGGCTGAGGATCGCCTCGGGGATCCGCGACGGGAGTTCCACCAGCTCCTGCGCGCCCGCCCCGGCCAGCTCCTCGCGCGAGCCGTAGCCCCACAGCGCCCCGAGCGCGAGCGCGCCGTGGTGGCGCGCGGCGGCCATGTCGACGCCGCGATCGCCGACCATCACCGCGCGCGCCGGATCGATCCCGTGGGTCGGGAAGAGATGCGCGAGGAGGTCGCGCTTGTCCTCGCGCGTGCCGTCGAGCTCGCAGCCGTGGACGGCCTCGAAGTGCGCGTGCAGGTCGAAGTGGGCGACGATCCGCTCGGCGTAGACGCGCGGCTTGGAGGTGGCCACGAAGAGCGGATGGCCGGCCTCGCGCAGGGCGGCGATGGCAGCGTCGATGCCGTCGTAGGGCGCGTTCTCGTAGAGCCCCACGTCGGCGAAGCGCTCGCGGTAGTGGGCCAGCGCCCGCTCCACCGCCTCGCGCGACTGCGTGCCCAGCAGCTTCGCGAGCGAGGCGCGAAGGGGCGGGCCGATCGCGAAGGTGAGCTCGTCGAGCGGCGGCGGCGCGACGCCCATGCGCTCGAGCGCGTGCGCGATGCACTTCGTGATGCCCTCGCGCGGGTCCGTGAGGGTGCCGTCGAGGTCGAAGAGGATGGGTGCGGCCTTCATCCGAGCAGCGGTGACGTGTCGAGGAGGCCGGCGAGGTCCGCGGGATTCGCGCCCGGCGACCAGGGGAGGCGGCCGATGAGCGGGGCATGCAGGCGCTGCGCGAGCGCGGCGACGTTCTCGTCGGCCACGGCCATGGCCGGATCGATCGCGTTGGCGATCCAGCCGGCGAGGCGAAGCCCGCAGGCGCGCACCGACTCCGCGGTGAGGAGCGCGTGGTTGAGGCAGCCCAGGCGAAGGCCCACGACGAGGACCACGGGCAGGCCCAGCGCCACGGCGAGGTCCCTCGCGTCGAAGGAGGGGGCCAGCGGGACGAGGAATCCGCCGACGCCCTCGACGACGGTGAAATCCCGGCGCACCGCGAGCCGGCGGTGCGCGTCGAGCAGGGGTTCGAGACGGATCTCGCGCCCTTCGCGCGCGGCGGCGACGTGGGGCGCCATCGGCTCGCGCAGCAGAACGGGTGTCACTTCCTCGGGCGCGGGCGCGTCCGGGCCTGCGGCCTCGACGAGCGCGAGCGTGTCCTCGTTGGCCCAGCCGTCCCCGCGCGGCACCGCGCCGGCGGCCACGGGCTTCATCGGCGCGACGCGCAATCCCCGCGCGCGCAGCGCTTGCACCAGCGCGCAGGCCGCGAGCGTCTTGCCCACGCCGGTGTCTGTGCCGGTCACGAAGACGCCGCGGCTCATCGCGGGATCCTCGGCGCGAATCCCACCACCTGCCGCCCGTCGGCCAGGCGTTTCGGGGGCACCTTCCAGGCGTGGCCGTAGACGATCTCCCAGGTCGCGGGCAGCACGCCGCCGCGGCGGAAGCCCTCGTAGGCTTCCGTCATGCGCCGCCAGCGGTTGCGCCCCGGCAGCCCGCGCGAGCGGGAGGGGAGCGAGTTGACGGCGCCGATCGCCTTCAGGTCGCGGACGATGGCCGTCACGCTGTCGTACTCGAGCGTGATGGTCTCCATCTCCATCACGGGATCGGCGAAGCCCGCGTGCACGAGGGCATCTCCCAGGTCGTGCATGTCGACGAAGCGGTTGACGTGCGGCGCGCCGTCGGCCTGCGCGAAGGCCGCGCGCAGTTCCTTGAGCGTATCCGGGCCCACCGTGGAAAAGAGGAAGAGGCCCCCGTTGGAGAGCACGCGCGAGGCCTCGGCGAACGCGCGCGCCGGGTCGCACCACTGCAGCACGAGGTTGGAGAACACGAGGTCCACCGAGGCGGGCGCCACGGGCAGGCGCTCGGCGTCCGCGCACACGAGGGCGGGATGGCCGGAAGCCAGCATCCGCCGCCACCAGGGTCTGCGGCGGCGGGCGCGCTCGAGCATGGCGGGGGCGATGTCGAGCCCGAGGAGGGAGGCCGAGGGAAAGCGCTTCGCCAAGGCGTCGAACGCGTGCCCCGTTCCGCATCCCAGGTCGAGCAATCGCCGGGGCGAGAGGCGCATCGGCTCCAGGTGCTCGACGAGGCGCGCGCACACCTCGCGCTGCAGGAAGGCGGCTTCGTCGTAGGTGCGCGCGGCGCGGTCGAAGGACCGGCGCACGTCGCGCTTCACGGGGAGCGCCGGCTCATCCATGCAATGCCTCGAGGGCCTGCGCCACCGTCTCCGGATGGCTCACGAAGGGAAGGTGCGCGGCCCCGGGAATCTCCACGAAGCGCGCGAAGGGCAGCGCGCCGGCGAGCCAGCGGCCGGCGTCGGCGGGCGCGAGCGCGTCCCGCGCGCCGTGGATCACGGCGCAGGGCCGGTCGATGCTCCCGACCTCGTCGCGCAGGTCGGTGTCGTGCAGCAGCGCGAGCCCGGCCTGGAGCGACGCTTCCGAGGGCGTGCCGCGTTCCGCGAGCAGCGCGGCGAGGGCGCGCACGCTTTCGCGCGCGTGCGGCCCCCCGAGCGCGTTCAGGTTCACGAAGGTGCGGATCGTCTTCGCGGGCTCGGCGTGCAGGTCGCGGGCGAACGACTCGGCCGTCGCGCGCGCCATGGCATGGGGCCAGCCGGGCCGCTGCACGAAGCAGGGGGTCGTGCTCACGAAGGCGAGCCGCGACGCGCGGCCCGGGTGGCGCGTCGCGAGGCGAAGGGCGACGAGTCCGCCCAGGGACCAGCCGCAGAGCGTCGCGCCCGCCGGCACCCGAGGCGCCACGGCGTCGACCACGTCGTCGAGGCTGCCGAAGGGCACGTGGCGCGAGAGGCCGTGGCCGGGCAGGTCCACGAGGTGGAGGCGGAAGGCGGGGGCGAGGCGCGTCGCGAGGGATCGCCATACGCCGCCGTGCAGGCCCCACCCGTGCAGCAGCACGAGATCGGGCCCCTGTCCGAGGACCTCAGCGTGCAGCGCCATCGCCGAGCGCCTCCGCGAGGGCCGCCACGAGTGTGGCGACCTGCGCGGGCGTGTGGGCCGCCGACAGGGACACGCGAAGCCGGGAGGTGCCCTCGGGAACGGTCGGCGGGCGGATCGCGGGGACGAGCTGGCCCAGTCGGCGCAGGCGCGACGAGAGTTCCACCGCAAGCGCACTTTCACCGACGATCACGGGCTGGATGGCGGTCGTCGATGCGGTCGCGATGCCGCGCGCGGCGCAGGCCTCGCGGAACTGCGCGATGCGTTCGTGCAGGGTGGCCACGAGCGCGCCGTCCTCCTCGATCATGCGCAGCGCCTCCGTCGCGACGGCCGCCGCCGCCGGGGGCAGCGCCGTCGAGAACACGTAGGTCCGCGCGCGCTGCAGGAGCCACTCCACGACCGCGGGTTCTCCCGCCACGAAGGCGCCGTAGCCGCCCAGCGCCTTGCCGAGCGTGGCCATGTAGACGAGGCGCGGCGAGCGCAGGCCGAGGTGCGCGGGCGTGCCGCGGCCGCCGCCCAGCACGCCGATGCCGTGCGCGTCGTCGAGGACGAGCCACGCGTCGTGGCGCTCGGCAAGTTCCAGGAGTCCGGCCACGGGCGCCACATCGCCGTCCATGCTGAAGACGGCGTCGGTGGCGACGATTCGCACGGCCGCCCTCGAGCCCGCAAGCATCGCCTCCAGGCGCCCGAGGTCGGCGTGCGGGTAGCGGTTGAACTGCGCGCGCGACAGCAGGGCGCCATCGACGAGGCAGGCGTGGTCCAGGCGGTCGGCGAAGATCGCGGCGGAGCGATCGGCGAGCGCCGTGAGGATGCCGAGGTTGGCGGCATAGCCGCTTCCGAACAGGAGCGCGCGCGGCATCCCGGTGAATCGCGCGAAGGCCTTCTCGGCCTCCTCGTGCGCCCGCGCGTGCCCCACGACGAGAGGCGAGGCGCCAGCCCCGAATCCGAAGGCGTCCACCGCGGCGTGCGCGGCCGCGAGGATGCGCGGGTGGCTCGCGAGGCCGAGATAGTCGTTGGAGGCGAAGTTGACGAGATCCTCGCCGCCTTCGCGCACCACCGGCCCCTGCGGCGATTCGAGCACCCGCCGAGTGCGCCGCAGCCCGTCGCGATCGAGACCGGCCAGCCCGCTCTCGAGGGCGGCGATTCCCGCGTGGGGCACGGGGCTCAAGCGGCCGTGAGGCCGAGCGCGGCGAAGAGGGCGTCGTCGCGCGCGACGTCGGGATTGCCGGTGGTGAGGAGCTTGTCGCCGTAGAAGATGGAGTTGGCGCCCGCCAGGTAGCACAGCGCCTGCACCGCCTCGTGCATCTGCGTGCGGCCGGCCGACAGGCGAACGAAGCTCTTCGGCATCAGGATGCGCGCCGCGGCGATGGTTCGCACGAACTCGGCCCACGGCAGCGCCTCGGTGCCGGCGAGCGGCGTGCCCTCCACCTGCACGAGCTGGTTGATGGGCACCGACTCGGGCTGCGGGTCCAGCGCGGCCAGCTGCGCCAGAAGCCCGGCGCGCTCCTCGCGCGACTCGCCCATGCCCACGATGCCGCCGCTGCAAACGTGGATGCCGGCCTCGCGCACGCGCTCGAGCGTGTCGAGGCGGTCCTGGTAGTCGCGCGTGGTGATCACCTCGCCGTAGAACTCGGGCGCGGTGTCGAGGTTGTGGTTGTAGTAGTCCAGGCCCGCCTCGCGCAGCTGCTCCGCCTGCCCGTCCTTGAGCATGCCCAGCGTGCAGCAGGTCTCCAGGCCCAGCTTCTTCACCTCGCGCACCATGTCGAGCACGGGCTCGAGATCGCGCGCCCTGGGTCCGCGCCAGGCCGCCCCCATGCAGAAGCGCGTGGCGCCGTTTTCCTTGGCCGCCTTCGCGTTGCGCACGACTTCGTCCAGCGGCAGCATCGCCTCGTTCTCGACGCCGGCCGAATGCCGGGCCGACTGCGGGCAGTAGCCGCAGTCCTCCGGGCAGCCGCCGGTCTTGATCGACAGGAGCGTCGAGCGCTGTACGCGGTTGGGGTCGAAATTCTCGCGGTGAACTGTCTGCGCCTGGAAGACGAGATCGTTGAAGGGAAGGTCGAGGAGGGCGAGGGCGGTTTCGCGCAGGGCCCGGGCCCTCGGGTTGGCCGGCGGCACGAGGTGGACGATCTGATCCAAGGCGGGGTTCCGGAGGAAGGTTCGTAAGTTGCTGATGATCATGGAGAATCGGGCTCACGTCAAACGGATGTGCGAGCGAATCCGAACATTTGCACATGAAATAGGCAGACAGTGCCATTTCTCGCGGCCATGGCCGTCCGATTGCCTCCTGTGCCTGGAGCCGGCCGGGGCACGCGTCGTGTGCGATAATTGTGAGCGCTTGCTAGCCACTCCCGGGCCGCGCTGCAGCCGTTGCGACCTGCCCCTGGCGGTCGAAGGCTGGTGCGGCGAGTGCCTTGCGAATCCTCCTGCCTACGACGACGTGCTGAGCGCCTTCGACTACCGGTTTCCGATCGACCGCCTCGTGCGCCGGTTCAAGTTCTCCGCGGACCTCGCGGCGGGAGCCTATCTCGGCCACGCGCTCGCGAGCCGGGCCATGCGCGCGCCGCGGCCGGATCTCCTCGTCGCCTCCCCCTCCTCGGCACTGCGTCTTCGGGAGCGCGGATTCAACCCGGCCCTCGTCCTGGCCCGGGCGGTGGGGCGGGAACTCGGCATTCCCGTCCGCGGGCGCGCCCTGGCGAAGATCCGCCATACGCCACCGCAGACCGGGCTGGACCGCGCGGCTCGCCGGCGCAATCTTCGCGGAGCTTTCGCGGTCCGGGCCGACGTCGATGGACTGCACGTGGCGGTGGTCGACGACGTGATGACCACGGGTTCGACGCTCTTCGCCCTCGCGAGGTCGCTGCGCGAGGCCGGCGCGAGTCGCGTCTCGGGCTGGGTCGCGGCGCGAACGCCGGATCTGCCGCGGGAGGCGTGAGGCGATGGTCGACGTGGTCCTGGTGAATCCCGAGATCCCCCCGAACGCGGGCAACGTCATCCGCCTGTGCGCCAACACCGGCACGCCCCTCCACCTCGTGGAGCCCCTCGGCTTCTCCATGGACGACCGGCAGCTGCGGCGCGCCGGGCTGGATTATCGCGAGATGGCCAACGTGACGGTGCATGCCGACTGGGCCGCATGCGCAGCGCGGTTCGCGGGACGGCGGCTGCTCGCGTTCACCACGCGAGGGGCGCGGCGGCTCGACGAAGTGGCCTATCGCCGTGACGACGTTTTCGTGTTCGGTCCGGAGACCGCGGGCCTGCCCGAGGCTTTCCTCGCCGCCTTTCCGGAGCAGGATCGCATTCGCCTGCCGATGGTGGCGGGCAATCGCAGCCTGAACCTGTCGAACGCGGTGGCAGTGGCCGTGTTCGAGGCGTGGCGGCAGGCGGGCTATCCGGGCGCGGGCGTCTAGCTCGTCCCGACCGCATCGCCCGCGGCCCGGCCTTCGCCCCGCGGCAAGGGGGGCTTCGCGCCCGCGCTATTCGGGCCTGGGATCGCGCGCCAGGAGCTGCCGAACGGCCTGAAGCGCAGGCTGTCCCTCGAAGAGGACGCCGCAGACGGCCTCGGTGATGGGCATCTCGACTGCGCGCATTCGAGCGATGTCGCGCACGGACGTCGCGGATTGCACGCCCTCGGCCACGTGCCCGAGCTCGCGCAGGATGTCCGCGAGCGCCTGCCCCTTCGCGAGCCGCAGGCCCACATCGCGATTGCGCGAGAGGTCTCCCGTGCAGGTGAGCACGAGGTCTCCCAGCCCCGTGAGCCCCATGAAGGTCTCCGGCTGCCCGCCCATCGCCACGCCGAGGCGAACGATCTCGGCGAGCCCGCGGGTGACGAGCGCGGCGCGCGCGTTTCGCCCCAGTCCCAGCCCGTCGGCGATGCCCGCGGCGATCGCGATCACGTTCTTCACCGCGCCGCCGAGCTCCACGCCGACGAGGTCCGAGGCCGAGTAGATGCGCAGCCGCGCGCTGTTCAACTGTGCGGCGGATTGCGCGGCGAAGGCGGAGTCGCGCGAGGCCAGCACGATCGCCGTCGGCTGCCCGCGCGCCACCTCCAGCGCGAAGCTCGGTCCCGACAGCGCGCCGGTCCGCGAGGCTTCGGGCAGGACTTCCGCGACGATCTCGTGCGGCAGCTTGCGCGAGCCCTGCTCGAAGCCCTTGCAGGCCCAGAGCAGATCGATGCGGGGACGGATGGCCGCGACGGCGTTGGCCGCATCGCGAAGCCCGGCCGTCGAGGTCGCCACGATCGCGAGATCGCAGCCGGAGATCGCCGACGAAAGATCGGGCTCGACGCGCAGCGCGCCGGGGAAGGGGACTTCGGGAAGATAGGGGCTGGAACGATTGCGCGAAAGCTCCTCGCACGCCTCGCGCCGCCGCGCCCAGAGGCAAACCTCGTGCGAGGCGCAGAACGAGATCGCGAGCGCCGATCCCCAGGCCCCCGCCCCGAGGACCGCGATCCTCATCGGCCTACTGTGCGCCCCAGAGGTGGGCCGCGCGCGCGTAGCCCTGCTGGCCGTCGCGGTGGCGCACCTTCACCCAGCCCTCGGCGGGCGGCTCCAGCACCTCCAGCACGACCTGCTTGTAGGCCTCGAAGACCAGCGCCGACTTCGCGTCGGGAGCGGCGCGAACGTCGGCCACCGGCACGCTCACCATCGCGTTGCGGCGGTCTCCC
>JAHCLE010000113.1 GCA_026125445.1 Burkholderiales bacterium
CTCCTCGAAGCCTTCCTCGCGGGCGCTCTTGGCCATGCCCGGGTACATGTCGGTGTACTCGTGCGTCTCGCCGGCGACGGCGGACTTGAGGTTGTTGCGCGAGGAGCCGATCGGCAGGTCCGTCGCCGGGTCGCCCACCTGCGCGAGGTAGTCGAGGTGGCCGTGCGCGTGGCCGGTCTCGCCTTCGGCCGTCGAGCGGAAGAGCGCGGCGACGTCGTTGTTGCCTTCCACGTCGGCCTTGTTTGCGAAGTACAGGTAGCGGCGGTTGGCCTGGGATTCGCCGGCGAAGGCATCCTTCAGGTTCTGGTGGGTCTTCGTGCCTTTGAGGGGTTTCATGCGGGCCTCCTGGTTGTGGGACGGCGCCTGGAAGGGGCGCCGGTCGAATGATCAATTCTGACGCCGGAGATCGTAGGCGGGCCATCCCCCCGGAGTCCAATTGATTGTTCCGATGCGCGCGATTGGCTGCGCCAATTCACCCGGCCGGGCGAGGCTTCCCCGGGGCCGCAGGTCACGGCCTCCGGCCCGCGGGCGTCACTTCAGGCGGTTCTCGATGAGCCGGGCCACCTGCATCGTGTCGACCTCGGTGGCGTTCTTCTCGCGCGAGAAGGTCACGGTCACGAGCATCTTGTTCTTGCGGAACATCCCGGACTTGTTGGCCTGCAGCCAGAACGCGCGGTCGCCCACGCCTTCGATCCACTTCACCTTGGCGCGGTAGATCTTCTCCAGGTTCTCGCGCTCGTACTGCAGCTCGTTCTCCGCGGCGTACTGCACCTCGCGGATGCGGATCGTGAGCACCGCGGCCCGGCGCGCGTCCTCGAAGGCGCACTCCGAGGGGTTGCCGGTCTTGCGTGGCGATATCTTGGCGGCCGTCCCGCCGGCGATGGAGTTGACCTCGTCGATCGTGACGATCGTGCAGGCGTCGGGCGGCGCCGCGAGCGACGTGGCGGCGGCGAGGGCGGCGAGGCAAGCGAGCAGTCGGTTTCTCATGGCGGCCGATCGGCAGTATGGGTCGGTATTCCCAATCGTACCGCATGGCGGCGGGCGCGGTCTCGGGCGCGGGCGCCGTTGATCTATCTCAACGGGCCCGCCTCGCGTTCCTCTAGGCTGCTCGCGAAACGGGCGAACGATTGCCAGCGACGCCCGGCTGCCAGGGAGACTCATGATCCGTTCCGTTTCCGCCGACGACCTCCTGCGCGACGCGCGCGAGGCGGCCGGGACGCGCAACGTGCGCGAGGCGGTGCGCAACCTCACGCTGCACGCGCTGCGCAGCCGCCCGCTCACCGCGGAGCACATCGCCACCGTGGCGCGCACCGTGGGCGAAGGCATCGAGAGCTCCCACCAGCGTCCCGCCATGCCCGTGCGCGAGACGCACCGCGGCGCCTGGGCCGGGCTCGAGGACGCGGTCGCGCAGGCCCTTCTCGCCGTGGAGCTCGCCGCGCGCGAGTTCTCCGAGGGCCACGGCGGCCTCGAGGGGCCGGATCGCGAGCGCCTGCTCGAGGACATCGCGGCCCTCGGGCGTTCGCTCGAGGAGGGATGGGGAGGCCGTCACGACGTGCCGTTCGACCTCAAGGCGAGGCTCGGAGCGGCAGCCTCGCACCTGCGGCAAGCTTCCGCCGCGGGTACCGGTGGCTGCCCGTCGATGGGCGCAGGCCGCGCCTGCGCCGATTTCTCGCTCGTCGCAAGCGGCATCCTCGTGGGCCTGTCGGAGCCCGTGCGCGGACGCGCCGCGGGCGTGGCGATCTAGCGGGCCAGCAGCACCGCCGCGCCGTCGAAGGCGCCGCGCCGCAAGTCCTCGAGGGCCTCGTTGGCCCGCTCCAGCGGATAGGGAACCGGCCTCGCGTCGAGCGGCGTGCGGCCCGCGAGGGCCATGAAGGCCTCGCCGTCGGCGCGGGTGAGGTTCGCCACCGAGCGCACGACGCGCTCCCCCCACAGCAGGCGGTACGGGAAGGCGGGGATGTCGCTCATGTGTATGCCGGCGCACACCACCACTCCGGCCTTGGCGGTCGCCGCGAGGGCCGCGGGGACGAGGCTTCCCACCGGCGCGAAGATCAGGGCGGCGTCCAGCGGCGTCGGCGGCGCGCTGTCGGAGCCTCCTGCCCACTGGCACCCGAGGCTGCGGGCGAAATCCCGGGAGCGCGCGTCTCCCGGACGCGTGAACGCGAACACTTCGCGCCCCTCCGCCAGCGCCACCTGCGCCACGAGGTGCGCCGCGGCCCCGAAGCCGTACAGGCCCAGCCGCGCGGCTCCCGGCGCCATGGCGTAGGCGCGGTAGCCGATGAGGCCCGCGCAAAGCAGGGGCGCCGCGTGCGCGTCGTCGTAAGCCTCGGGAATCGCCAGGCAGAAGCGCTCGTCGGCCACGGCGTAGCGGGCGTAGCCGCCGTCGCGGTGGTAGCCCGTGAACACCGCGTCGTCGCACAGGTTCTCGCGGCCGTGGCCGCAGTGCCCGCAGTGGCCGCAGGCGCCTCCCAGCCACGGGACGCCGACGCGCTCGCCGATCCGGAACCGGCCGGCTCCCGGGCCGAGGGCGGCCACGCGTCCGACCACCTCGTGGCCGGGAACGAGCGGGAGCCGCGCGTCGGGCAGCTCGCCGTCGACGATGTGCAGGTCGGTGCGGCACACGCCGCAGGCCGAGACCTCGAGGAGAACCTCTCCGGCGCCTGGCGCGGGCGCGGCCCTGCGCACGGCCGCGAGCGGCCCGCCGGGCGCGAGGAGCGTCATCGCGAGGTCGTCCATGGCGAGACCCTACGCCCGGGGTGCGGGAAAAAAAAGAGGCGGCCGCAGCCGCCTCGCCGAGTCGCCGTGCGCGAGCACGGCGAGAGGAGCTCCGTTCAGGCAGCGGCGCCCAGCATGTCCACCCAGGTCACGTTGCGGCGGGTGGGGCGGTCGCCGCGGCGGGCGCCGGCGCGGGGCGCGGTCACCGTATGCAGCTTCTGCAGGACGCGCAGCTGGTCGATGTCGCACATCTCGACCTCGCGCTGCGCGACGCGCACGAGGCCGGAGTCGGCGAGCGCGGAGAAGGCGCGGCTCACCGTCTCGAGCGTGAGGCCCAGGTAGCTGCCGATCTCCTGGCGGGTCATGGGAAGCGTGATGCGGGACGCGGGGCGGCCGGCCTTGCCGCACCGGTCCGCGAAGTTGGCGAGGAAGCGGGCCACGCGGGCCTCGGCGCCGAGGGTGCCGATCAGCGAGCGCAGGGAGTGGTCCGTTACCAGCTCGCGGCTGATGGCGCGGTAGATGAGCTGCTCGAAGTCGTCGAGCGAGCGGCCCAGGTGGGCGATGCTGCGGAAGGGCACGACCACCACCTCGGCATCGGTGAGCGCGACCGCGTAGGAGGCGTGGCGGTGGTTGCAGAGCCCGTCGGCCCCCACCAGGTCGCCGCGCAGCGGGAATCCGAGCACCAGCTGGTTGCCCGTCTCGTCGGCCACGAAGGTCTTGAAGAACCCCTCGGCGACGATGTAGAGCGCCTCGAAGGGCTCGCCCTGCGACGTGAGCCGCTGCCCCGCCTTCAGGCGCCTGTGCAGGAACGTCGTGTCCACCTGGCGGGCGCCGGCGACTTCCGGCAGGCCCAGCAGGCGGCAGGCCTCGGCGAGGGTCGATCGATGGGCATCGGCGTGGCTCGTGGCTCTGACGGTGCTCATGGCGGTTTCCTTTCGGGTAGGCATCGTGGAGTCAGTGCAGGGGGCGGTTCACCGCCTGGTCGCGCCATTCCGAGAGGATGTCGCGCACGCGGGCGAATTCCGCCGACTTGTCGAGGAAGACTTCGGCGCCGGCGGCCAAGGCGGCCTTGCGGTAGGGCTCGGCGGCGAAGTTGGTCATGACGATCACGCGCATGGCGGGGAGCTTCTCGCGCACGGCGCGCAGCACCTGCAGCCCGCTTCCGCTGGGCAGCTGCAGGTCGAGGATGAGGGCATCGGGGTGGTTGTCCTCGAGGCCGGCGATGGCGGCCGTCACGTCCTCGGCCGTCCCGACGATGTCGAGGCCCTCGAGGCCCTCGAGGGTGCGCACGAGGCGGTCGCGGACGGGGATCGAATCCTCGACGATGAAGAGGTCCATCACGGCTGGCGGCGGGCTTGGCGGAAGGACATGGCCGCATTCTGGCCACGACGGCCGCCGTGGCCTATCGGCGCGGGCTGAATCGCGGGGTAGGAGCCCGCCGCGTCCGGCGTGTAGGAATCGTCCTACCGCCCCGGCTCACGCCTTGGCCGGCGGCTCGGCGGTCAGGTGGTGGTGGATCGCGTAGCGGACGAGGTCGGCGACCGAGGAGGCGCTCATCTTCTGCAGGATGCGCGTCTTGTGGGTGCTGACGGTCTTCACGCTCAGGTGCAGCTGGCCGGCGATCTCGGAGACGCTGCGGCCGTTCACCAGGAGCTGGAACACCTCGAACTCGCGGTCCGAGAGGTGGCGGTGCGGCTCCTCGCCGCCGCGGGGCTGGACGTCGAGCGCCAGCTGCTCGGCCACGTTGGCGCTGATGTAGGGCCTGCCCTCCGCCAGGCGGCGGATGGCGGAGACGAGCTGGCCGGGGGCGCTTTCCTTCGTGAGGTATCCGGAGGCGCCCGCCCGGATGGCGCGCACGGCGTACTGGTCCTCCTCGTGCATGGTGAGGACCAGGACGCGCAGCTTCGGCGACTCGTCCTTCACCTGCTTGATGAGCTCGATGCCGCTCCTGCCGGGCATCGAGAGGTCGAGCAGCAGGATGTCGAAGCCGCCCTCGCGCACGCGCTCGAGCGCCTCGTGGCCGTTGGTGGCCTCGCCGGCGATCTCGATCCCCTCCTGGCCGTCGAGGATGCGCTTGATGCCCTCGCGAACGATGGCGTGGTCGTCCGCGATGACCACGCGGGTCACGGCGCACCCCCTTCGGCCGCCGGGATCGGCAGGCGCACGTGGATCACCGTGCCCTGGCCCGCGTCGCCGCGGATCTCCACGGAGCCGGCCAGGATGTAGACGCGTTCCCGGATGCCCACGAGGCCGAAGGAGCCCTTCTTGCGCAGGTCCTCGGGCCCCAGGCCGCGGCCGTCGTCCTCGACGTCGAGGCGCACCTCCCGGCCGATGGTGCGCAGGGCCACGCGGACGTTGCGGGCCGCGGCGTGCCGCCCCGCGTTGGTGAGGCTCTCCTGCACGATGCGGTAGACCTGCGAGGCGAGCGGCTCGGCGAGGTTCGCGCTCGCCTCGTCCACCGCGAGGTCGACGCGGAAGCCGTGCCGGCGGCTCGTTTCCTCCGCGAGCCATTCCATCGCGGCGGCCAGTCCCAGGTCGTCGAGCATGAGCGGGCGCAGGTCCGCGGAGATGCGGCGCGTGGCCGCGACGGTGCTGTCGAGGACGGCGCGCATGGCGGAGATCGTCTTCAGGAACTTCTCGTCCTCCCGCGGCGTGTTCGCCTCGAGCCACGCGAGGTCCATCTTGAGCGAGGTGAGGTTCTGCCCCAGCTCGTCGTGCAGCTCGCGCGAGATGCGGCTGTTTTCCTGTTCGCGGGCCGTGCGCGAGGCCACGGAGAGCTCGCGCAGGTCCTCGCGCGCCTGGGCGAGCTCGCGGCGCGTGCGCTCGCGCACCGACACGTCGCGAAGGATCACGGTGAAGAAGCGGTGGCCGCGGATCTCGTTCTGCGAGATCGAGGCGTCGATGGGGAACTCCTCGCCGCTCTTGCGCAGGGCCGTCACGATGCGCTGGGCCATCATCGGCCGGCTCGACACGCCCGTGCGCCCGAACTGCTCGACGTGGCGGTGGTGCTCTCCGTGGAATCGCCCGGGGATGAGCATCTCGAGGGGCTGGCCCAGCACCTCCAGCGGCTCGTAGCCGAAGATGCGCTCCGCGGCGCGGTTGAAGAGCGTGATGCGCTGGTTGTCGTCGATCGAGATGATCGCGTCCATGGCCGAGTCGACGATGCCCTGCAGGCGCATCTGGCTCTCGCGCGCGAGGTCGCGGCCCTTCCACAGCTCGTGGATGTCGTTCACCGTGCCCACGACGCGCGCGGGGCGGCCGTCCGGCCCCCGGCTCGCGATGCGCGCGCGCCAGCGCACCCACCGCCAGGCGCCGTCGCGCTGTCGCATGCGCATCTCGAGGATGGCGCGCTCGACCGTGCCGCCCTGAAGCTCCGTCATGCGCGCCCAGAAGTCCGGGAAGTCGTCGGGGTGGATCACGCTGCGCGCGGCGTCGACGGCCTCGTTGGGCCCCTCGGGATAGTCCCAGGTGGCGAGCATCTCCGGGGAGCGGTAGATGCGCTTGCCCGGGATGTCCCAGTCGAACACCGCCAGGCCGGCCGTGAGCACGGCCTCGCGCCAGCGGTCCTCGGCAGCCGGGGGGGCGTTCGGTTCGGGGGAGCGCATCTTCGGGAAGGGGCGTAACGGGCCCTGTTACAGGCTGCCGGAAAGGATAGCAGGAGAGGGCGGACTTTTCAGGAGGCCCGCCCTCAGAGGGTGACCGGCTCTCCCGGTCGCGGGACGTCGACGGACCATCCGGGGCGGGAGGCGACCGCGGCGGCGAAGGCGAGCGAGGCCGCTTCCTCGCCGTGGACGACGAAGGAGCGCGCCGGCGGGCGCCGGAAGCCGCCGAGCCAGGCGAGCAGGGCGCGCTGGTCGGCGTGGGCGGACAGGCCCCCGAGGGTGTGGATGCTCGCGCGCACCGGGACGGTTTCCCCGAAGAGGCGCACGCTGCGGACCCCGTCGACGAGCCGCCGGCCGAGGGTGCCGCCCGCCTGGAAGCCGGTGAACAGGATCGCGCATTCCTCGCGGCCCAGGTTGTGGCGAAGGTGGTGGCGGATGCGGCCCGCCTCGCACATCCCGCTCGCGGCGATGATGACGGCGCCCGAGCGGATCTTGTTGATGGCCATCGACTCCTCCGGCGAATGCGTGAAGTGCAGCCCGTAGGGAAGGCGGCGCCGGCGAAGCGCCGCCGCGAAGCGCGCCACCGCCGGGTCGAGGCTCTCGAGGTGGGAGAGCGTGACCTGCGTGGCCTGCAGCGCGAGGGGGGAGTCCACGAAGACGTTCAGTCCCTGCAGCACGCCGCGCTCGCACAGCTCGAAGAGCAGCACGAGGAGCTCCTGGGCGCGGCCCAGCGCGAAGGCGGGCACGACGAGGTTGCCGCGGCGCGCGTCGAGCGTTTCGCGCACCGCCGCCACCAGCTCGGCGACGGTCTCGTCCATCGACTTGTGAAGGCGGTCGCCATAGGTGGATTCGATCACGAGGAAGTCGGCGAACTCCACGGTTTCCGGGTCGCGCACGACGGGGCGCGCGGGCTGACCGAGATCGCCGGAGAAGACGAGGCGGCGTTCCCGTCCTCCCTCCCGCAGGCGCACCTCGGCGATCGCCGACCCGAGGATGTGACCCGCGTCGAGGAAGCGCACGGCCGCGTCGGGGTGCGGCCGGAACTCGGCGTGGTAGGCCATGCCGCGGACTTGGCGAGTGGCCCTTTCCACGTCGGCCGCCGTGTAGAGCGGCGCGGGCGCCGGAATGCGGTGGCGCAGGGCGCGCTCCTTCTCGCGCGCCTGGATGTGGGCGCTGTCGAGGAGCATGAGGGGCAGAAGGTCGGCGGTTGCGCCGGTGGCGAAGACCGGCAGCGCCGGCGCGCGCGCCGCGAGCACGGGCAGCAGGCCGCAATGGTCGAGGTGCGCGTGGGTGACCAGCGCGAAGTCCAGCGCCCCCGGGTCGAAGGCGGGAAAGGCCCGGTTCTTGGCGGCCGACTCCCGGCCCCCCTGGTGCATGCCGCAATCCACCAGGAACCGCGCGCGCCCCGTCTCGACGAGGAAGCAGGAGCCGGTCACTTCGCGCGCGGCCCCGAGGAATCGGATCTGCATGCGGGAATTCTACCCGCCGCGTGGGCGGGGACCGCGGCGGGTAGCCCCTTGACCCACGTCAATACCGCATACCCCCTGCCATGAGACTTTTGCCGTCGACGCATTCCGGCTCCAGTGCCCTCCGCCACCCACACGGTGCGGGCCCCTCGAGGGGCGGGGTCCTGGCCACACGTGCAGGGAACCGACGATGATCCGCGCGACGATTCAAGGCATTGCGCTTGCCCTCGCGCTGGGGCTCATGGCCCCGGCTTCGGCGAAGGAGGCACCGGCCCCGAGGGCGCCCGCCGCCGCCAAGGCGGCGGCCGACGCGAGCCAGAAGTGCATCGATTGCCATTCGGAGGCCGAGCCCACCGACAAGAGCAAGGCCGGCAAGCCCGTCCTCCTCGACGCCGCGAAGCACGCGAAGACCCTGCACGGTTCCGGCAGGGCCGCGTGCGTCGACTGCCACGCCGGCGAGGGCTTCCGGAAGTACCCGCACAAGTCGGTCGAGCCCGCCCAGTGCGCGAGCTGCCACGAGAAGGCCGTCAAGGAGTACGCCACCACCATCCACGGCCTGGCGCGCGCCGGAGGCAGGATGGTGGCCGCCACCTGCAGCGACTGCCACGGCACGCACGACATCAAGGCCACCTCGGACGACGC
>JAHCLE010000114.1 GCA_026125445.1 Burkholderiales bacterium
GTGGTGAAGAACTACTACGACACGCAGGCGTGGCTCCCGAAGAACATCATCTTCGCCAACAAGAAGGCCTTCGACGCCCTCGACAAGGCGACCCAGGAGGCCGTCGTGAAGGCCGCCGCGGCCGCGCAGGAGCGCGGCTGGAAGATCTCCGAGGAGAAGACCGCCTGGTACCTCGGCGAGCTCAGGAAGAACGGCATGAACGTCTCGCCGCCCTCGGCGCAGCTGAAGGCCGACTTCCAGAAGATCGGCGCGACGCTCACCGAGGAGTGGCTGAAGACCGCCGGGCCCGACGGCAAGGCGATCGTCGAGGCGTTCAAGAAGTAGTCCGTGCGCAAGGCGCTCGACACGCTCTACGACGCCGCGGCCTGGGCCGCGGCGTTTTTCATGGTGGGCGTGCTCGCCATGGTGCTCGCGAGCGTGCTCGGGCGCATGTTCGGCTTCAACCTGCGCGGCTCGGATGCCTACGCGGGCTACTCGATGGCGGCGGCTGCCTTCCTCGCGCTCGCCCACACCCTCAAGCGTGGCGAGCACATCCGCGTGAACCTGTTCCTGGAGCGCTTCGGCCCGAAGGTGACGCACGCGCTGGAGCTGTGGTCGCACGCGGCGGGCACCTTCTTCTGCGCGGTGCTCGCGATCTTCTGCACGCGCCTCGTCTGGCAGTCCTGGACGTTCAACGACATCTCGCAGGGCAACGACGCCACGCCGCTGTGGATCCCGCAGATCGCGATGGCCGCCGGGGCGATCGTGCTCTTCGTGGCCATGGCCGACGACTTCGTGCTGCACCTGCGCCGCCGCCATCCGCACGCCACGAGGAAGGCGGAGACCGAAATGAAGCACATGGAGTAGCGCGGTGGACCTCCTCATCACCGCGGTCCTCATCGCCTTCCTCTTCGCGCTCCTCGCGAGCGGGCTGTGGATCGGGCTCGCGCTCCTGGGAGTCGCCTGGATCGGCATGGAGCTCTTCACCAGCCGCCCCGTGGGCGACGCCATGGCGGTCACGATCTGGGGCTCGAGCTCCTCGTGGACGCTCACCGCGCTGCCGCTCTTCCTGTGGATGGGCGAGATCCTCTTCCGCACGCGCCTTTCGGAGGACATGTTCCGGGGGCTCGCGCCGTGGCTGCAGCGCATCCCCGGGCGCCTGCTGCACACGAACATCATCGGCTGCACGATCTTCGCCGCGGTGTCCGGGTCGAGCGCCGCCACCTGCGCCACGATCGGCAAGATGACGCTGCCGGAGCTCCAGCGCCGCGGCTATCCGGAGGACATGACGATCGGGACGCTCGCGGGCGCGGGCACGCTGGGCCTCCTCATCCCGCCCTCGATCATCATGATCGTCTACGGCGTGACGGCGGAAGTCTCGATCACCAAGCTCTTCATCGCGGGCGTGCTGCCGGGGCTGCTGCTCGCGGGGCTCTTCATGGGCTACACCGTGGCCTGGTCGCTCCTGAACCCCGGGCGCATCCCGCCGCCGGACGCGCCGATGACCTTCCTGCAGAAGGTGTCGACCTCGCGCCACCTCATCGGGCCGGTCGCGCTCATCGCCCTCGTGCTGGGCTCCATCTACGTGGGCATCGCCACCGCCACCGAGGCCGCGGCCCTCGGCGTGGTGGGATCCCTTCTCCTGTCCTGGGCGCAGGGCTCGATGAGCCGCAAGGTGTTCGTGGAGAGCCTCATGGGGGCCACGCGCCTGTACTGCATGATCGCGCTCATCCTCGCCGGCGCCGCGTTCCTCACGCTCTCCATGGGCTACATCGGGTTGCCGCGCCACCTGGCGGAGTTCATCACGGGGCTCGGCCTCGCGCCGTTCTGGCTGCTCTTCGCGCTCATGATCTTCTTCGTCGTCCTGGGCTGCTTCCTGGACGGCATCTCGATGGTCGTTCTCACCATGGGCGTGATCCTGCCCACCATCCAGAAGGCCGGCATCGACCTCATCTGGTTCGGGATCTTCATCGTGCTGGTGGTGGAGATGGCCCAGATCACCCCGCCCGTGGGCTTCAACCTCTTCGTGCTCCAGGGCATGACGAAGAAGCAGATCCCCTGGATCGCCCGGGTCACGATGCCGCTCTTCCTGCTGATGGTGGTCGCCGTGGGGCTGCTCTACTTCTTCCCCGGCATCGTCACCTGGCTGCCGGATCGGATGTAGGCGCCGCCGCCCGCCCTCAATCCTCCCTGTGGCGGGAGGCGAGCATGGCCGCCAGCTCCACGGCGCTCTTCACGCCCATCTTCCCGAAGACCCGGGCGCGGTAGACCTCCACCGTGCGCATCGCGATCCCCAGGCGGTCGGCGATCACCTTGTTGTAGTGCCCTTCGACGACGAGGTCGAGCACCTCGCGCTCGCGCGAGGTCAGGGCCGCCAGCCGCTCCTCGAGCGAGAGCTTCTGGCGGCTCTCCTCGAGCCGGCGCCGCGACTCGTCCAGCGCGGCGGCCAGCCGGTCCACCAGCGAATTGTCGTTGAAGGGCTTCTCGACGAAGTCGAAGGCGCCCCGCTTGAGGGTCTCGACGGCCATCGGGACGTCGCCGTGGCCGGTGAGGAAGATGACGGGCCAGGCGGGGCAGAGCGACTCGGCCTGGATGCGCTCGAAGAGCTCGGTGCCGCTCATGCCGTCCATGCGCACGTCGAGCAGGATCACGCCAGGGGCGTCCGGGCTTGCGAGGGGGGAGCGCGCGTGCGCGAGGAACGCCTCGCCCGAGGCGAAGGCTCGCGAGGGCAGGTCGCGCGAGCGCAGCAGCCACTCGAGCGAGTCGCGCAGGGCCTCCTCGTCGTCGACGATGTGGATCATTGCCCGGGCGGGAGCTGGAGGTGGAACTCGGTGCCGTCCGCCAGGCGCCGGAAGTTCAGGCGCCCGCCGTGCAGCTCGACGATGGACCGGCAGATGGAAAGGCCCATGCCCATCCCCTCGGCCTTGGTGGTGAAGAAGGGCGAGAAGACCTGCTCGGCGAGCGACTCGTCGATGCCGCTGCCGAAGTCGCGCACGACGATGAGCACCCACGCGCCCAGTCGCGAGGCCGAGATCGCGAGGCGGCGGCGCTCGGGCGGGCACCCGGCCATGGCGTCGATGCCGTTGCGGGTGAGGTTGAGGATCACCTGCTGCAGCAGCACCGGGTCGCCGTAGACCGGCGGCAGGTCCGCCTCCACCTCGACGGTCACGCGCACGCCATCCCGCCGGGCCTGCAGGTCGATGAGGGCGCGGCAGTCGTCGAGCAGCGCGGAGACCTCGACCGGCATTCGCTTGGGCTCCTGCTTGCGCACGAACTCGTGCACGCGCCGGATCACCTGGCCCGCCCGCTGCGCCTGGGCGCTCGCCTTGGCGAGCGCCGCGGCGATCTCCTCCTTCGGCGCGTCGCCCTTCTGCAGCAGGTTGAGGGAGCCCGCGAGGTAGCTCGTGATGGCGCCCAGCGGCTGGTTGAGCTCGTGGGCGAGCGACGAGGCCATCTCGCCCATGGTGGTCAGGCGCGCGGCCGTCTGCAGGCGCTCGTGCTGCTGGCGCTCGCGCTCCTCCGCCTGCTTTTCCTCCGTGACGTCGATGATGGAGCTCATCCAGCCGACCTGCCGCCCGTCCGCGTCCCGGAGCGGCGCGTCGTAGATGACCACGGGGAAGCGCTGGCCGTCGGCGCGCTGGAACACCGTCTCGTAGGGAGCCGTGGTGGCCTGCCCGGAGAGCACCTGGTCCACGCGGTCCCGGTATTCGTCCATGCGCTCCGGGACCCAGTAGGGCATCGGGGGCGCGTGGCCCACGAGCGCCTCCTCGGGCAGCCCCACCATGCGGCAGAAGGCGGGGTTCGCGAACGTGACACGCCCGTCCAGGTCGCGCGCGCGCAGGCCGATCACGGCCGAGTCGCCCATCGCGCGCCGGAACGCCACCTCGTCGCGCAGGCGGTGCTCGGCGGCCACGCGCCGGCGCACGTCGCTCCACAGGGCCCACAGGCTCCAGAAGAGGAAGAAGGCGAGCGCGATGACCCCCCCGCGCAGCACGTTCGCGATCCAGTCCGGCGGCCCCTTCACGCTGTTGGTGCGCAGGATGAGCGCGGCGCCCGGAAGGTCCAGCGGGGCCTGGTACGTGTAGATGCCGCGCCCGGCTCCGGCGGCGTTGCGCCGGGCGTGCACGGTCCCCGTGACGTCCGAGATCGTCACCTCGTGGCCCTGCGCGAAGGTCCACGGGACCATCTCCTCGAGGAGCCGCTCGAGCGAGAACACGGCGACGAGCATCCGGTTGGCCCCCGATCCGGGCGCGAGTCCCGCGGGAACGCCCAGCACGATGCCCGCCCCCCAGGACGCGGAAAAGGGCTTGCTGAACGCCGCATCGCCCTGGCGCGCCGCCCGCTCCATGGCGGCCTCGATGATCGACGACGGCACCGCGGCGAGGGCGTCGATGCCGCTGGCGGAGGGGTCGCGCACTTCCAGGGCCGGCGCGCCGGGGCCGTCCTCGAGCAGGGCGACCGAGATCGTCTCCCGCCCGCGGCGCAGGAAGACGCGAAGCCGCGCCTCCAGGCCGGCCGGCGCCAGGGCACCCGTGCGCAGGTCGGAGGCGATGAGCTCGAGCGCCTCGGCTTCCCGCTCGAGCTGGAACTGCAGCGACTGGCGCACCCACTGCGTGTCGGTGACGAGCTGGTCGTGGGCCTCGCCGCGCTCCTGGATGCTCGACAGGTTCACGAGGAAGGAGGTCGCCCCGAGCAGCAGCCCGCCGATCACCACGGGCATCCACCAGCGCATCAGCGGCCACAGGCGCAGGGGCGCGGGCGCGGCCGCGGAAGCGGCTGCGGTCGGGGGCGGCGGGATGGCTTCGGTCGACACCCGGCTATCCTCGCGCCCCCGGCCCGGGCCTGTAAACGGGGATGTGGAAGTCCACAATGCCCGGCCCGGCCCGCCCGGCGCAACATGCCGCCATCCCCCGGAAGGTCCCGGGGGCCCGTTCAAGACTGGAGGAGGAGGAAACCATGAAGCGCAGGACTCTCATCGCCGCGGCCGTCTCGGCCGCCTTCGTGCTCGCAGGCTCGCCCGCCTTCGCGCAGCAGCCCATCGTCATCAAGTTCAGCCACGTGGTGGCGAACGACACGCCCAAGGGCAAGGGCGCCGACTACTTCAAGAAGCTGGCCGAGGAGCGCACCAAGGGCCGCGTGAAGGTCGAGGTGTACCCCAACAGCCAGCTCTACAAGGACAAGGAGGAGATGGAGGCCCTGAGCCTGGGCGCGGTGCAGATGCTCGCCCCCTCGCTCGCCAAGTTCGGCCCGCTGGGCGTGCCCGCCTTCGAGGTCTTCGACCTGCCCTTCATCTTCGACAACTACCAGGAGCTGCACAAGGTGACGCAGGGCCCGGTCGGCGCGGCGCTGCTCGCGAGGCTCGAGCCCAAGGGCATCCGCGGCCTCGCCTACTGGGACAACGGCTTCAAGGTGATGAGCGCCAACAAGCCGCTCAAGACCCCGGCCGACTTCAAGGGCCTGAAGATGCGCATCCAGTCCTCCAAGGTGCTCGACGCCCAGATGCGCGCGCTGGGCGCCAACCCGCAGGTGATGGCCTTCTCGGAGGTGTACCAGGCGCTGCAGACGGGCGTGGTGGACGGCACCGAGAACCCGCCCTCCAACCTGTACACGCAGAAGATGCACGAGGTGCAGAAGTTCGTGACGCTCTCCGACCACGGCTATCTCGGCTACGCGGTGATCGTGAACAAGAAGTTCTGGGACGGCCTTCCCGCCGACGTGCGTACGACGCTCGAGGGCGCCATGAAGGACGCCACCAAGTACGCCAACGACATCGCCAAGAAGGAGAACGAGGACGCGCTCGAGGCGGTGAGGAAGAGCGGCAAGTCGCAGATCATCACCCTCACGCCGGAGGAGAAGAAGGCCTGGAAGAAGGCGCTCGTGAAGGTGCACCAGGACAGCGAGTCGCGCATCGGCAAGGACCTGATCCAGTCGATCTACAAGGAAACGGGCTTCGACCCGGCCAAGCTGTAGCGCTCGCGGACGGGGCGGCCCCGCGCCGCCCCGGTCGCGCAGGGGAGGGGGGAGGACAATGCTCAAGGTGCTCGACCATCTCGAGGAGTGGATCATCGCGCTCCTCATGGGCTCGGCCACGGTGATCATCTTCGTGGCCGTGGTCCACCGCTACGCGACCGGGATCCCGATCCCGGGCCTGCAGGACCGGCTCCTCGCCCTGAACCTGAGCTGGGCACAGGAGCTCTGCATCTACATGTTCGTGTGGATGGCGAAGTTCGGCGCCGCCTACGGTGTGCGCACCGGCATCCACGTGGGCGTGGACGTCTTCATCAACCAGCTCGGTCCCCGCAAGCGCGCGGTCTTCGTGCTCTTCGGCCTGCTCGCCGGCGCCCTCTTCACCGGCATCGTCGCCTCGATGGGCGCGCACTTCGTCTGGGAGATCGCCCACACCGACCAGGTCTCCCCCGACCTCGAGGTGCCGGCCTGGATCGTCTACCTCGCGATCCCGCTGGGCTCCTCCCTCATGTGCTTCCGCTTCCTTCAGGTGGCGTGGTCGTTCTTCCGCACCGGCGAGCTGCCCCACCACGACCACGGGCACGTGGAGGGCGTCGAGAAGGTCGAGGACGTCGACATCATCCCGGTGGCGGTCGTTCCGGACCTGCACCCGAAGGAAGTGCTGCCCAAGGGCCACCCGCGGAGGGAAGACAAGTGAACGCCGCCATCATCTTCATCCTCCTGTTCGGCCTGATGCTCACGGGCATGCCCGTGTCGATTTCGCTCGGCCTCACGGTGCTCTCGTTCCTCTTCTTCATGACGGACGTGCCGGTCGAGGCGGTCGCCCTCAAGCTCTTCACCGGCATCGAGAAGTTCGAGATCATGGCGATCCCGTTCTTCATCCTCGCCGGCAATTTCCTTACTCACGGCGGCGTGGCGCGGCGCATGATCGCCTTCGCTACGGCGATGGTCGGCCACTGGTACGGCGGCCTCGCGCTCGCCGCGGTCGTTGCCTGTGCGCTGTTCGCCGCGATCTCCGGTTCGTCGCCGGCCACCGTGGTGGCGATCGGCTCGGTGATCCTGCCGGCCATGGCGGCGCAAGGTTTCCCGAAGCGCTTCGGCGCCGGCGTCGTCACCACCTCCGGCTCGCTCGGGATTCTCATTCCGCCGTCGATTCCGATGGTGCTGTTCGCCGTGTCGACCAATTCCTCGGTCGGCAAGCTGTTCATCGCCGGCATCGTGCCGGGCCTCGTGCTCGCCTTCCTGCTCGGGTTGACGACCTGGTACCGCGCCTGGCGCAACGATTATCCGCGCATGCCGAAGGCGTCGTTTCGCGAGCGGCTGAAGGCGTTCCGCGACTCGTTCTGGGGTCTGGCTCTCATCGTCATCGTCATCGGCGGCATCTATACCGGCCTGTTCACGCCGACCGAAGCGGCCGCGGTGAGCGCGGTCTATGCGTTCATCATCGCGGTGTTTGTCTACAAGGATCTGACGCTGCGCGACGTGCCGCGCGTGCTGCTGTCATCGGCCAACCTCAGCGCGATGATCCTCTACATCATCACCAATGCGGTGCTGTTCTCGTTCCTGATGACCTACGAGAACATTCCGCACGCGCTGGCCGAATGGATGATCGCGCAGGGCTTCGGCTGGATCGGCTTCCTGCTCATCGTCAACGTGCTGCTGCTGCTGGCCGGCAATGTGATGGAGCCGTCGTCGATCATCCTGATCATGGCGCCGATCCTGTTCCCGGTCGCGGTGAAGCTCGGCATCGACCCGGTGCATTTCGGCATCCTGATGACGGTGAACATGGAGGTCGGCATGTGCCATCCGCCGGTCGGCCTCAACCTCTATGTCGCGTCGGGCATCGCCAAGATGGGCATCACCGAACTGACGGTCGCGGTCTGGCCCTGGCTGCTGACGATGCTCGGCTTCCTGGTGCTCGTCACCTACTGGGAAGGCCTCTCGACCTTCCTGCCGCGGCTGCTCGGCATGTAAGGAAAAAGCCCGCGCGTCGATGGACGCGCGGGCAGGCTTCCGCGTGGTTTCTTCTCGTTGCGCTTCTCAGGCCGCCTTGCGCGCGGCGCGGACGGTTTTCGGCCGCGGCGCCGTCGAGACCGGCGTGCCGGAGGCCGTCGTCGGCGCGCCGGCGTGGCTGAGCTTGAAGACGTCGAGAGCCTGCATGAGCTTGTTGCTGCGCCGTTCGAGCTGATCGGTCGCGACCGAGGTTTCCTCGACCTGGGCGGCGTTCTGCTGCGTCACCTGGTCCATTTCCGTCACGGCGTCGGCGATCTGGCTGATGCCGGTGCTCTGTTCGGATGAAGCGCTGGCGATATCGGCCATAAGGCCCGTCATTTTACTGACGGCGGCCAGAATATCCTTCATCGCGGCGCCCGCGTCGTTGGCGAGCACCGTACCGTGATTGACCTTGGCGACCGAGGTTTCGATCAATTGACGAATATCG